>JAEZEZ010000090.1 GCA_023432855.1 Pseudomonadota bacterium | reverse complement strand
CGCCGGGCCACGGCCCGGGCTGGCCCGGTCGCGCGGGGCCCGGGGGCGCAACTGGATTGCCCTGGGCGTCGACCGGGTTGCCCTGAGCGTCGATGTTGATCGGCACGGTCTGGATCTCCGGCCCGCGCTGATTCATCTGCCAGAACACCAGGACGGCGACCGCCGCCGCGCCTCCCAGCACCCACTTGTTCTTCCAGAAGGGTTCCGCGGCCGCTGGCTCGGCGGGCGGCGCCGGTTCATATCCTTGATCCGCCATGGCTGGGCGCCCCTACTGCAGCTTTCCGCAGCCGGCGGCCTGCTGGCAGGCGCCGTCCATGATGCACATGGTCGATCCCTGCAGCGGGACATCCTGCTGCCCCTGCGGGCCCATGAAGGCCACGCAGATGTTGCCGAAGCCGACGTTGTCCTGCTGCCACTGGGGCCGCATGTAGCGCACCGGCCCGGATTGCGAGTTGGCCAGTTGGAAGGTGCCGCCCCCGATGCTGTCGGGCTGCTGGCCGGTGGGCTGATTGCCGGGTCGCATGAAGCCCACGAAGGCCGGGCCGGCGGCCCAGCCCTGGGCCGGGAGCATGACCATGCCCGGGGCCGCCCCGTTCTGGATCTGGACCATGAAGCCGATGGCGAAGGTTCCGTCCTGCATGCGCTGCACGGGCAGGACCGGCAGATTGCCGTTGGGCGGCTGCAACAGCGGCGGTGCGCTCGCCGGGCCGGGCTGGGGCCCAGGTCCAGGTTGCGGGCCGGGCCCAGGTTGCGGACCCGGCTGTGGTCCAGGTCCCGGGAGGGGGCCGGGCTGGGGCCCCGGCTGGGGTCCGGGCTGAGCTATGGGGCCTGGTTGGGGCGGACCAGGCTGCGGTCCTGGTCCCTGGGGCTTGGACATCATCTGCCAGCCGACCAGCACGGCCACCGCGGCCGCTCCGCCCAGCACCCACTTGTTCTTCCAGGGCGGCTCCTTGGCAGTGGCCGGCGGCGGAGGCGGAACCGCTCCGGCGTGGGGATCGTAGGTGGGCTGCGCGTACGACGGCGGCGGTGACCCGGACCCGACAGCCATGCTGTCTCCGGCCCAGTCCCCTCCACCGCCGCCGCCGCCCGCGCCGAGGCCTCCCAGGCGACGGGCGGCCGCCACGGCCGGACCCGTCACGCTCATGGAGAGGCGCTCACGCCCCGCGATGTCTGTAGCAATCCGCTGCGCCTCGGCGTCGGGATCGGCGGCGCCAGCGACCTGTCCGCCCGCATCCTGGGCCAGGGCGGCGGCCAGGGCCCTGACCTCCGCGTGCAGGTCCGGCGCCTGGCTGGACAGCAGCGGCGACAGCTGCCCGGGGTTTCGCAGGAAGGCGTCGCCGTGCTGCTGGCGGGCCTGGGAGGCCAGTGCGTACAGTCTGTCTTCGACTGACATGATGCGGTTCCTTGCTACCAGATGATTTCGCTGTTGGCGGTCGGCGCCAGATCGGCTTCCCGCGGCGGAGGCGTGACGAGGTCGGGTGAGTTGGTCGGCGAGGACGCCGCCTTCACCGGCGCCGTGGTCGCCCACTTGATGTGATGGACGAGATCCGAGGCGTTGGTCGCGCGCAGCGGCTTGAGGGTCGGGTGGTCGATGAAGCGCTGCAGGATTTCCTGATCGGCGTCCGACCCGATGGCGATGGCCAGACGGATGGCGCTGCGGACGCTTTCCACCCCGAAGAAGGCCTCGAAGCCGCCCTCGATGTCGTCGGTGGGATAGCCGTCGGAAGCCAGCACGATCACCGGCGGCAGCTGGCGCCCGGCGAGCGCTTCCGGCGACAGCGCCTCGGCGATCAGGCGCAGGGCGTCGCCCATGTGGGTTTCGCCGTCCGCGGCCACATCGGTCCAGGTTACCTGGTCCACCGGCGTCGGCTCCGCGACGTGCCACTCGGCGCCGGAGGCGAAGCGGACGACCCGCAGGCGCACGTCCACCTCCGGATTGTCGGCCGCGGTGTGGCGCAACTCGGGCAGGGCGGTGCGCAGCGCATAGTTCAGCGATGCGATGCGGTCGCCGCGCATGGAGCCCGAGCAGTCCAGCGCCAGCACGACCTGGAGCTGGCGCCGCGCGACGCCGGCGGTGGAGAGGGGCTTGCGGGCCATCGCGTTCACCCGGCCTGCACGACGCGGCCCGACACCCCGCCGAAGTCGATCTGCACTCCGTCGGCCAGCCTCACGTTCTGGCCGTTGGCGATGGTCTGCTGGCTGCCGTTGCGCAGGCGCGCGGTCCAGGCGACGGCGCCGGTGTTACGAAGGCCTAGTACGTTGGCGCGTGTGGGATGCGGCACGACCTGGCCGCTGACGCCCTGACCGCGCCCGCCGAGCGCCGGCTCGACGCCCAGGTCGACAGCGGATCCGCCGCGCAGCGGAATGATGAGGCCTTCGACGTCGAGCGCCAGGGGACGACCGTCAGCGGAGGCAGAGGCGCGCGGCGCGGCGGCCGGAGCGGGCGAGGGTACCGGGGGAATATTTCCGGTCGGGCGCGCGGCCGGGGCCGCCGGCGAACGTTCGACGAGGATCGACCCTGACGAGAAATTCTCGCGGCCCAGCTCGCTCGCGTCGATTTGCCGGGCCTTCAGGATCATGGCGCCGGCGATGATCGCCCCGGCCAGCGAGACGACCCAGTAAAGCATGGGGGAAATCTGGCCGACGCTGTTCCACAGGGCGTGGATCAGACAGGACGCGAGGTAGCCGATGCCGACCAGCTTCCAGAACTGGCGAGGCCGGATGACGCCGAGGCCGATGAAATAGCCAAAGATGATCGAGTAGGCGATGTGGCTGGCGCCGCCGATGACCCGGGGGACGAGCAGCAGGAGCCCCGCCGCGAGACCCGTGCCGTAGTCGGACTGCTTGGCCACGTTCATTGCGGTCATCGGCACGTACTGCGTTGCCGTCTCGATGAAGATGAACGCCGCGCCGGCGAACGCCCCCATCAGCACGCCGTCGAGGGGGCCCCGCACCTGCAGCAGGCGAAACCAGGGCTTCGAAGTCCACTGCGGATGTTTCGCGGCGTTCACCGCGAGCCACGCGCCCAGGAGTATGGGAACGCCCTTGAGCAGTTCCTCCATCATCCCGGCGCCAAACCACATCGAGACGAAGGCGGTCAGGAAAGGCGTCTGCTCGGTGATCTGAATGTCGCCCGGCAACAGCTTCCGGAAGACGAAGAAGTAGGGCTGGATGATCGGCGTCATCATCTGCACGCAGACCACCACGTAGGCGATCATGAAGGGCCAGATCGACCTGTCCGACCTGGCGTAGGCGTAGATCGACATCTGCAGCATGAGCAGGATGACGAAGACCGTCAGGATGACGAAGGCCATGTAGGCTCCGAACCCCTGGGCGTTCGGCGAACCGATGATGGCGCCCCCCATCCCGAACATCAGGACCGACGCGCCGCCGGCGATCAGCAGCAGGTAGAACAGCGGACTCTTCCAGAGTTTGATCTTGCTGGACCGGAACGGCATCAGCTCCGACATGCTGGCGTCTGCGTGGTCCCTGGGGACCGGCGCTGCGGCGGGCTTGCGGGGTTTGTTGGCCATGGGTCGCTTCCTCGATGCGGGTCAGGCCGGCGCGCGGCGGGCGATGCACAGGGTGCAGTCGTCGCCGCTGCCGTTGGCGGTGAGCTGGTCGAGCCAGCCGGGAAGGGTTGAGGTCAGGGTGGGCCAGTCGGCGTGCGCCAGTTCGCGCAGGCGCGTTGCCGCTTCCAGGAAGGCGGCCTCGTCGCGGTAGGACTTGGACACCCCGTCCGTGCAGAGCATGACGAAGTCGGGCCAGGCCCCTTCGCGGTCGCGCCACTGGCTGGCGATACGGAAGCGGGACAGGGCGTTGTCCTGGCAGAGTGAGTAGGTCTCTTCGCCGACCAGCCCATGGTCGTCGGGCAGTGGACGGCGAATGGCCCCGTCCGGGTAGCCCAGCAGCAGGTCGCCGTCCCCGATCTGGAGGGCGGTCAGGGCGTCGTCGTCGGCGGCGAATGCCAGCAGGGTCGCCCCGTAGGCGCTGTGGCGCGCGCCTTCCGAAGGTGGGGGGTCGCCCCGGTCGAACGGGTTGGCGGCGGCGTGGGCGTCAACCGACCGGCGCCACTCGGTCAGGATCAGGCCCGCGAGTTCTTCTTCCAGTTCCTCGACGCCTGGCCGCGTCAGGGCGGCGATCGCCTGCTGGACCGCAAGCCGCGCCCCGACTTCGGAACGGAAATGAGTCTGGGCGCCATGGCCGTCGGAAACCGCCGCTGCGACGCTCGCGCCTGCGCCGTTGGGGGGCGCCCACGCCACCGCATCCTGATTGGGCTTGCCGTTGCGCGCATGCGAGGCGCCGCGTACCGAAGCGCCCCCCACCAGCCAGCCGTCCCTGGGGGTGTTCATCAGGCCGACTCCGCCAGTTGCTGCGCCCCGGCGAAAATCCGCCCCGACGCGCGTCCGAACCGGATTGCGGCGCCGGGGACGATGCGGATCGTCTGGCCGGGCGGCACGGTGTGGATCGAGGAGTCGGGGAGGGTGATCTCCCAGGGCGTCTCGGAAAGATTGCGCAGCCCGATGCGGTCGGGATGGCGCGGATGGCATTCGACCCGGGCGCCGGCCGCTTCGGCCCCGCCGCGTCGCAGCAGGTCGCCCTTCACTTCGGCGCCCAGGTGAAGCGCGACGGCGCGCCCGCCGACAACCAGCACCGGCGGCGCGGTCATCGGTTCGAGGCAGGCGACACAGGTTTCCGGCGCCGGCGAGCCGCTGCGGGCCGGGTCGGCGACGTGTTCGAAGCCGCAGTTCGGGCAGGCGAAGGTCGCGTCGATGACGCCGCGCAGGGGGCCGCGCCACTCGGTCTCCAGGACCCGCCCTGCCGGGTCCCTCAGGCCCTCGGTGAAGGCGCGCACGAACAGGGCGCGCAGGGCTTCGTTCAGGCTTTCCCAGCGGGCGACGATCGCGTCGTGCAGACCTTCGACCGGCCCGTTGGCGACGTCGTTCGGATCGAACAGGAACAGCGGGTCGGTTCCGTAGAGCCGCATCTCCGCCGCGGCGTCCAGCACCTGGGTCTCGGCCTCGCGGCGGCCGTCCAGCGGGTGCCAGCTGAACATCGTGTAGAAGAAGAGCACCGACATCGAGAACAGGTCGGTGCGGCTGTTGGGCAGGGTCTCGCGCCGCACGACCTCCGGCGCCATAAACTTGCGGGTGCCGTAGATCGAGGCGTCGGAGCCGTCGATGTTGACGTTGTCGTTGTCGCAGATCAGCACCCGCGCGCTCTGCGGGTCGATGAAGATGTTGCCGAAGTTGATGTCCTGGTAGCAGAATCCGTTGGCGTGCAACGCCAGGAAGCTGTTGGCCAGCTGCAGGCACACGGTCGCCCGCTGCGGCAGGCTCAGCTCCAGACGCTTGGGCGGCGGGACGATCAGGTCACGGATGCTGACAAACCCGCCGCTGCGCAGCGGCATGACGTAGCCGAAGCTGCCACTGCCCGGGATATCCACCAGGTCCATCGGCCAGAGAAAGTCCCCGGTGGGCGCGCCGCGCTGGACCGAACGTTCGAGCCGGGTCCGCAGGGTGGTGTCGATCGCCGTGTAATGGGGGTGGTACCACTTCAGGGCGAAGGTCATGCCGTCGAGGTAGACCTCGTAGACGCCGCCCTGGCCGCCCGCCCCAAGATGCCGCCCGACCGTGCCGCGCCGACCGCTCGTGGTGGTGAAGGCCTGTCCGGGACTGAGGGCGGGCGCGGAGGCGGTCATGGCTTCGGCCGCCGCCCCGACCGGCCGACGTCCTCGTATCGCTTCGTCTCGTGAAGTGTCGCCACCGGCGCATCCCCCTCGTAGTCGGAGGCGCGCGATCGGAGCCAATCGGATCACACCGATGTTCGGTTTTTTGTCGCAGGCGTAATTTTCGCGCTGTGGCGCTCGCGGAATGGTGGTTAACTTTCATCGGCGGCGAGAGCCGTGCGCGCCGAGGGGGGCGTGCCGATGACTGCGACGGAGAGCGTCCAGACGACCGAACTGCTCCAGGCCTGGCGCGCCGGGGACGACGTGGCGCGCGAGCAGCTGTTCGTGCGGTTCTACCCGGACCTGTGTCAGGTGGCGGCCAGCCTGCTGCGTCGGGAAACCGCCGTATCCCTGGCTTCCGGCGACCTGGTGAACGAGGCGGTGCTGCGCCTGATCCGGCTCAAGCAGATCGAGTGGGAAGACCGGGCCCACTTCCTGGCCATGGCCGCCCGTTTCATGCGCCGCACCCTGATCGAGCACGTGCGCGCCAAGCAGACCGACAAGCGCGGGCACTGGCGCGTGGAACTGACGACCCGCTTCGCCGGTCATCGTCCGCTGGACCTGCAGCGGCTCGATCATGCCCTGCTCAGGCTGGCGGCGCTGGACCGGGAAATGGCCGACATCGTGGAGATGCGCTATTTCGGCGGCATGACCACGGGCGACATCGCCCAGGTGCTGGGCGTGTCGGAGCCCACCGTGAAGCGCCGTTGGAGCGCAGCCAGGGTCTGGCTGCGTGACGCCATCGGCGAGGCCCCGTGAAGACCGCCAGCCTGGAGTCCCGCGCGCTGGCGCTGCTGGAGGACGCGCTCGACCAGCCCGAGGCGGAGCGCGACGCCTGGGTGTCCGCCCAGACCGCCGGCGAACCGGCGCTCGCCGCTCGGGTGGCCCAGTTGCTGAAGGGCGCGCAAGAGGCCGATCAGCTACTGACCGGCGGGGCCCCGACGGAGAGTGTCGAGACCGCGCCGCCGGAGCGCGTCGGCGCCTACCGGATTACCGAACTTCTCGGTCGGGGCGGCATGGGCGCCGTCTACAAGGCCGTCCGCGACAGTGGCGACTTCGACCACGTCGTGGCCATCAAACTGATCCGTCCGGGGGCGCTGTCGAGCGCCCTGGTCGAACGTTTCAAGCGCGAGCGGCAGATTCTCGCGGAGTTGGCCCATCCCAATATCGCGCGCCTGTTCGATGGCGGCACGACGGTGAACGGCGAACCGTTCATCGTCATGGAGTATGTGGACGGCAGTCCGATCACCGAGTGGGCCGAGGCGCGGCGCCTGGATATTCCGGCCCGGTTACGCCTGTTCCTGAAGATCTGCGGCGCTGTCGGCTTCGCTCACCAGAACCTGATCATTCACCGGGACATCACGCCGCCGAACGTCCTCGTAACCCCCGAGGGCGAGGTGAAGCTGATCGACTTCGGCATCTCGCGGCCCCAGGACGACCAGCCTGAGCTGCTGCCGGGGTCGATCACGGGCCTCAGCCTCACCCCACGTTTCGCCGCGCCCGAGCGACTGGCCGGCGGGGGCGCCACGACGCTCAGCGACATCTACTCGCTGGGGCGGTTGCTGGAGGCGCTGGTCGCCGGGTGCGCGCCGGACGACGATCTGAAGGCCATCATTTCAGAGGCCACGGCCGCCGAGCCGGAGAAGCGGTACGCATCAGTCGACGGGCTGGCCGACGACATCGAACGCTACCTTTCCGGCCGGACCGTGGCTGCGCGCCGCGGCGGCCGGCGCTACGCGATCGGAAAGTTCGTGGGACGGTACAAGGCAGCGGTCGGGGCTTCGGCGGCGGCGCTGGCCATGATCGTGGCGGCCCTGGTGGTCGCGGTGGTGTCCTTCGTCGGCGCCGAACGCGCGCGCGCCGCCGAGGCGCAGCGCTTCGAGCAGGTTCGAACACTGGCGGGCTACATGCTGTTCGATCTAACGGACCGTCTCGCGCGGACGCCTGGCAACACCGCGGCGCGGGTGGCGCTGGCGGCAAAGGCCCAGACCTATCTGTCCGCCCTCGCGGCGAGCCCGGGGGCCGAGCCGCGGCTGCGGCTCGAAACGGTGCGGGGTCTTTTGAGGCTGGCCCGCATCCAGGGCGTGCCGCCGGAGCCGAACTTCGGCGACTGGGACAAGGCGAAGGCGAACATCGCCTCGGCGGACGCCATTCTGGCGGACCTGTCTGGCGGCGACATCCCGGCCGCCGAGCTGGCGCCCGACCTCGCGCGCGCGGACGTCTACCGGGGCCTGATCACAGGACTGTCGGACAACAAGATCGCAGAGGCCGACGCGGCCCTGGCGGCGGCAGAGGGACATCTGGACGCGGTGGCGCCCGCCGCGCGCAAGGACGCCTGGCATCTGGTCCGGGCGGACCTGCGCCGCGCCCAGGCCGAGGTCCGCTACCTCGCCCAGGAAGATGCGAAGATCGGCGAGATCGCCGGGGTGATGGACGCCGAACTGCGCGACTGGCCCGCCGAGCTCCGGCAGGGCCGGGCAGGGCAGGAGGCCGCCGCCTGGGCGGACTACCAGCGCGCCGTGGCCGTCTCGGCGTTGAACGGGGGGGATTTCGGCATTCCCGCCATGCAGGCGGCGCGGCGGCGGCTGCTCGAACTCGACGCCCGCTGGCCGAACGATCCGGGCACCCTCTACGCCCTCGTCTATACCGACTACATGCTATTCGCCGCCGCGGCGCGGGCCGACCAGCAGGACCTGTCCAGCCGCTCGCTGGTGTCCGCGCGAGAGCGGCTGGCGCAGCTGCTGGCGCTGGAGGACAGCGACAATTCGCTGAAGACGCTCGATGCGAACCTGGCCGAGGCCTACGCCCAGGACCTCGCCAATCGTGGGCGCTTCCCCGAGGCCATCGCCGCCCAGCGTGAGTCCATCGCGCGCGTGTCGGCGCGCCTGGCTTCGGGCCGGTCGGCGAAGACCCTGGCGGACCTAGGCTGGAACGAGATGATGCTCGGCCTGATCGGCCGGAAGGCCGGCGACCGCAACCTGGCCTGCGCCAGCTGGACCAGGGCCAAGGCCTATTTCGACGAGGTCGCCCAGCGCCAGGAACTGACGGGCTTCCATGCCGGGTTCCAGGCGGGTCTCTCGGCCAATCTCGCGAAATGCGCGGCGGGCCGGCCGGCCAGCGAGTTCGGGCCGCTCAGCTAGAGGGCGCCCTTTCATTACGGCCCCGCTGGGCCCATCTAGAGACCATGTCGACCCCGGATACTCCGCCGAAGCCGCCCACGCCCGCCGACGACGATCGGGAAGAGCGGCTCGACGAGATTCTCGACAACGCGCTGGAGGACACCTTCCCGGCCAGCGACCCGCCGTCGGTCACGCGCACCGGCGGCCACGAGGAGCCCGATCCCAAACGGGCCGATCTCCGGGGCTGACCGCAACTCGCGGGCCCCCCGCGGGTTCTCCTCACGACCCTCCGATAACCACAGAGCAAGGGAGACTCTTGCCATGCCCCACGTCCTGCCTCCGCTCCCCTACGACTACGACGCCCTGTCCCCGGTGCTGAGCGAGCACGCCATGCGGCTGCACCACGACAAGCACCACCAGGCCTACGTCGACAACTTCAACAAGGCGCTGGCCGGCCATCCGGAGCTGCAGGACGAGCCGGTGGACAATCTGCTGAAAAACCTCGGCGCGCTGCCCGAGGACCTGCGCACCCCGGTGCGCAATCACGGCGGCGGCCACGCCAACCACACCCTCTACTGGGAACTGCTGGCCGAGCCCGACGGCGAACTGCCCGGCTCCCTGAAGCGCGAACTCGAGACCGCCTTCGGCGACGTCGACGCTTTCAAGGCCAAGTTCGAGGAGACCGGCGCCAAGCTGTTCGGGTCCGGCTGGGCCTGGCTGGTGACCGACGGCTCGAAGCTCGAGATCCTGGGCCTGCCCAACCAGGACAGCCCGCTCAGCCTCGGCAAGACGCCGCTGCTGCTGGTCGACGTGTGGGAGCACGCCTACTACCCCGACTACGAGAACCGCCGGCCCGAGTGGCTGAAGTCCTGGTGGCGCATCGTCAACTGGACGGCCGTCGCCGACCGCCTCGACGAGGCCCGGCCCGAGGGGCGGTCCGCCGCCCAGGACGTCCGCCCGGGCGACTTCGCCTCCTAGGGCCTGTCGGGGGTGAGGTTGTCCACCAGGATGACCCACCCCTGTGGCCGCTTCTGCCAGACCCTGAGATAGACGCCCTGGCGCGCGCGGTCCCCGGCGCTCCAGCGCGCCGTGCCGTAGGTCCAGCCCAGTTCCCCGGAGTTGGCCACCCCGCCGCCGAGGTGGGTCAGGGCGACCGCCCTGGGGCGGGCCTGAAGCGCCGCGCTGAAGGCCTCGCGCCCGACCGCCGGCAGCGACTCCATCCCCATGATGCGGCTGTCGTCCGCCAGCCGGCGGGCGTAGGCGGCCGGAAGGTCCCCCGCCGCTTCCGCCGCCAGGCCCTCATCGGCGGATTTCAGCGACGACCAGGCGCCGTCGGGGTGGCCGGTCTGGCTGGACGGCGGCGCCACGCTCACGGGCGTATCCGGGCCGAAGGGCGACGGCCCCGGATTGCGCCCGCCCATGTCTATCAGCCACTTCCACGACCCGTCGGCCTGCTTCTTCCAGACCGTGAAGAAGTGCGTGTAGCCCTTGTCGCCCCCGTAAGTGGCCGGTCCGGTGGTGAAGCCGAGCTCACCCGAGCGGGCGATGCCGGCGTATATCGGCCACCACTTGATCCAGCCCGCGTTGTCCGCGTCGGGCCAGGCGGCGATGGCCGCGTGGGCGTTCTCCGCGCCGCGCTCGGAATCGACCATCACGCCGTCGGGCGCCGCAAAGGCGAGGAAGGCCTGCTTGACCGGGACCTCCTGGCCCCGCGCGGCGAAGGCGCGTTCGGCCGCGATCACCGGGTCGGCGGAGGGATGGGCCTGTTGCGCCACGGCGGGCGATGCGAGGGCGAGGGCGACGCCGACCAAAGAATAGAGGGCCAGGCGGCTGGGGGGCATGGGCGGTAACCTCCGGAGATGCGCCGCGATACGGCCACAAGCGAAGTGGAAATGCCCGTGAAATCGGCGTAACCCCTGCCGGCTGCAATCATCGGGAAACGGAATGCGCGAGGACTTCTACCAACGTGTCCGCGGCGAGCTCGTCGACATCGAACAGCAGGGGCTGACCAAGCCCGAGCGCGTGATCCTGTCGCGCCAGGGCCCCCAGATCCGCGTCCGCCAGGACGGCCGGGAGGTCGAGGTCCTGAATTTCTGCGCCAACAACTACCTGGGTCTTGCGGGGGACGAGCGGGTCACCCAGGCGGGGATCGCGGCGGCGGAGCGCTGGGGCGCGGGCACGGCCTCGGTGCGCTTTATCTGCGGCACGCTGGACATCCACAAGCAGCTGGAGCGCTCGATCGCCGACTACCTCGGCTTCGAGGACGCCATCCTGTTCGCGGCCGCCTTCGACGCCAATGGCGGGGTGTTCGAGCCCCTGCTGGGCGAACAGGACGCCATCGTATCCGACAGCCTGAATCACGCCTCGATCATCGACGGCGTGCGGCTGTGCAAGGCCAAGCGCTTCCGTTTCGCCAACTCCGACATGAACGATCTGGAGGACCGGCTGAAGGAGGCCCGGGCCGCCGGCGCCCGCACCATCATGATCGCCACGGACGGCGCCTTCTCGATGGACGGCTACATCGCCAGGCTCGACCAGATCCGGGCCCTGGCCGACCGTTACGACGCCCTGATCATGGTCGACGACTGCCACGCCACCGGCTTCATGGGCCCGAACGGCCGCGGCTCCTATGCCCACCATGGCGTCGAGGTGGACATCGTCACCGGCACCTTCGGAAAGGCGCTGGGCGGCGCCATGGGCGGCTTCATCTGCGCCCGCAGCGAGGTCGTCGCCCTGCTGAAACAGCGGGCGCGGCCCTATCTGTTCTCCAACGCGCTGGCGCCCGCCGTCTGCGGCTCCTCCATGGAGGCGATCCGCATCGCCGGGGGCCAGGAAGGCGAGGGACTGCGAGAGAAGCTGTTCGCCAACGCCCGCCGTTTCCGCGCCGGCATGGCGGCCGCCGGCTTCAACCTGCTGGAAGGCGAACACCCGATCATCCCGGTGATGCTGGGCGACGCCAAGCTGGCGCAGGACATGGCGGCGCGGCTGCTGAACGAGGGCGTCTACGTCATCGGCTTCTCGTTCCCGGTGGTGCCTCGCGGCCAGGCCCGCATCCGCACCCAGATGTCCGCCGCCCATGAGGATCGCCACATCGATGCGGCGATCGAAGCGTTTACGAAGGTCGGCCGCGACCTGGGAGTTATCGGATGAGCGCCAACGACATGATGCACGCCCTGGCCAAGACCCGGCCCGACGTAGGGCTAGAACTGATCGAGGCGCCGATCCCGTCGCCCGGTCCCGAGGACGTCCTGATCCGCGTAAAGCGCACCAGCGTCTGCGGCACCGACATCCACATCTGGAACTGGGACGAGTGGAGCCAGAAGAACGTGCCGGTGCCCATGATCACCGGCCACGAGTTCGCCGGCGAGATCGTCGAACTGGGCAAGGAAGTCGACCGGCCACTGAAGCCCGGGGACCGCGTCTCGGCCGAAGGTCACATCATCGACCTGAACAGCTTCGCCGCCCGCGCCGGCCACTTCCACCTCGACCCCAACACCCGCGGCATCGGGGTCAATCGCCAGGGGGCCTTCGCCGAGTACGTGATCGCGCCGGCCTTCAACGTCATCCCGCTGCCCGACGACGTGTCCTTCGAGGTCGCGTCCATGCTCGACCCGTTCGGCAACGCCGTGCACACCGCCCAGCAGTTCGACCTGATCGGCGAGGACGTGCTGGTCACCGGGGCCGGGCCCATCGGCATCATGGCCGCCGCCGTGGCCCGCCGCTGCGGCGCCCGCACCGTGGTGCTCACCGACGTCAACGACTACCGGCTCGACCTTGCCCGCAAGGTCGCCGACGTCCGCACCGTCAACGTCGCCAACGAGGACCTGCGCGACGTCATGAAGGAGTTGGGCATTCAGGTCGGCTTCGACGTGGCGCTCGAGATGTCCGGCGCGCCCTCGGCCTTCAACCAGTGCGTCGACACCCTGATCATGGGCGGCGGCCTGGCCATGCTCGGCATTCCGTCGAAGCCGATGGAGACCGACTGGGGCAAGATCATCCTCAAGGCGCTCAACATCAAGGGCGTCTACGGCCGCGAGATGTTCGACACCTGGCGCAAGATGCTCGGTCTGCTCAAGGCGGGGCTGGACCTGACGCCCCTGATCACCCACCGTCTGCCCTACACCGAGTTCGAGAAGGGCTTCGACGCCATGCGCTCGGGCCAGTCGGGCAAGGTGGTGCTGAATTGGGAGAACGGGAGGGCGGCGTGACGGAACAAGGGGTCGACACCTGGGCGCGGATCCGGCAGCGGAACCTCGAGAAGATCGTGGCCAAGCTGCTGGAAAACGAGAAGGCGCCGAAGAAGCTGATCGCCGACTGGATCGCCAAGTCCGGCGACCCAAACATGGTCGAGCAGTCCATCGACGCGACGCAGAAGCTCTGCGACTGGATAGACGGCGAATACCGCGCCTGATCGATCGGCCCCGGCGCCATGCGGCCCGGGGCCTTTCCTATTCGGCCGGGGCCGAGCTCGCGGGCGGACGCTCTCCCGTAGAGCGGAAGACGATGTAGGTGAACACCAGCATCCCCAGCACCGCCGCGATCTCACCGGCCATCAGCACCGGCACGAACTGCGCGTTGCCGAGCAGCATCATCGCCAGCCCCGGCGCCATCAAAGCCACGCCCAGGACGGCGAGAGCGAAGTGGAGCTTGGCCATGGGGTGGTGACGGGCGATCGGGAATATTCGGTAGAAGAACCCGTAGAGGAACATCGAGACGTACCCCAGCAGGTTCAGATGCGCGTGGACGGGCGACAGGGTGAAGTTCTCTTCCTTGCCCATCCACATGCCGAGCGCCATTCCAACCAGGACGGACAATACGCCCAGCCGGAAAAACCAGTTCGAAACGGCCACGATGACTTCTCCCCCGAGAAGTCCTTGAGGTGCCGCAAGCAACCTCTAGCGTCAAGCGTCAGGATACCGCCGTTCGTTCTTCCAGCAGGGCGATCAGCGCCTTCTCGAACCGGGGGCTGTCGGCGGCCGGCAGGGCCTCGTGCAGGGCGCCGTCCTCGAACGCCGCAAACACCGCCGGGTGGATGTAACTGGCCTTGCACACCGTGGGTGTGTTCGCCAGCAGCCCCGACACGGCCTTGGCGCAGAGCCGGATGCAGCCCTTGGCGGCGGTGGGCGAGGACGGCGGGTCCATTTCGCGCAGGGCGCGGGCGGCCGACACCGTGCCCGCCCATGTCCGGAAGTCCTTGGCCGAGAAGTCCTCGCCGGCGATCTCGCGCAGGTAGGCGTTGACGTCGGCCGACTCCACCTCCCACCACTCGCCGTCCTCGTCTCGATACTTGAACAGGTGCTGCCCGGGCAGTTCGCGCAATCCCTTCAGGACCCGCGCCAGGCGCGTGTCCTTGAGCCCCGTGTCGTGCTCGATCCCGCTCTTGCCCTTGAAGCGGAAGCGGACGGCGGCGCTGCCGACCTCCACGTGCCGTTTCTGCAGCGTGGTTAGGCCATAGCTGCGGTTCTGGCGCGCGTACTCGCGGTTGCCGATCCGGATCAGGGTCAGTTCGAGCAGGCGCACCACGGTGGCCAGCACTTTCTCCCGCACCGGGCCTCGCCGCGACAGGTCCTCGTCCACCCGCTTGCGGATGCGAGGCAAGGCGCGCCCGAACGCGGCCACACGCTCGAACTTGCCGCTCGACCGGGCCGAGTTCCACTCGTCGTGGTAGCGGTACTGCTTGCGGCCCTTGGCGTCGCGGCCGGTGGCCTGGATGTGGCCGTTGGCGCGAGGACAGATCCAGACCTCGGTCCAGGCCGGCGGGATCGCCAGCCGGCGAATGCGTTCCAGGGTGGCCGCGTCGCGGACCGCCTTGCCCTCCGCATCGAGGTATTCGAACCCGCGGCCCCTTCCACGACGGCGGATGCCGGGCCGGTCGTCGCCGTACCAGCGCAGCCCAGGGGGAACTTCCTCGACGAGCGACATGCGGAGCGCTAACGGCGCCGGGGCTTGGCGGTTCCGCTTGACGCCGACGCCTGCGCCGGAGAACCAGCGGCATGAACTACCGCCACGCCTATCATGCGGGAAACTTTGCGGACCTGGTCAAGCACGCCGCCCTGGCCCGGCTGCTCGAGCGACTGATGCGGGACCCGGCCCCGCTGTTCGTGGTCGACACCCATGCGGGCGCGGGCAGCTATGACCTCGGCGACGAGCGCCAGGTCCGCTCTGGCGAGGCCGAGGCGGGCGTGGCGCGACTGACGGGCCGCAGCCTGCCTCCGGAGTTCGCCGGACTGCAGCGGTCGGTGGCTATGCGTAATCCTGGAGGTCGCGTGACGATCTATCCGGGGTCGCCGGCGATCGTCCTCGATGCCCTTCGGCCCCAGGACCGGCTCCTCGCCTGCGAGCTTCATCCGGACGACCACACGGCGCTGGCGGCGATGCTGGCGAGATCGAAAAAACCGGCGCGGGCCAGGCTCGGCGATGGCTACGTCCACGCCGTCGAAGCGGCGCGAACCGCGACATCACGGCTCCTGCTGGTCATTGACCCCCCTTTTGAGCGGCCCGACGACTACGTGCGAACAGTGGAGACGCTGGAGGAAGTGCTCGTCGCCCGGCCAGGGGCCTGCGCTCTGGTGTGGCTTCCGCTCAAGGATCTCGAGACCCTGGACGGCTTCGTCCGGCGGCTCGAAGCCGCCGCGCTCGGACCGGCCCTGGTCGCCGAGGCGAGGCTGCGGCCGCTGGCGGAGCCGATGCGGATGAACGGCTGCGCCCTCGTGGCGCTGAATCCGCCTGCGGGGTTCTTCGCGGATCTGCAGGCGATCTGCGGCTTCGTGGTCGAGGCGCTGGGCGCTCCGGGCGCCGCCGCCAAGGTGTGGACGCCGGGCTGAGCCGGTATTGGCGGGTCCGCCGACCCCTGTTATGCTGCGCCGCACAAATCATGACGCAATTGCGAAGGAGGCGGCAGTGACCATCCAGTCGTTCGACGAGTTCAGGATCTCCCCGGCGATCGAGCCTGAGCGCGCGCTGAACATCGGCGTCGGCCTCGCCGCCGCGCCGCTCTGGGCGGGCTTCTTCGCCACCGCCGGCGCCGCTTCCGCCTGGTGGTGGACCGCCGCCTGGACCCGCGGGGACCTGCGGATGGAGGCGGCGAGCTTCCTCCCTCGCGCCGCGGCCGCCGAGATGGAAGCCATCGACGACGCTGTCTGCGACATGATCGAGGCGGCTCAGGAGAAGGTGCAGCCGGCTGCAGCGGCCACCGAGGTTCCTGCCGCCGATCCTGCGTCGCAGGCGGCGAGCCCAGCCGCGGCCGACGGGCCGGCGCCCCTGACCTCGCCGGTCGAGGAGCTGGTTGAGCTCCCGGTCACCGAAGCCGCGGCCGAACCCCTGCAGGCCGCCGCCGAGGCCTCGTCGGATCCGGCCGGGGAACCCGCAAGGGCTCCGCGGAAGAAGAGCGACAGCTAGGACTGGTCCGGGAACGCGCGTCGGTGGTCAACGCGCCGGCGCCACCTCCACCACGATGGGACGGTGGTCCGACCCGTTGGCTTGACCCAGTTCGCGGCTGACGATCGCCAGACCAGGTCCCGCAAAGGCGTTGTCGATCGCGATCCGGAAGACGCCAGGCAGTTGGCGCGGCCAGGTTCCCAGCCGCGCCGGGGCAGGCGACAACCGGGCCTGACTGGCGAAATCCCGCAACACATCGCTTGACCCCGTGGCGTTGAAGTCGCCCACCACCAGCACCCTGTCGGCTTGGCCCCCGGTGATGCGGCGGGCCAGCCGATCGGCCTGTCTGCGCTGCTCCCCGCGGCGGCCATCCATGGGCCATGGCCGGGTAAGGTGGGCAGCGATCACGCGAAGCTCCCCCTGAGGTGTGCTGACGACGGTGTCGCCGACCGCCAATCCGTCCTGCAGGCCCAGATAGGCCTCCTTCACCGGCCACTTCGCCGCGATCACCACCCGGGGCCCGCCACGGAAGAAGCGCGCCGGCCGGGTGCTGGCGCGGTAGGGGTGATCCTTCAGGATCCGGTCGAGCGCCGCGGCGTGTTCGTCGGTGATTTCCACCAGGGCGACCACGTCGGCCTCGGCCGCGTGCACCGAAGCGGCGATGGCATCGGTCTCGCGGTTACCCGCCCAGACGTTGGCGAAATAGACCCGGACCGGCTCCGCCTCCGGGGCCGCGGACGGCGCCTGCGGGAACCACTGCGGTCGAAGGCACAGGAAGAGCGCGAGGCCCGCGAGCGCGTAGCCGAGCGCCAGCTTCCAGCGCCGCAGCAGGAGGGCAAGCGCGACGCCGATGACGGCACAGGTCAGCGCCGGGGCGGCGAACATGCCGATCAGGTCGAGCAGGTCGTGCCGGCCGGCCAGCAGGGCGCCGAGGGCGCCGCCAGCGACGCCCAACAGGCCCAGGCTCAGCAGGAAGGTCAGGAAACCGGAACGCTTCACCCGAGCTTCACCGCCGTGCCCGACGCGGCCACCATGAGCATGGAGCCGCCCTGGCCCACGGTCTCGTAGTCGATGTCGATCCCGATCACGGCGTCTCCACCCAGCCTGGCGGCGGCCTCGGCCATTTCCTTCATGGCGGTTTCGCGCGCCTCGCGCAGGACCGTCTCATAGGAATTGGAGCGTCCGCCCACGATGTCGCGGACGCCGGCGAACAGGTCGCGGAAGATGTTGGCGCCGAGGATGGTCTCGCCCGCGACGACGCCGAGGTACTGCCGGACGGGACGCCCTTCGACGAGGGCGGTGGTGGTCATGATCATGGATGGCTCCTGCGGATTCCCGGGGGAAGCATCCCCTATCCCGTGTTACGCGTTAAGCTCGTTCTGCAACGCTGTGGACGAGGAACCGATGGTTGCGCGCACCCGGGCCGAAGTCGAGAAGGTCTGGTCCCACGTCGACAGCATCAAGAAGCTGACCGACCGTGTCATCGGCATCGGCCCGTTCGGGCTGGGCCTGGACGCCCTGCTTACCTGGGTTCCCGTGGTCAGTCCGCTCTACTCCGCCGGGGTCGGCGTCTACCTGCTGAGCCAGGCCCTGCGCGTGAAGGCCTCGCCCGGCACGGTGCTCAAGATGGCCGGTTATCTCGCGGCCGACACCGCGACCGACGCGGTGCCGATCGCAGGCTCGGTGGTGGACATGATCTTCCCGGGCCACCTGATGGCGGCGAAAGCGCTGCAGAAGGAAATCGAGAGCACCCACTGGATCGAGGGGACCTCGCGCGACGCGAAGGCCTCGGGCGCTTACGACAATCACCTGGCCCACGTCCGGGCCACCAAGGGGCTGCGCCGGGTCGTCTATCTCCACGACTAAAGTGGCTGGTCTCCGAAGCTTCGCCGTGTGTTAAATTTCGGAAAGGGCGCATCCGCGGGGCGCGCCGGCGGCCTCATCTGGCCATCATCCAGGAAAGACACCCATGCGACCCACCGCCTGCCTCGCCTCCGCCCTCGCGCTGGCCCTCGTCTGCGCCGCGCCCCCCGTCAGCCTGGCTCAGTCCGCCGCGCCCGCAACGGCCACCGCCCCGGCGCCGGCCCGCTACACCGCGGCGCAGTTCTACGACACCACCAGCTTCCGCATGGCCTATCCGTCGGGCAAGGTCTTCTCCCGCGACGGCTCCATGGTGCTGGTGGGCTCGGACGCCACGGGCGTCTTCAACGTCTATGCCCAGCCGGTCGCCGGCGGCGCGCCGAAACCCCTGACCGCCTCGACGACCAGCGCGGCGCACCCGGTCAGCTACTTCCCCTCCGACGACCGTGTCCTCTTCATCCAGGACGGCGGCGGTGACGAGCTGACCCATCTCTATGTGCGTGAACTGGACGGCAAGGTCCGCGACCTGACGCCGGGCGACAAGGCCAAGTCGGACTTCCTCGGCTGGAGCGACGACGGCCGGACCATCTTCATCATCTCCAACGCCCGCGAGGCCAGCGCCTTCGACGTGCTGGCCATCGACGCGACCACCTACGAGACGCGGATGGTGTTCCAGAACACCGACTTCTTCCCCACCGCCATCTCGCCTGACGGCCGCTGGCTGGCCATCGAGAAGGCCATCACCAGCGCCAACAGCGACATCTATCTGGTCGATCTGAAGGCCGGGACGCCGCCGAAGCTGGTGACGAAGCACGAGGGCGACATCGCCTACGGCGTCTATGACTTCACGCCCGACAGCAAGACCTTGGTCTTCGCCACCAACGAGCACGGCGAGTTCAACCAGGCCTGGAACATGGACCTGGAGAGCGGAAAGGTCTCGCCGCTGGTGCAGGCCGACTGGGACGTCATGTACGTCAGCCATTCTCCGTCGGGACGCTACCGCCTGTCGGCCCTGAACGCCGACGCCAAGACCGAGCTGACCATCCTCGACACCCGCAGCGGCAGGCCGCTGGCGCTTCGTGGCGTGCCCGACGGCGACATCGGTGGCGTCCGCTTCAGCAAGGACGAGCGCCAGGTCGCCTTCACCGTCTCGTCGGACACCTCTCCGTCGGACATCTTCGTCGCTGACCTCGCCAGCGGCCAGGCGCGCCGGCTGACCACCGCGCTGAACCCGGCGATCCGGGAAAGCGACCTCGTGGAGGCCACCGTCGTCCGCTACGAAGGCGAGGGCGGGGTCCAGATCCCGGCGGTGCTCTATCGGCCCAAGGGCGCCTCGGCGGCCAATCCCGCTCCGGCCATCGTGCTGGTCCACGGCGGTCCCGGCGGCCAGAGCCGGCGCGGCTATTCGCCGATGGTCCAGCACCTGGTGAACCACGGTTATGCGGTTCTGGCCGCGAACAACCGCGGCTCCTCGGGCTACGGCAAGACCTTCTTCCACATGGACGACCGCAAGCACGGCGAGGCCGACCTGCGCGACATCGTCGCCGGCGGCCAGTGGTTGCGGGACCAGGACTGGGTGGCCGACGACCAGGTGGCGGTGATGGGCGGCTCCTACGGCGGCTACATCACGGCGGCGGCTCTGGCCTTCCATCCGGACGCCTTCACCGCCGGGATCAACATCTTCGGCGTCACCAACTGGGTGCGGACGCTGAACTCGATCCCGGCCTGGTGGGGGGCGCAGAAAGCGGCGCTCTACGACGAGATGGGCGATCCGGCGACCGACGGCGACCGGCACCGCGCGATCTCGCCGCTGTTCCACGCGGGCCGCATCACGAAGCCGATGCTGGTGGTCCAGGGCGCCAACGACCCCCGCGTCCTGCAGGTCGAGAGCGACGAGATCGTCGCTGCGGTGAAGAAGAACGGCGTGCCGGTCGAATACCTGGTCTTCCCCGACGAAGGCCACGGCTTCCAGCGCCGCGACAACCGCATCGCCGCCCAGGAAGCCTACCTGAAGTTCCTGAACCAGCACGTGCGGAAGTAGGGGCTCAGCCCTCTCCCTCGGGAGAGGGCCGGCTCCACGTACCGGAGCTGCGCAGCAGCGCAGGTCCACGTGGAGGGTGAGGGGATGCGCGATGACCGGACAGGGCGCATCCCCACATCCCTCACGCAAGGACCTGCGGCGCTAAGCGCCTGCGGTACGTGAGCCTCCCTTCGCCCCAGGGCGAAGGTCAGGACTGCGCGTAACCCAGCCGCTCGTTGAGGCGGTTGAGCAGGTCGATCGCCGTCTCCGCGATCACCGCGCCCGGGGGATAGACCGCCGCGGCGCCCATCTCCTTCAGCAGCGGCGCGTCCTGGGGCGGGACCACGCCTCCGACCACCATCATGATGTCGTCGCGGCCGAGCTTCGCCAGCTCCGCCTGCAGCTCCGGCGTCAGGGTCAGGTGCCCGGCCGCCAGCGACGAGAAGCCGACCACGTGCACGTCCGCCTCGGCCGCCTGACGGGCGGTCTCCTCGGGCGTCTGGAACAGCGAGCCGATGGTGACGTCGAAGCCCAGGTCCCGATAGGCGGTCGCCACCACCTTCTGCCCGCGGTCGTGGCCGTCCTGGCCGATCTTGGCGACCAGCAGCCGGGGCGGCCGGCCCTCGTTCTCGGTGAAGTCGCGGACCATGGCCTTCGCCCGCTCGATGAGGCCGTCGCGGCCGGCCTCCTCGGCGTAGACGCCCTTCACGCCCGCCGGGACCGCTTCGTGGCGGTTGAAGGCGCGCTCCAGCGCATCGGAGATCTCGCCGACAGTGGCCTTGGCGCGGGCGGCGTCAACCGCCAGCGCCAGCAGGTTGTCGCGGCCGCGCGCGCCGGCTTCGAGCGCCTTCAGCGCCGCCTCGACCGCCGCCGGGTCACGTTCGGCGCGCAGGCGCTTCAGCTTCTCGATCTGGCGCTCGCGCACGGCGGTGTTGTCGACCTTGAGGACGGGGATCTCCTCCTCGACTTCGGGCCGATAGCGGTTCACGCCGATCACCGCCTGCTTGCCGGTGTCGATGCGCGCCTGGGTGCGCGCCGCGGCCTCCTCGATGCGCAGCTTCGGCAGGCCCTGCTCGATCGCCTTCGCCATTCCGCCCAGCTTTTCGACCTCTTCGATGTGGCTCAGCGCGCGGACGGCCAGGTCGTGGGTCAGGCGTTCGACGTACCAGCTGCCGCCCCAGGGGTCCGCGGTGCGGGTCATGCCGCTTTCCATCTGCAGGAACAGCTGGGTGTTGCGCGCGATGCGGGCCGAGAAGTCGGTGGGCAGGGCCAGCGCCTCGTCCAGCGAGTTGGTGTGCAGCGACTGGGTGCCGCCGCCGACCGCCGCCATGGCCTCGACGCAGGTGCGGGCGACATTGTTGAACACGTCCTGGGCCGCCAGCGACCAGCCCGACGTCTGGCAATGGGTGCGCAGGGAAAGCGAGCGGGCGTCCTTCGGCGCGAACTCGCGCTTCATCAGCCGGGCCCACAGCAGGCGGGCGGCGCGCAGTTTGGCCACTTCCATGAAGTGGTTCATGCCGATGGCCCAGAAGAACGACAGGCGCGGCGCGAAGCTGTCGACATCCAGGCCCGAGGCGACGCCGGCGCGGACGTACTCGACGCCGTCGGCCAGCGTGTAGGCCAGCTCCAGGTCCGCCGTCGCCCCGGCCTCCTGCATGTGGTAGCCGCTGATCGAGATGCTGTTGAATTTGGGCATCTTTTCCGCCGTGAAGGCGAAGATGTCCGAGACGATCCGCATCGAGTCCGCAGGCGGATAGATGTACGTGTTGCGGACCATGAACTCTTTCAGAATGTCGTTCTGGATCGTGCCTGCGAGTTTCTCGGGGGGCACGCCCTGCTCCTCGGCGGCGACGATGTAGAGCGCCATGATCGGCAGCACGGCGCCGTTCATGGTCATCGACACGGTCATCTCGTCGAGCGGGATGCCCTCGAACAGGGTGCGCATGTCGTAGATGGAATCGATGGCCACGCCGGCCATGCCGACGTCGCCCTTCACCCGCGGGTGGTCGCTGTCGTAGCCGCGGTGGGTGGCCAGGTCGAAGGCGATCGACAGGCCCTTCTGACCGGCCGCGAGGTTGCGGGGGTAGAAGGCGTTGGAGTCCTCGGCCGTGGAGAAGCCCGCGTACTGGCGGATGGTCCACGGATTGGTGACGTACATGGTCGGGTAGGGCCCGCGCACATAGGGCGCGAGGCCGGGCCGGCCGTGGATGAAGTCGAGTTTTTCGGTCAGTTCGGGACCATAGACGGGCGCGACGGCGACGCCTTCGGGCGTTTCCCAGTCCGGGCGCGGCGTGATCGGGGCCGCTCCGGCCGGCTCGAAGGCGACATTGGCGAAGGAGGGGAGGCGGCTCATCGTGATTCACCCTCGAAGGAGGCGGTCCATCGCAAGGGCATGAGCGCCTCGCAGCGGGTGTCCTCGCCCGGCTGGGCGATATCGACGGCTTTCGCCAGCGCCGCCCGGTCGACGGCCTCGACGGCGACGGGCTTCTCGTGCGCGTCGGGGAAGACGGTGACGCCGAGGATCGGGCTTCGCTTCTCGGCGATGGCGGCCTCGCGCCCGGCGCGCACGCGAGCGACCTCGGCCTGGACGAAGCCGTCCGTCAGGGCGGCCACGGCGCCGCCTTTCGCCTCGATGGCCTGCAGGAAGGCCCAGCCGGCGCGCGCCAGCTGGTCGGTCAGGGTCTCCACATGCCAGCTGCCGCCGGCGGGATCGGCGACGCGGCCGAGGTGGGCCTCCTCCATCAGCACCAGCTGCACGTTGCGGGCCTGGCGGCGGGCCAGCTCGGACGGCAGGCCGAGCGGCCGGGTGAACGGCTCCATGATCACCGCGTCGGCGCCGCCCGCGCCGGCGGCGAAGCCGGCCGCGGTCTGGCGCAGCAGGTTCACCCAGGGATCGCGGCGGCTCAGCATCCTGCGCGAGGTCCGCGCCTCGATCCGCGCGCGCGCCTCGACGCCCGCGACTTCCGTCACGCGGGCCCAGATCGCCCGCGCCGCCCTGAGCCTGGCGATGGTGACGAAGACGTCCTCGTTCGCGGACAGGCCCAGCACGATGCGGGCGAAGGCGTCCTTCGCCGACATCCCCGCCTCGTCCATCATGGCCCGGGCGTAGGCCAGGGCGGCGGCGGCCATCAGCCCCAGTTCCTGCGCCTCCGACCCGCCGGCCTCGTGCGCCACCCGGCCGGACGCCAGGAAGGCGGTCGCATCGGGATAGGCGGCGGCGTGGCGGTCGGCGCTCTGGGCGGCGGCGTTGATGTGGACGCCCAGGTCGCCGGGGCTCGACCCCGTCTCTGCGAAGATCGAGATCGGGTCCATGTGGAAGGCCAGCGGCGCGTTCGGCGCGCCCTTGGCGGCCACCGCCAGCCAGTTGGCGGCGTCGGGCCCGAGCCAGCCGGCGTCCAGCGCCACGGGCGCCAGCTCCAGCATCACCCCGTCCAGCACCCGCGCCAGGTCGTCCTGGCTGGCCACGGCGACGCCGTCGCGCGCCGAGGGGTCGATGCGCACCAGCAGCGACGCCGCTCCGCCGTTCAGGTCATCCAGCGCCAGTTCGTTCGCACGGGCGGGCGAGGGGTGCTCGACGACGGCGCGAAGGTCCCAGGGGCGCTGCGGATCGGCGGCGGGGGCCGGCCGCGCCCGCAGGGGCTCGGCCGCGCCCTCGGCGGTGTAGAGCGGCGCGATGGCGATCCCGTCGGCGGTGGTCGAGGTCAGGTCCTCGAACGGCCTGCCCTTCAGCCCCTTCTCGACCAGCGCCCGCCAGCGCGCCTGGTCGGCGGGTTCGAACTCTTCGGCCAGGGGAACGGCGGTCGGACGCAAGCGCGGGCTCCTTCGGTGCGGCCGTGGTTTGCGGCGGGCGGCGCCGGAGGTCAACCGGCGGCCAATCCTTCTCGCCTTCGAGAAGGAGGTCCCGCATTACAGAACCGTAACCTGCGCGGCCGGCGCTTCCCGTGCATTGATCGGCCAAACGCCGCCCTCGGGCGGCTTTCCGCCATTCGGGGGTTCAATGAAGTTCCGCTCCATCATGGGCGCGATGGTGAGCGCCGCGCTCGCCCTCTCGCCGCTGGCCGCCACGGCCCAGTCCGCCCGCGCGCCCCGGGCCGCGCCCGCCGCAGCGCTGCCGGCGCCGGAAATCGCCAACACGAAGTTCGTGCTGCCGAACGGCCTGACCGTCATCGTGCACGAGGACCACAAGGCGCCGATCGTCTCGGTCAACGTCTGGTACCACGTGGGCTCCAAGAACGAGCCCGAGGGCCGCTCCGGTTTCGCCCACCTGTTCGAACACCTGATGTTCAACGGCAGCGAGAACTACGACCAGGACTGGTTCAAGATGGTCGAGGCGCTGGGCGCCACCGACCTCAACGGCACCACCAACAACGACCGCACCAACTACTTCCAGAACGTGCCGGTCGCCGCGCTCGACACCATCCTGTGGATGGAAAGCGACCGCATGGGCCACCTGCTCGGCGCCATCGACCAGGCCGTGCTCGATGAACAGCGCGGCGTCGTCCAGAACGAAAAGCGCCAGAGCGAGAACCAGCCCTACGGCCTGGCCTGGGAGATGATCACCCTGGCCACCTACCCGCAGGAGCACCCCTACGGGCACACCGTCATCGGCTCCATGGACGACCTCAACGCCGCCAAGCTGGACGATGTCCACGAGTGGTTCCGCAACTACTACGGCCCGGCCAACGCGGTGATCGTCATCGCCGGCGACATCACGCCGGCCGAAGCGAAGGCCAAGGTCGAGAAGTACTTCGGCCACATCCCGCCCGGCCCGCCCGTCAAGCAGCCCAGCGTCTGGGTCAACAGGATGGACGAGCACACGCGCGGCAAGGCCTTCGACCGCGTGCCCCAGGCGCGCCTCTACCGCGTCTACAACGTACCCCAGACCGGCTCGGCCGACGCCGACTACCTGGGCCTGCTGTCGGACGTTCTGGTCTCCAACAAGAGCTCTCGCCTCTACAAGCGTCTGGTCTACGACGAGCAGATCGCGACCAACGTCAGCGCCTTCGTCGACGAGGGCGTGGTGTCCAGCCAGTTCATGGTCATGATCACCGCCCGTCCGGGGGATGACCTCAAGGCGGTGGAGAAGGCGCTCGACGAGGAACTGGCCCGCCTGCTCCGCGACGGCCCCACGGCGGCGGAGATGGAGCGCGTGCGCACCGGCCGCGTCTCGGGTCTGATCAACGGCCTGCAGCGCATCGGCGGCTTCGGGGGCAAGTCGGACATCCTGGCCCAGAGCCAGGTCTACCGGGGCTCGCCCGACGCATGGAAGGAAAGCTTCCGCCGCTGGCAGACGGCCACCCCGGCCGACCTGCGCGACGCCGGCCGCCGCTGGCTGGTCGACGGCTCCTACACGCTCGAGATCCTGCCCTTCCCGAACTACGCCGCGGGCCAGCCCCAGGCGGACCGTTCGGCTCCGCCGTCGCCCGGCGCCTCGGTTGCGCCGAAGTTCCCTGACGTCGAGCGCGGGACCCTGTCCAATGGCATGAAGGTGGTGGTCGCCAACCGGCCCAGCCTGCCGCTGGTCAGCATGAACATGATCTTCGACGCCGGCTACGCGGCGGATCAGTTCGCCAAGCCCGGCACGGCGTCGCTCGCCATGAACATGCTGGATGAGGGAACCCGCACTCGCGACGCAATCGCGATCTCGGATGAACTGGCCCGGCTCGGCGCCACCATCGGGTCGGGCTCGGGTCTGGACACCTCCGCGGTGTCGCTCAACGCCCTGAAGCCCAATCTCGACGCCTCGCTTGACCTGTACGCCGACGTGATCCTCAACCCGGCCTTCCCGGAAGCGGATTTCGAGCGGCTGAAGCGCCAGCAGATCGCGGCCATCCAGCGTGAGAAGGCGGCTCCCCAGGCTGTGGCCTTCCGAGTCCTGCCCGAGCTGGTCTATGGCGACGGTCACGCCTATTCGGCGCCCTTCTCCGGGTCCGGCACCGAGGAGTCGGTGGCCTCTCTCACCCTGGCCGACATGCGCCAGTTCCACAGCACCTGGTTCCACCCGAACAATGCGACTCTGGTGGTCGTGGGCGACGTGACGCTCGCGGAGATCACGCCGAAGCTCGAGGCCCGCTTCGGCTCGTGGCGCCCGGGCTCGACCATTCCGCAGAAGAACCTGGCTCCGGTGTCTGCGCCTGCCAAGCCGACGATCTATCTCATCGACCGCCCCGGCGCGCAGCAGACCCTGATCGCCAGCGCCGTGGCTGCTCCGGCTCGTGGCGACAAGGACGACATCGCCATCTCGGCCATGAACACCGTGCTTGGCGGCGCCTTCACCTCGCGCCTGAACATGAACCTGCGCGAAGACAAGCACTGGGCCTACGGCGCGGGCTCCTTCACTCGCGATTCCAAGGGGCCGGGCCTGTTCGTCGCCTATGCGCCGGTGCAGACCGACAAGACGAAGGAGTCCTTCGCGGAAATCCAGAAGGAGCTTCGCGAGATCGTCAGGGGCCGGCCGGTCAGCGCCGAGGAGCTGGCCTTCGCCCAGAACTCCATGACCCTGGCCCTTCCGGGGTCCTGGGAGACCAACGGAGCGGTCTCTGGTTCGCTGGTCGAGCAGATCCTCTACGACCTGCCCGACGACTACTTCGACACCTACTCGGGCAGAATCCGCGGCCTCAGCTCAACTGAGCTCGACCGCGTCGCCGCCCGCATCGTCAAGCCCGAGAACATGACCTGGGTCGTGGTGGGCGACCGCGCCAAGATCGAGGAAGGGCTGCGCAGCTTCGGCTACGACATCCGCCTCATCGACGGTGACGGTAATCCGGTGCGGTAGGGCGTCCGCTCTGACGGGACGAGACGGCGCGGGAGCGATCCCGCGCCGTTTTCGTTTCCGGCGCCTTGACCGGGCCGCTCCGCCACACCAGCTTCGCGCTGCTCATCGAGACCGGCCGAGGGACGGGCCCTTAGACGCCGGGGCAACCTGCAGTCCGCTGTAAGGTGCCAACTCCTGCGAGGCGTGGAAGCGCCGCGACAGATGAGGCGAGGCGCGACGCACGCGCCCGGCTCCGCCTGTCCCCGCAGGCCCTCGAACGGGCGCGAGAGGTGCGGCGGGTGATCGAACTCCAGGACGTCAGCAAGAAATTTCGTTCCCCCGCCGGTCAGGTTGCGGCTCTGGACGGCGTGAGCCTGGGGGTCGAGCGCGGCGAGGTGTTCGGCGTGATCGGCCGATCTGGCGCGGGAAAGTCCACCCTGATCCGCCTGATCAACCTGCTGGAGCGTCCCACATCCGGCCGGGTGCTGGTCGAGGGTACCGACGTGACCGCGCTGACCTCGACCGAGCTGCGCGCGTTCCGCCGACGGGTCGGCATGATCTTCCAGCATTTCGGCCTGCACACGTCCCAGACCGTGGCCGCGAACGTCGCCTTTCCGCTGAAGCTGGAGGGACGGCTCTCGCGGGCCGCCATCGACGCCCGCGTCGGAGAACTGCTGGAGCGCGTCGGGCTGGCGGACCAGGCGAAGAAGTATCCGGCCCAGCTGTCCGGCGGCCAGAAGCAGCGGGTGGGCATCGCCCGGGCCCTGGCCACCGGCCCTGACATCCTGCTCTGCGACGAGGCGACCAGTGCGCTCGACCCGGAGACCACGCGCTCCATCCTCGAGCTGATCGGCGACCTGAACCGCGAGCTCGGCCTGACGGTGGTGCTGATCACCCACGGCATGGAAGTGGTGCGCCAGGTCTGCGACCGGGTCGCGGTGCTGGAGGCCGGCAAGCTGGTGGAGCTGGGGACGGCGGCCGACGTCCTGCTCCATCCGCAGGCGCCGGCGACCCGCCAGATGGTGGCGGACGCCGGCGTGACCGAGGAAGCCGGCGAGCGCCCGTCGGGTCGCATTGTGCGACTCTCATACCTGGGCGACACCGCGCACCAGCCGATCCTGGCGCGGGTGGCGCGCGAGACCGGCGTCGACATCTCGATCCTCGCCGGCCGCGTTTCACGCATCAAGGACACGCCCTATGGCCAGCTCACCGTGGCCCTCGACGGGGCGGGGGCAGAGGCCGCGATCGCCGGGCTGGAAGCGGCCGGCGTTCGGGTGGAGGCGGCGTGATGGAAGGCTGGCTGGTCAACGTCGACTGGGTGGACATCGCGGTCGCCACGCGCGACACCCTCTACATGCTGGCCGCCTCCTTGGCGCTCAGCGTCCTGCTGGGCCTGCCGCTCGGCGTCCTGCTGTTCCTCACCGCGAAGGACCGGCTGCTGGCCCAGCCGGCGATCCACGCCGTGCTGTCGGTGGTGGTCAACCTCTTCCGTTCGGTGCCCTTCATCATCCTGCTGATCGTCATGATCCCCTTCACCGTGGCCGTGGTGGGCACGTCCCTGGGGGTGCTGGGCGCCATTCCCCCGCTGGTGGTAGGGACGGCGCCCTTCTTCGCCCGGCTGGTGGAAAGCGCCCTGCGCGAGGTCGACCGCGGCGTGATAGAGGCCAGCCAGGCCATGGGGGCGACCACGGCCCAGACCGTCTTCCGCAGCCTGTTGCCCGAAGCCATGCCGGGGATCCTCGCCGGCGTGACGGTGACTGCAGTCGCCCTGGTTTCCTATTCCGCCATGGCCGGCGTGGTGGGGGCCGGCGGGCTGGGCGACCTCGCCATCCGCTTCGGCTACCAGCGCTTCCAGACAGACGTCATGGTGGTGACCGTGGCGCTTATGCTTGTCCTGGTGCAGGTCATCCAGATTGCGGGCGACCGCCTCGTCGCCCATTTCAGCCGCCGATAGTCTCCGGAGCTCCCATGATCGCCCGCCGCCTCCTGCTCTCCGCCGCCTTCGCCGCGGGTCTGGCCGTCATCGCCGCCTGCTCTCCGGGCGCGGACAAGGCGGACGCGGGCGACAGCCTGACCGTCGCCGCCACGGCCGTGCCGCACGCCGAGATCCTAGAGTTCATCAAGCCGACGATGGCCGAACAGGGCGTCGACCTGCGGGTGCGGGTGTTCAACGATTACGTTCAGCCCAACATGGTCGTCGACCAGGGCCAGGCGGACGCCAACTACTTCCAGACCGGTCCGTACCTCGAGGACTTCAACGCCACCCGGGGCACGAAGCTGAAGATCGTGGCCGGGGTCCACGTCGAGCCCTTCGGCGCCTATTCGCGGCGCTGGAAGTCCCTGGGCGAGATTCCCCAGGGTGCCACGGTCGCCATCCCCAACGACCCATCGACCATCGGCCGCTCGCTGCTGCTGCTCCACCGGTCGGGCGTGATCACCCTGAAGGATCCGCAGAACGAGCTCTCGACCCTGAAGGACATCGCGGCCAACCCGAAGGGGCTGAAGTTCCGCGAGCTCGAGGCGCCGGCCCTGCCGCGGGTGCTGGACCAGGTCGACATGGCGCTGATCAACACCAACTACGCGCTGGACGCAGGGCTGAACCCGACCCGCGACGCGCTCGCCATCGAGTCGAAGGACAGTCCCTACGTGAACTTCCTCGTCGCCCGCGAGGACCGGGCCTCGGACCCCCGTATCCTCAAGCTGGCCGAAACCCTGCGCAGTCCCCGGGTGAAGGCCTTCATCGAGGAGAAGTACAAGGGCGCGGTGCTGCCGGCGTTCTGACCGGAGTCTCAGGGCTGCACGGCGGCGCCTACCGGAAGAGATCAGGTACGGACACGGAGGTCGGGGGGCGACGGGCCGGCACCGTCTCCGCATCGTGGTCCGTCTCCGCCGGCGCCACCAGCGGCATGCTGCGGTCCATGGCGCGGATCAGCCAGAACCACAGGCCGCCGGCCAGCAGGCCGGCGAGGATCACGGTCAGGATGATGAGGACTTCGGCGAGCATGACGGACTTCCAGATGCGTCCCGAGAATGCCTTGCCGCCCCCCGCGCTGAAATTCGTGGAATGCACCTAGGGACAATTCCGGAGGCGCGACGGCCACACCGCCGGCCGCCGATGCTGTATGAAGCGCCCATGCACCAGGAGATCACCGAGGCCGGCCTGGCCGAACTCGTCCGCAGCTTCTACGCCCGTGTGCGCCGTGACGAGCAACTGGGCCCGATATTCGAGGCCGCCGTCGACGACTGGGACGAGCACCTGGACCGGCTCACGGACTTCTGGTCCTCGGTCATGCTGACCAGCGGGCGCTACAAGGGAAACCCCTTCGGCGCGCACAGGCCGCTGCCGCTCGACCCGGACCTGTTCGAAGTCTGGCTGGGCCTGTGGCGCAGGACGACGGCCGAGCTTTTTGCGCCGCCGGCCGCCGCCGAACTGAACGCCAAGGCCGAGCGCATCGCCGACAGCCTGATGTCGGGCCTGTTCTTCCGGCCGTCCGCCGCGCGAGGCTGACGGGCGCGGCTGCGCCTGATTATTACAGTTCTGATTCCTCAACCGAATCCGATATCTCGCCCTGGCCGGGGAGGGCGAGACATGGATCCTATCGACGTCATAAACGAGACTGCGGAGAGCGGCGGCGACGGCGCCGCGGCGGACCTGTTCCGCAATCGCGCGGCCCTGCTGATCGCCATGCTGGCGGCGCTGCTGGCCATCGGCGGACTGGGGGGCGGCAACGCCACCGACGACATGATCCAGTCGAACATCCGCGCCAGCGACACCTGGGCCTTCTTCCAGGCCAAGAACATGCGCCAGACCGCCTACGAGATTGCGGCCGACGACCTCGAGCGCCGGCTGGCCGCGGGCGGCATGACGGGCGAAGTCCGGATCGCCGCCGAGAAGTCGCTTGCGGACTACCGCGCCACGATCGCCCGCTACGACGACGAGCCCGATCCCGCCCGGCCGGGCGATCCGCTGGCCGGGGAGGGCAAGAAGCAGCTGGCGGCCCAGGCTCGCGCCCATGAGGCGGCGCGCGGGGTCGCCGAGGCGCGGGACAACAACTTCGACCTGGCCGAGGTCTTCCTGCAGCTGGCCATCGTACTGGGGTCCGTGGCCATCCTGGTCCTGTCGCGGCCGGTCCTCATCGCCTCCGCCGCTTGCGGGGTGATCGGGCTGGCCTTCACCGTGAACGGCTTCCTGCTGCTGGTTCCGCTTCCGGGGTGATCCCCTGGTGCGGGCCGGACAGGCAAACGGCGCGGGATCGCTCCCGCGCCGTCGCCGTATGAGAACCTGGGAAGGTTCTTAGTTCTGGGCGTCGTTGGCCGCGGCTTGGGCGCTGTCGGCGGCCGCGTCGGCGCTTTCGGCGGTGGCGTCAGCCGCGCCTTCCATGGCGTCGCCCATGTCGCTGGCGGCGGCGGCCGTGGCGTCAGCGGCGGAGTCGGCGGCGGCGGCGGCCTGATCGGCGGCCTCGGACGCTTCGGCGCTGGCGTCGGTTTCGGCGGCCTTCTGGGTGCAGGCGGCGGCGCCCAGGCCCAGGGCGGCGATGGCGGCGAGTGTCACGATACGCATTCGGGGTTCCCTCCCATTGCAAAGGTTGAGACCCTAGCCCCTGCTGAACGCGTTCGACAACCGGGTTTCCGGAACAATCGCCACAGGGTCCGGTTTCGGAAGCACACCCTTTCGACAAGGAGCTTCCATGCCCAATCGCAATACCGAGAACGAATTCGCACGTTCAGGCAACGCCGTGACCGACGATCAGCCGGCCAAGGACGGCGCCCATGTGACCCGCACTAGCCCCGAGCCCAACTCCTATGCCGCGCCGGATTCCCGCGACGCGACGGTGGCCGGACCCGCGGCCGGGGAGATCACCGACTTCGCCGACGAGGGCGATCCCTCGGGCGGCGCGCAGCAGGGCCGCGACCGCACCAACGCCGCCCTGCGCGGCGACGATACCCAGGGCCCCAAGACTAAGGCGCGCCAGCGCGAGATCATTCAGGGCCGCGGCGAGAGCTGATCTGCGCGCCGGAGCCTAGCCTTCGGCCAGCTTGCGCTTTTCCGCGGCCTCGTCCTTGCGCCCAAGCCGGTCGAGCGAGGCCGCCCAGGCCTGGTGCAGCTCGGGGCATGCGGGCGCGCGTTCGGCCGCCTGCTCGTAGGCGCGCACGGCGCCAGCGTGGTCGCCCTTGCGCGCCAGGGCGTCCCCTTCGGTCTTCCAGGGTTCGGCCCAGCGCGGGCCCCGGCGCCGGGCCTCCCGCGCCGCCTCGACAGCGCCGTCGAGATCGCCCCGGGTCAGCTTCGCCTCGGCCCAGGCCTGATGCGCCGCGGGAAGCGATGGGGCGAGGCCGGCCGCCGCCGCGAACAGGCGGTCGGAGATCTCGGCCCGTCCGGCCATGGCCTCGATGCGCCCGCGCGCGATCATGCAGGGATGACAGTCGGTGGGGGTGGTCGCGACGATCGCCCGCGCCTCGTCGAAACGCCCCAGCCCGGCCATCGCCGTCGCGCGGGCAGGGTCGAGGGTGACGCGCAGGTAGTCCTGACCCAGCACCTGGCCCATGAAGGGCCGCACGTTGGGGGCGTCGGCGACCTGGAGGAACCCGGCCCAGTCCTTGTTCGCCTCCGCCGAGGCGAGGCGCACCAGCACCTCGATGAAGCCGCCGTAGTATTCGCCGAGCGCCGCGTGGGCCCGTTTGGCGAACCGGCCGGCGAGCGGCATGTCGTGGTTCGCCGCCGCCGTCACCGCGGCCAGGGTCAGGGCGGTTCCGCCGCAGTTGCGGCAGGCGACCGCCGGCTGGTCAGGGGAGGGGGTGGCGGCCTGGTCGCGCAGGCTGATGGACCCCTGCAGGTCGCCCAGCAGGAGCGCGACCTGCGCTTCCCGCTGCTTGCCATGGAAGATCGCGGCCCAGGGCGCCATTTCCCGGCCGCCCCGGCCACGCATGAGTTCGGCGGCGCGGCGGCTGGCGTCCAGCTGCTGCTCTTCCCACCCCATCCGGCCGTTGGCGTCGGCCATGGCCGTCCAGGCCATCGGCAGGCCGGGGTCGAGCTCCACCGCCATACGGGCATTCTCGAGCGCGGCGTCGGCCGTCGCGGCGTGCTCGCTCAGGCCGGCGTAGGCCCAGGCCCGCTGCCGGCGCGAACCGCTGAGCGTCAGCTGGGTCAGGATCAGGTCGGCGGTCTTCACGTCGCGACGGCCGGCCAGATAGGCGGCGTAACGCTCGGGCTGGGTCGCGCCGTAGACGCTTTCCGCCGCCCGCGCGATGAGCGCGTCCAGCCGCGCCTCGGGGCCGGTGAAGGTGCGCCCCGGCACCGCGCCGGCGCGCACGGTCACCGCCATCTGCCCGTCGGGCGTGCGCACGACCTCGCCGGAGATGCGGGTTTCCTCGCCCAGCCACTGGCGGAGGAAGGCCTGGAGTTCGCCGATGGAGACGCCGGTCTGGGGAATCTCGACCTTCAGGTCGTTCTTCCAGTTGGCGTAGCTCTCCTGAGCCCGGTACGAGAGCGTCCGGTTCTGGAGGCGGGTCAGTTCGTCGAGCAGGCGGGTGGCGGCCACCGGCCCCGTCATCCCGCGCTCGGCCATGTCCGACGGCACCGAGAAGGGCTCGACCACCAGGGTCCGGGAGTTGGTCGCGTCCCAGACCACCGCCGCCAGCGCCACCGCCACGATCACCCCCGCGGCGCCGGTCAGCAGTTTCAGCACCAGGCCGACGCGCTCGCTGGCGATCTGGGTCCGCACCAGCCGGTTGTGGTTCTTCAGCAGCCGGCGTGCGGGGCTGTCGGCCGCGTCGTCGTCCGCCTCCGCATGCATGGCGATCTCGACGGGATCCGGCGTCGTCGGCGGCGGATCGGATGCTGCGTTGCGCCGTCCCACGGTCCCCCTCCCGCATGAACAGGGAGACAGCTTGGCCCGCGCCGGGGCCCCCCGCAACCGTTCTCCGGGCGCCTCGATGTCGCGCCGAGGGAGGGCGTGAGGCGACGGATCGGCGGGGATCAGGCGGCGCGGACATGATCGCCCGCCCGATTGGCGAAATCAAACAAGATTGGTCGTTAAGACGTCAATCCCGGTCGTAGTCGCGGAGCGGGTCGGGCGGCGCTCACGACCCTCCGGGAAGGGCCGAAAGCGCCGCCGTATCAAGGGGTTGTCAGTGCCGCGCGCCGGCCTCGTCCGAGGCCCGGGCGCTGCGGCCCGTGTGCCGGCCTTCGGCGATCTCCTCGATCATCTTGGCGCAGAAGGCCGGCAGGTCGTCGGGATTGCGGCTGGTCACCAGCCCCCGGTCGACCACGACCTCCTGGTCCACAACCCGAGCGCCGGCGTTCTTCAGATCGGTCCGGATCGTCTCGTAGCTGGTCATGGTCCGGCCGTCCGCAACTCCTGCGTCCACAAGGATCCACGGCGCATGGCAGATGGCGGCGACGGGCTTGCTGTCCTCGAAGAAGGCCTGCACGAAAGCCAGCGCCTTGGGCTCGATTCTCAGCTGGTCGGGGTTGTGCGCGCCGCCCGGCAGCACCAGGGCGTCGTAGCGGCCCGCGTCGGCCTGATCGAGCGTGCGGTCCACCGACACCGACTGGCCCTTCTCGAAGTGTTTGAAACCCTGAATGGATCCGGCCTTCGGCGCGACGATCTCGACCGTGGCGCCCGCCTCGACGAGGGCGTCGCGGGGCCTGGTCAGTTCGACTTCCTCGAAGCCGTCGGTAGCGAGGATGGCGACGGTCTTGCCGTCGAGGCGCTTGGCCATGGCAGTTCTCCTTGTCGTGGGATCAGCAACGAAAACCAACCCGCGCGGCCGCCTGTTCCACGATCGGTGACAGAGCGGCCCGCTCCCGCTAGGCATTGCTCCATGACCCTGCGCTCTCTCGCGGCCGCCGCCGCCATCACCGTTCTCGCCCTGCCCGCCGCCGCCGGCGAGGGGATGTGGACATTCGACGCATTCCCGATCGCCAGGGTGAACCAGACCCTCGGCACGAAGATCGACCAGGCCTGGCTTGACCGACTGCGCGGCGCCGCCGTGCGCATTCCGGGTTGTTCGGCCTCCCTGGTCTCGCCGGAAGGCCTGGTGCTCACCAACCATCACTGCATCGCCAGCTGCGCACAGGATCTGTCCACGCCCGAGCAGGACTACCTGAAGAACGGCTTCATGCCGGCCTCTCGCGCCGAGGAGCGGCAGTGCCCCGGCGGCACGGCTGAAATCCTGCAGGAGATCACGGACGTCACGGCTCTCGTGAAGGCCGCCGCCGCGGGGAAGTCCGGCCAGGCCTTCACCCAGGCGCGCGACGCCGAGATGGCGGCGATCGAGAAGGAAGCCTGCGGACCCGACCGAAGCCTGCGCTGCCAGGTGGTGAACCTCTACCGCGGCGGCCAGTTCAAACTCTATCGTTTCAAGCGCTACACCGATGTGCGCCTCGCCTTTGCGCCCGAACAGGCGGCAGCGGCATTCGGAGGCGATCCCGACAACTTCAACTTCCCGCGTTACGCGCTCGATTTCGGCTTCCTGCGCATCTACGAGAACGGGAAGCCGCTGAAGACGCCGAACCATCTGAAGTGGAACCCGGCGCCCCCGAAGGCGGGGGAGCCCGTGTTCATCGCCGGCAACGCTGGGTCCACCTCGCGCCTGCTGACCATGGCCCAGCTGGAAACCCTGAAGGAGCTGACGCTGCCGCTGGACCAGCTGACGCGGTCGGAGCTTCGAGGGCGGCTGCTGCGCTTCGTCGACGAGATCGAGCACAATCGCTTCATCGGGACCGACCTGCTGCACGGGGTCGAGAACAGTTACAAGCGCGGACGCGGACAGATGGGCGCCCTGGCCGACGACGTCTTCATGGCGGGCAAGGTCAAGGCCGAGGCCGAGCTTCGCGCCGCCGTCGCCGCCCGGCCGGAGCTGGCCGCCGAAGTGGGCGACCCCTGGGCCGACATCGAAGCTCTCCAGCCCGCCTATGCGGAGCTCTATACGCCCTACTACTTCCTTGAGCTGCGCGCCGGCGGCGGCTCTGACCTTTATCGCCAGGCCCGCGCCCTTGTGCGCGCGGCGCTGGAGCGGGAGAAGCCCGCGGCCGAGCGCCTGCCGGAGTACTCGGACAGCCGACTGCAGGTGCTCGAGAAATCCCTGCTCGACGCCACGCCGGTCTATCCCGAGCTCAATGCGCTCCAGCTGGAGTGGTGGTTGTCGAAGTCGCGGGAGTTCCTCACCGCCGACGACCCGCGGGTGGGCAGGCTGCTGGGTCGAGAGTCCCCCGAGGCCCTGGCCGAAAGGCTGGCCACCGGCACGCGGGTCGGTGATCCCGCCTTCCGCAAGGCCATGTGGGAGGGTGGCCGAACCGCCGTCGAGAGTTCGGACGATCCCTTGATCCGCTTCGTTTTCGCGGCCGAGCAGGACTCCCGCGCCATTCGCAGCGAGTGGGAGGAGCGGGTCGAGGGGCCGACCGACCGCGCGGCGGAGCGGCTCGCCCGCGCCCGTTTCGAGATCCTGGGCGACAGCGTCTATCCCGACGCAACGGGTACGCTGCGCCTGACCTGGGGCAGGATTGAGGGCTGGCGGTGGGATGGCCGCACCGTGCCGCCCTTCACCACCTTCGCCGGCCTCTGGAACCGCGCGACGGGAGCCGAACCCTTCGTCCCGGCGCTTCGCCTGGCGGCGGCAAAGGATCGCATCGACCCGGACATGGTGTTGGACATGGCGCTCTCCACGGACACCATCGGCGGGAGCTCCGGCTCTCCGGTGGTCAACGCCCGTGGCGAGCTGATCGGCGCCAACTTCGATTCCACCTTCCTGGGCCAGCGCAACGCCTTCGGGTACGACCCGCGGGTGAACCGCAGCGTCGCTGTCACCGCCGCCGCGATCACCGAGGCCATGGAGAAGGCCTACCGCCAGGATCGATTGCTGAAGGAACTGACCGGCCGCTGAGAGAGGGCAAGCATCGCAACGGGGCTGGAGGCAAGGGTGCTATGACCTCGCCCCGTTGTGCGCGCCCCACGCTTCGTGATCGGCTATAGCCCCGAGCGATGCAGCCTCGTGCGCCGATCAGATGGTTCTGGAACGCAGGCTGGCTGCTCCTCAGTCTGGCGTCGCTGTTCTGGGCGGGCAACGCGGTCGTGGGGCGGGCGGTCAGCGAATCCGTCCCGCCCATGGGGCTATCCTTCTGGCGCTGGGTGGCGGCCGCCGCCCTGCTCGCGCCCCTGGCCTGGCCACACCTGAAGCGCGACTGGCCTGAACTGAGGAAGGCGTGGTTGGTGCTCGCGGCCCTTGCCGCGTTTGGCCTTTCCGGCTTTACCGTTCTCTTCTACCTGGCCCTTCACAGCACCACGGCGATCAACAGCGTGCTGCTGCAGTCAGCTACGCCGCCGCTGATCCTGGCCTTCAGTTTCCTGATCTTTCGCGAACGGGCGGGCTGGGCCCAGCTCGCGGGCCTCGTGGTGTCCCTTGCCGGGGTCGCCGTGATCGTGGCCGAGGGCGAGCTCTCCAAACTCCAAGCTCTGCGGCTGAACCTCGGGGACGGCCTGGTGATGCTGGCGGTGGTCGGCTACGCCCTCTATTCGACGCTGTTGCGCCGCGCCCCGAGAGTGCATGCGCTCAGCCTGCTCGCCGTGCTGGCTCTGATCAGCGTCACCCTCCTGGCTCCCCTCTACGCTGTCGAACATCTGCGGGGGGAGGTGATGGCCCCGGATGTTCCGACGCTGGCGTCCCTGGCCTATGTCGCGATCTTCCCGTCGATGCTTTCCTACCTGTTCTACAATCGAGGCGTGGAACTCATGGGCGCGAACCGCGCGGGCCAGTTCGTCCATCTGATGCCCGCATTCGGCGCCATCCTCGCCGTGCTGTTCCTCGGCGAAGCGCTTCGACTCTTTCATCTTGCCGGCGGCGTCCTGATCGGCGCGGGCATCGCCCTGGCCTCGCGCAAAGGCCGTGTTTCCTGAGGCTTGCGAACAGCCGCGGTTCGGCTACGGGTGCGGCATGTCCTCCATGCTCCCACCCGTGCCTGAAATCGTCACCGACCGCCTGATCCTGCGCGGCCATCGGCTTGACGATCTGGCTGACTGCGAAGCCCTCTGGGGCGATCCCGAAGTGGTCCGCTACATAAGCGGGCAGCCCTCGACACCGGAGGACACCTGGGCGCGCGTGCTGCGCCTGGTGGGCCACTGGTCGGTGATGGGATTTGGATACTGGGTCGTCCGTGAGCGTGATGGCGGCGGTTTCGTTGGCCAGGTCGGGCTTGCGGATTTCCGTCGCGAGCTTGAGCCCTCCTTCGAGGGCGCGCCGGAAGCCGGATGGGTGCTTTCCCCACGCGTGCACGGTCTCGGGTACGCGACCGAAGCGGTGGGGGCGGCCCTTGCGTGGGCTGACCGCGCCCTTGAGGCGCCGCGGATCGTCTGTCTCATACACCCCGACAACCGCGCCTCACTCGCAGTCGCCGAAAGAAGCGGTTTCAGCGAGTACGCACGCACAACCTACAAGGGCGAGCCCACTGTGCTGCTGGAGCGCCGGAAATAGTGCGTGAAGTAATTCGATACCTGTAACCTATGTTAGTGTTCGCGAAATAGGTTAAAAGGGCGGGAACCGCCCGTCATTCAAGTCGTTACGCCGTTCATGGGACACGAGGGCGTCGTGACAGACTTTTCCAAAGACGGTTTGAGGTTCAGCATCGCGCCGCACGGCCCAGGCTGGTGCTGGTCCGTGGTGACCATGGACGGGCAGCCGCGGGACGGGGGCACTGCGCCCTCCCGCGCGGCGGCCGCGGCCTGCATCGTGCGCGCCACGCTATGCCAGGTCGATTGGCCTTCCGATCAGACGCGCCGGCCGCAGGCCGCCTGACATGCGGATCGCCGAATGCCGAGTCTATCGCGGCCCTCACCTGTACAGCCACACGCCCATGGTCCGCGTGCAAGTCGACCTCGGCGAGCTCGAGCACTGGCCGACGGACAGGATCGAAGGCTTCGCCGGTCGCCTGGTGGCGGAACTGCCGGGTCTCCAGAAGCATGGCTGCTGTTACGGCGAGCCAGGCGGCTTCCTGCGCCGGCTGGCCGATGGGACCTGGCTCGGCCACGTAACCGAACACGTCGCGCTGGAACTGCAGACCCTGGCGGGCGCGCCGGTGACACGGGGCAAGACCCGTTCGGTCAAGGGCAGCCCCGGCGTCTACAACGTGATGTTCGCCTACCAGGACGAGGCCGTCGGACGTCTGGCCGGGCGCATTGCCTTCGAACTCGTCGACTTCCTCCTTCCGCCGCACCTGAAAGGGTTCGAGGGTCTGGACCTGATCGCGGATGGGGAGGCAGGCCCCTTCGATCTCGCCCAGCGCGTAGAGTCCTTGCGGCGGCTCGTGGAGAAGCGGGCGCTCGGGCCGACGACCAGGGCTCTGTTCGACGCCGCCCGGGCCAGGCGTATTCCCGTAGAGCGGCTCAACGACATGAGCCTGCTGCGGATGGGCTGGGGCTCGCGGCAGAAGAAGGTCCAGGCGAGCATCACCAGCGACACCTCCTTCCTCGCGGTGGAGGCGGCCGGGAACAAGGCGATGGCCAAACAGCTGCTTTCCCGGGCCGGCCTCCCCGTGCCCAGGGGCGCCGTTGTGCGCTCGGCCGAAGAAGCGGTCCTTGAAGCCGCGCGCATCCGCGGCCCGGTGGTGACCAAACCACTGGACGGCAATCACGGCCGCGGCGTGAGTGTCGGACTCGCCAACGCGGACCAGGTCGCCGCAGGGTTCGCGGCGGCGGTCAGTCACAGCCGGCGGGTCATCGTCGAAGAGCTGTTCACCGGTCGGGACTACCGGGTGCTGGTCATCGGCGGCAAGATGGTCGCCGCCGCCGAAAGGCGACCGGCCCAGGTCGTCGGCGATGGCCGCCGGACGATCGCTCAGCTGCTGGACTCCCTGAACGCCGACCCGCGCCGGGGCGAGGGTCACGAGAAGGTCATGACGCGGGTGAAAACCTGCGCGGCGCTCGACGCCTTGCTGGCGGACCAGGGTCTGGCGATGGACTCGATCCCCTCCAGCCGGCGGGTCGTCCGCCTCTCCGCCACCGCCAATCTGTCCACCGGCGGCTCGGCCCTCGACTGCACCGACAAGGTCCATCCCGAAAACCGCGCGATCTGCGAAAAGGCCGCGTCGGTGATTGGCCTGGACGTCTGCGGTATCGACTTCATTTGCCCGGATATCGGCAGGCCGGTCCGTCAGACGGGCGGCGGGATCATCGAGGTCAACGCCGCCCCGGGCTTCCGCATGCATCTTCAGCCTTCGGAAGGCCAACCAAGAGACGTGGCAGGACCGGTGATCGATGCGCTCTATCCCCGCGGTTCCAACGCCCGCATCCCCGTCATTGCGATCACCGGCACCAATGGGAAGTCGACGACGGTCCGCATGGTCGCCCACATGCTGCGGCTTCAGGGGCTGAACGTCGGATACACTTCCACCAGCGGAATCTATCGCAACGGCGAACTGGTGATGGAGGCGGACGCCAGCGGCCCGAAAAGCGCGCGCCTGGTCTTGTCGGATCCCACGGTCGACGCGGCGGTGCTCGAAACGGCGCGAGGCGGCATCCTCAGAGAGGGGCTCGGCTTCGACCGATGCGATATCGGCGCCGTGCTCAACGTCACACCGGATCATCTCGGCGTCGGCTCTGTGCAGGACCTGCATGACTTGGCGGCGGTCAAGTCGGTGGTGACGGAAAGCGTGAGCCGCAGGGGCTGGAGCGTTCTCAACGCGGACGATCCGTTGACCCTGCGCATGGCGCGCCACGCCGGCGGCCAGGTCGCCTGGTTCTCGATGAAGCCGGAGTCCGAGCTTTCAGGCGGGTTGCTCAAGCATATCGCCGAGGGAGGCGTGATGGTTGGCCTGGAAGGGGATGGGAGCCAGAGACACATCGTCATCCGGAAGGGCCCGGAGGTGCAACCCGTCTGCGCGGTACACGAGATTCCGGCGACCCTGGACGGTGCGGCCGAATTCAACGTCGCCAATGCGCTGGCCGCTACGGCCATTGGGTTCGGCCACGGCCTTTCGCCGTACGCCATCGCCCAGGCGTTGCGGACGTTCAGCAGCGACTTCGCGCACAACCCCGGCCGACTGAACATCCACGATGGTCATGGCTTCCGCGTCATCCTCGACTATGCGCACAACCCCGCGGCGCTTAGAGCGCTGGGGGACATGATCAGGCGGCTGCGGCCGTCGTACGGGCGGGTCATCGGTTGCGCCAGCATGCCCGGGGACCGGCGGGACGAGGACCTGCGCGAGATGGGCGCGATCAGCGCCGAGATTTTCGACCACGTCGTGTTTAGGGAGCGGCCCGACGGCCGCGGCCGGGCGCCGGGTGAGGTGCTGCGGCTGATGAGCGAGGGCGCCGTGGCGGCCGGATGCCCGCCGGATCGCATGGATGCGGTGCTCGGCGAGGCCGAGGCCATGGAAGCCTGCCTGCGCATGGCCGCGCCGGGAGACCTCGTGGTCCTGCTGCCCACCAAGGTGGAAGCCGTATGGCGACAGATCCTGGCGTTCCGCCCCTCGGCGGCTGCAGGCCCGGCGGGGGAATCCGCCCATGTCTGAGCGCGGCCCGCTGATCGTCATCGGTGGAAAGGAAGACAAGGAGGGGGACCGCGAGATCCTGACCCGTGTGGCCCGCCACGTGGGAGAGGGGCGACTCGTCGTCGCCACGGTCGCTTCCCAGATCCCGGACGAATACTTCGCCGAGTACCGCAGGACGTTCGCGGAACTGGGCGTCGAGAACGTCGCAGAGCTTTACGTCGACGAACGGCTCGAGGCGAGCGACCCGGAGAAGCTCGAGTGCTTCGAGGGGGCGCGAGGCGTCTTCTTCACGGGCGGCGACCAACTCCGGATCGCCAGCCAGATCGGCGACACGCCCGTCGAACGCGCCGTGCGAAATGTCTGGGAAACCGGAGGGGTCATTGCGGGCACGTCGGCCGGCGCGTCGGTGATGAGCGAGATCATGCTGGTCAGGGGAACCAGCGCGGAGTCTCACCGCATCGGCGATCTGCAACTGGCGTCCGGCCTCGGCCTGATCCGCGATGTGATCATCGACCAGCATTTCGCCGAGCGCGGCCGCATCGGCCGGCTGATCGGCGCGGTCACCCAGAACCCGAGGGTGCTGGGCATCGGCGTCGACGAGGACACGGCCTTTGTGCTCGAAGGCGACTGCCTGAGAGTCGTAGGCGCCGGCGCCGTCTACATCGTGGATGGCGAGGGGATCACTCACTCCAATATCGCCGAAGCGGACAAGGACAGCGCCCTGTCTGTCTATGATGTGCGGCTTCAGGTGCTGGGCGCGGGCGATGCTTTCGACCTGCAGAGCCGCCGCCCCATACCGGGCAAGCGCGCCTAGCGGCGACGGAAGATCAGGCTCAGATTGTTGGCCGGCATGGCGATGCGGGCTGCCGGCTCCAGCCCGTGCTCCCGCGCCAGCGACTCCACCTCTTCCCGGCTTCGCAGGCCCCATTCGGGGTTGCGGCGCTTCAGGTCGACGTCGAACGCCTCGTTGCTCGGCGCGGTCTCGACACCGGCTTCGCGGTAGGGGCCGTAGAGGTAGAGCAGGCCGCCGGGCGGGAGGATGCGGCCGGCCCCGGTCATCAGGCCTTCGGTCGCCGCCCACGGCGAGATGTGGACCATGTTGATGCAGACGATGGCGTCGGCGGCGGCTATCGGCCAGTCGTCGGGAGTCGCGGCGTCCAGGGCCAGGGGGGGCAGGAGGTTCGGCGGGGCGTCCGCGCGCCAGGCCTCGATGCTTTGCAGCGCAAGGGGATCCCGGTCGGTCGGCTGCCAAGTCAGATGCGGAAGCGATTGGGCGAACCAGCGCGCATGCTCGCCGGCTCCGCTGGCGACTTCGAGCACTGTTATGGGTCGTGAAAAGTGCTCCCGAAGCACGGCCAGAATAGGCTCACGATTCCGGGCGGAGGCGGGGGATGACAGACGGCTCACGCCGCGGCCTCCAGGGTGCGGCGCACCAGGATGTCCGTACAATCGACCAGCGGGACATCGACATCGTTAGGTCCGAGCACGAGCGGGATCTCGGTGCAGGCCGCGATGAGCAGGCGCGCGCCCTGGGCGGCGAGTTCGGCGGCCAGCGCCCGCGCGTCGGCGCGACTGGTCAGGCCTGTGTCGCCGGCCTTCACCCGGCCGATGACGTCCATCAGGCGACGGCGCTGGTCCGCAGAGGGGACGAGCGCCTCCAGCCCCCGGGCGGCCAGCGCGCGCTGGTAGAGGCCGGCGTCGAGGCAGCCGTCGGCGGCCAGCACGCCGACCCTGGATCCGGGCGGCGCCTGAAGGGCCGCCGCGTCTGCGGTCGCTTCGATGAGGTCGATGAGCGGGATGTCCACGGCCCGGCGGATGTCGTCGGCGAAGGCGTGGGCCGTGTTGCAGGGCATGACGAGCACCTGGGCGCCGGCTCGCTCCAGCCCCGCGGCCATGCGGGCGAGTTCGGGGCCCGGCGAAGGACCGGTCCCCGCAATGGCGGCGTGGCGGTCGGGCAGGCCGGGCTTGTTGTCGAGGATGACGTGCAGGTGGTCCTGGTCGCGCCGCGCCGGCGTGGCCTCCAGCAGGCGCCGGCAGAAGTCGAGCGCGGCCGCCGGCCCCATGCCGCCGATGACGCCGACGGTCAGGCTCATCGGCTGGTCCCCAGCACGTCCTCGTAGGCGAACAGGGCCGGCCAGCCGCCGGTGTGCACGAACAGCACCGTCTCGCCGGCGCCGATCTCGCCGCGGCGGACGAGGGAGATCAGCCCGTCCATGGCCTTGCCGGTGTAGACCGGGTCGAGCAGCACGCCTTCGAGCCGCGCCAGCAGGCGGACCGCCTCGACCATCCCGTCGGTGGGGATGGAGTAGCCTTCGCCCACCCATTCATCGAGCGCCTCGACCTTCTCCCGCGGCGGCGGCGGCGCGGCCATCAGCTCGGCGGTCTGCACGGCCAGGGCGTGGACGTTGCCCTCCTGCTCGGCGCGGGGGCGACGGACGTTGATCCCCGTCAGCCAGCTGTCGTCCCCCGCCGCGCAGAGGCCCGCCAGGAGCCCCGCGTGCGTGCCGGCGCTGCCGCTGGCGCAGACGATGCGGTCGAAGCGGACGCCGAGGTCCAGGCTCTGGGCCCGGATCTCCTCGGCGCAGGCGACGTAGCCCAGGGCCCCCAGCGCGTTCGAGCCCCCGCCGGGGATGACGTAGGCCTTGCGGCCGAGCGCGGCGACTTCTTCCGCCTGGGCCTGCATGGCGGCGCCGAGGTCGGCCCCGGCCTTCACCACCGTGACGGTCTCCACGCCGAGCAGATCGAACAGGAAGTTGTTGCCCGAGGCGTCGGGCGCATAGCTTCCGGGAACTCGCTCCTCGATCACGAGCCGGCACCGCAGCCCCTCCCGCACGGCGGCGGCGAGGGTCAGGCGGCAATGGTTGGACTGCGGCGCGCCGACGGTGATCAGGGTGTCCGCGCCCTGGGCCAAAGCCTCGGCGACCAGGAATTCCAGCTTGCGGGTCTTGTTGCCGCCGCCGGTCAGCCCCGTGAGGTCATCGCGCTTGATCCACAGCTTCGCGCCGCCGAGCTCCTGCGTCAGGCGGGGGAGGGGGTGGATCGGTGTGGGGCCCGGCGTGTACCGGCGGCGAGAAAAGCTGGCGAGACGCATGGGACCTCCGGGCGGGTGGGCGTCAGCCCTAGCCCCGCCCGGTGGCTCCGCGCAATCGGCGGATCGGGAAAAAGGACCCGCGCCCGGGAGGAGCGCGGGCCAAGGCTCCCGTTACACCGCGCGCTCGTCGCGGTGCGGTGTGAAAAGCGGGAGTCTCAACCTCAGGTTCCTTCGAAAAACAGCGGTTTTCAACGGCCTAGGTGTTGCTGGTTTCCGCCTGGCTGTCGCGTCCGCGCCGATCGTCGCCGACGCCGGGGCGGTCGCCGGCGGTGGTTTCGCCGCCCTCGGTTCCGCGCTGTCCGGACGACGCCTGGGTCTCGCCCCCGCGCGCGCCTTCGGCGGGATCGGAGTCCTCGCCCTGGAAGGAGCGGTGCTCGCCGGTCAGGCCGCTGTCCTGTCCCTCGCCCTGCCGTTCGCTGGCGCGGAACTGCGTCTGGCCGCCCTGGCCGGCATGGCCTTTCAGGTCCTGGCCCTGGTCCCGGTTCTTGTTGTCCTGGTTCATCTGGCTGCTCCTTTGTGAGGGCGTAGGCCCCGTTGAGCACCAAGCTTCCGCCTGCGCCGCCGGTTCCCCCCTGAGCGGCGGCATGAGCCCCTCATCACGGAAATGGGAACCCGCGTGAAGGGTGGGCGGTTGTGCCCCATCAACTTCCTCAGGGGCTACCTCATGAAATCCACGCTCTTCACCGCCGCAGCGCTGGCCGCCGCCGCCTCGCTGGCGGCCTGCAACCAGGCAGAAAATCCGGGGCAGACCGAGCCCGTGAACATGGCGCAGGACGTCGCCGGCGCGGCGACCGGACTGGCGGCGGGCGCCCGGGGCGCGGTCGACACCGACGCCTTCCTCACCAACGCCGCCATCGGCGACATGTACGAGATCGAATCCAGCCGCCTCGCGCTGGAGCGGTCCCAGAGCGCCCAGGTCAAGAAGGCGGCCGAAACCATCATCAAGGACCACGAGGCGGCTTCGGCCAAGCTGAAGGCCATCGCGGCGGGCATGGGCAAGACCCTGCCCACCGAGATGGACGAACGTCGCAAGGGCATGATGGACAATCTGCGGGCGGCGGACGCCAGTTCGTTCGACGACCGCTATCTCGACCAGCAGACGGCCGCTCACCACGAGGCCATCACCATGTTCAAAGGCTACCGCGAGATGGGCGCCGACGCGACGCTGAAGGCTTTCGCCGCGGAGGTGACGCCGCGGCTCGAGCACCACGTCGAACTGGTAGGCTCGCTCGATCGGGAGAGCCCGGCCGACGACACCGCGCCGGCTCAATAACGGCCCGCAACGCCACGCCTGAGGGAGGGCTCCGTCGCCGCGGAGCCCTTCTTCACGCCGGAACCGAACGTGAATATCCGGGTTCCACTTGCCATGAGAACGCCGGAACAGTGTCGGGCAAAGGCTGATGGTCTCGAGCGCGAAGCGCGCGCGGCCGAGAGCGATCTGCGCCGGGAAGCCTACCTCGAATTGGCGGAACACTGGCGCCGGCTGGCCGAGCGCTACGAGACCGGCCTCGACCGCCTTGATCCGGTGCGGCTCTGGCCGCAGCGCAAGCCCCGGCTGAACTGATCCGCCGTCGCGGCCCCCGCCCGCCCGGGACCCCTATTCCGCCAACGGGTCCCTGGGTTCGATGCAGCGGTACCGCGCCTCGATGAAGGCGAACAGCCCGAACGCAATCAGCCCCACCGCAGTCGCGCCCATGACCCACGAGCCAAACGGTTGGGCTTCGAGCGATTGAAGGGCGCCGCCGAGATCCCGGGCGTCGCCGGGATCGAGGTCCAGACCCGCCTCGATCAGAAACCATCCTAGCGGCAGGAAGGCGAAACCTCTCGCCACATACCCCACACGCCCGACCCATCCTGCCCAGCGCCGCGTGCCATCAGGACACCCCAGCCGCTTTCCGAAATCGCTGAGCAGGCCCTGGATAATGTTGCCGAGGCCGGCGCCCGCGATGAAGACGCCAACCCCGATGAGCACGAGGTGGCCGCCGGGCCAGCCGAGCACCTCCGCCGCCTGTTCGGCGGCCGTGTCGATGTCACCCTCCCGGACGTCCTCGATTTCGTCCAGCAGCTCGAAGACCGACATGGCGAGGGCGCCGTAGACGACCCCGCTTATCGCCTGGCCAGCCCGACTGCCCAGGGCCCACGGCCGCGAGCCCTGGTTGTCGGCATCGAAGATGACCTGAGCGGCGCGCCAGGCTGCGAAGCCGGATAAGGCGAGGGCGATCGCCGACAGCCAGAGGTAACCCGCCGGCCACTGCGCCAGGGTCAGCAGCGCGCCGAGGCCGTCCCGGGCCGAAGGGGCGAGCTCCACCGCCGCCAGCAGCGCGATCGACCCCATGCTGACGTACACGAAGCCGCGCGCCGCATAGCCCGCGCGCGCCAGCGCCTCCACGGCGCCGGGAAATGTGATTTCGACCCCGAGGATGCGCACCGGGAGCCGGCGCGCGATCCAACGCTCGGCCTGGAGCGCGCGGAGCCGGAGAAAGCGCCCGGGGTTCACGGGATCGAATACCCCCGGACGTTCAGCTCCAGCCCCGCGCTGCGGGGATCGGTCCGGAACAGGAGGCCGCCGGTTCGTCGACCTTGTCCCGGGACGTAGTCGAACTGAATGCGCGCCGTTTCGCCGTCAGCCAGGGCGCCCTCGATCTCGACCGCCGCCGCTGTCTCACGGCTGAGGTTGCGCGCCTCGACCTCCACCAGGAAGCCCCCCGGCGCCGGTCGGATGGCCGTGGCCTGCACCGTGATCTGCGGGGCGCGCCCGTCGGCCTGCAGGCCGTCCCACGCGACAAATCCGATGGCGGCGATGCTGAGGACAAGGCCGATGGCTGCCGAGATCCATTCGAGCAGCGGGGCGCGCTGGGTCCAGTGAACGGGAGCGGGCTTCTTCGCGGCGGCCATGGTCAGACCAGCAGCCGCGCGGCGGCGGCCCCGATGGAAGAAGGAAAACCGAGCACGATCACGGTCTTCAGCAGCTCGCCGTTCAGGCCGCTGTCTGTGCGCGAGAAGGTCCACAGAATGTACAGGCTGACCAGCAGTGCGATCGCGTAGCCGACCAGGGTGAAGAAGAGGAAGGTGCGGATCGTCGAGCCGGACCCGTGTCCCTCTTCCTGGCCGGCGAAACCCACGCTGAACACCAGGGCGTGGAGCACCGCCAGCGAGACGCCTGCGAGCGTCAGGGCGTGCCAGGGGCTCATCTGGTAGGCGATCAGGACCATCTCTTCGGTCGGCGCCACATTGAAGGCGATGAAGAGGGCGCCGGCGGTCATCAGGAAGAGCTCGCTCGCGTATCCCTTGCGGCCATCGCCTTCCTCGGGGCCGCCATCGTCTTCCCGCTGGCCGAACTGCTTGCGGGCGAGCAATGCGCCGATCCCTCCGGGGACCGCCTGCAAGGCGACCTTGCCGACCGTCTCGCGTACCGGCATATCGGGGCCGATCACTGAAAAGAGCCAGAGGAGGGCGGCCGCAGCGATGAAACCCACTGCATAGGCGGCGAGCGCGTCCAGCAAATCGTCACGCCAGTCGCGCGTGGTCCTGAAGCCGGCGAAGTAGGAGAGGCCGAAGAGGAGCGGCAGGCCCAGGGCGAGGAACAGGGCGAGACGGGTCCGGTCCATGTAGAAGCCGAGTTCCCACATCTCCATGGTCATGAGCAGCGGGAAGGCGAAGATCAACGCGCCGCCGAAGGCCCGGGCGAGCCCGATGGCGTATTCCTGATTGTCCGGCGTCGTGCGGGCTCGTGCCATGGCGGGAGAACGCGCGGGGCGAAGCTTGGCTGCACGGGAACCGAGCGGGGCCGTAATGCTTTTCTACCGGTTGCGGGGGGCCTCAAGTTCACCGGGGGCGCAGGGCGAAACGAGAGCATGACAGATACTGCAGACAGAACGCGCGCCGGCACGGGCGTCGACGGACTGGACGATATCCTGAACGGCGGTCTGACACGTCACCGGATCTACCTTCTGGAGGGAAGTCCCGGAGCCGGCAAAACGACGATCGCGCTTCAGTTCCTCCTTGAAGGCGCGGCGAAGGGCGAGCGCGGCCTTTACATCACCCTGGCCGAAACGGAGGAGGAGCTTGAGGATACGATGCGGTCCCATGGCTGGGACCTGCCCCCGGAGCTGACGCTCTTCGAACTGCTGCCCCCCGAAAGCATGCTCGACGAAGACCAGCAGCAGAGCCTGCTGTACTCCGCGGACCTCGAGCTGGGGGAGACAGCCAAGCGCATCTTCGAGATGGTCGAGAAGGCCAAGCCGGTCCGCGTAGTGATCGACAGCCTGTCGGAGATCCGGCTGCTCGCGCAGAGTTCGCTGCGATACCGCCGCCAAGTCCTGGCGATGAAGCACTATTTCGCCAAGCAGGGCTCGACCGTCCTGCTGCTCGACGACCTGACCAGCGAGGCGACCGATCGCACCGTGCACAGCCTGGCGCATGGGGTCGTGCGGCTGGAGGAGCTTGCGCCCCTGTATGGCGCGGAGCGCCGCCGACTTCGGGTCATCAAGTATCGCGGCACCACCTATCGCGGCGGATACCACGACTTTTCCATCGTTCGCGGCGGGGTTACCGCCTTCCCGCGCCTGCGTTCGGTCGAACACAAGAGCGTCTTCACCCGCGAGCCGGTCGACAGCGGCCTTGCAGAACTGGACCAGTTGCTGGGCGGCGGCGTGGAGCGGGGATCGAGCGCGCTGATCCTCGGGCCCGCAGGCACAGGCAAATCGCTGTTCACCCTTCACTTCGCCGCCGCGGCGGTGGCGCGGGGCGAAAAGGCGGCGCTGTTCATCTTCGATGAAGAGCTCGGCCTGCTGTTCGACCGCGCGAAGGGCCTCGGCATCGACTTGGAAGCGCTACGGCAGGAAGGCAACCTGCACATCGAGCAGGTGGACGCGGCGGAACTGTCGCCCGGCGAATTTACCCAGCGCGTTCGCAACGCCGTGGATGGCAGCGGCGCCCGAACCGTCGTGATCGACAGCCTCAACGGCTACCAGGCGGCGATGCCGGAAGAGCAGTTCCTTGTCCTGCATATCCACGAGCTCTTGCAGTATCTGAACCGCCAGGGGGTCACGAGCTTCCTGACGGTCGCCCAGCATGGGCTCGTGGGGGAGATGAAGTCCCCCGTGGATGTCACCTACCTGGCCGACACGGTGCTGTTGCTGCGCTACTTCGAGGCGCTCGGCGAGGTGCGCCGGGCGATCTCGGTGATCAAGAAGCGGGCAGGCCACCACGAAGGCACCATCCGCGAGTACCGGATCGGATCGAACGGCATCCAGGTCGGCCGGCCGCTGGACGGCTTCCAGGGCGTCCTGAGGGGCGTTCCGAGCTTCGTCGGACCGGACAACACCCTGATGCCGCAGATTCCCTGATGCCGTCGGCCCTGTCGGAACGGATCCTGGTCCTTGCGCCGACCGGTCGCGACAGCCGCGTCGCATGCGGCGTGTTGGGCGAGGCGCGGATGGACGCGGTGGAATGCCGCTCCCTGCCGGAGCTCGTCTCGAATTTGCGGGCGGGCGCCGGAGCGGCGCTGGTTTCGGATGAAGCCTTGAGAGGCGCCGATCTTCGGGCCCTGGCCGACTGGATCGGCGCACAGCCCCCGTGGTCGGACCTTCCGTTCATGATCCTGACCCGCCAGGGCGGCTACGAGGAACGCAATCCGGCGGCAGCGCGGCTGATGCAGACGCTCGGCAACGTGACCTTCCTGGAGCGCCCCTTCCACCCGACCACCCTCGTCGGCGCCGCCCAGGCGGCGCTGCGCGGCCGCCGAAGGCAGTACGAAGCGCGGGAGCGGCTGGAAGAGGTCCATGAGGCGGAAGAGCGACTGCGCATCGCCATGGAAGCCGGTCACCTGGGATCGTGGACCTATCACCTCGGCGATGGGCGGTTTGAAGCCTCGGCGGCCTGCAAGGCTCACTTCGGGCGGGGGCCTGACGAGCCTTTCGCGTTCGAGGACTTCCTCGGAGCCATCGCCGAAGAGGACCGGGAACGGGTCCGAGCGGCGGCCCGCCGAACCGCCGAGGGACACGGGGACTACGACATCGGCTACGGCGTGACCTGGCCGGATGGCTCGGCTCACTGGATCGAGGCGAAGGGCAGGCTGCGCCGCGATGGGGCCGGAAATCCCGAAACGGTCGTGGGCGTCACCGCGGACAATACCCAAAGGCGTGCGGCGGAGCGCGAACGCGAGCGGCTGCTCGGCGAAATCTCCGCCGAGCGCGAGGCCCTGGAGGTCAGGGTCCAGGAGCGGACCGCCGACCTCGCCGCCGCGAACGCGGAACTCACCGCAGAGATGGCCGCCCGCGAGAAGGTGCAGGAACAGCTCCGCCACGCGCAGAAGATCGAGGTGATGGGGCAGCTCGTCGGGGGCGTCGCCCACGATTTCAACAACCTGCTGATGGTCGTCATCGGCAACCTGGACATGCTCTCCCGGCGGGTTCCGCCGGACGTGCGCCTGCAGCGCTTGATCGACGGCGCCATGCAGGGCGCGCGGCGCGGTGCGGCCCTGACGCAGAGGCTCCTCGCCTTCGCCAGGCGCCAAGATCTGCAACCACGGCCGACGGACGCGCTGAAGCTGGTCAGCGAGATGCAGGGGCTGCTCGAACGGTCGGTGGGCCCGTTGGTGTCGGTGCGTATCGAAGCGCCCGACGAACTCCCGGCGGTGAGGGTCGATCCGAACCAGCTCGAAATGGCGCTCCTGAACCTGGCGGTCAACGCGCGCGACGCCATGGACGAGGGCGGTGAACTGACGATCTGTCTGGAGCAAGCGGACGCGACGGCGACTGGCGACCTGGTCCAGGGTCTCGATCCCGGTTCGTACGTACGGCTGACCGTTTCGGATTCCGGATGCGGAATGGACGAGGATACCCTGCGGAAGGCCATCGAGCCGTTCTTCTCAACCAAGGGGGTCGGGAAGGGCACGGGACTGGGCCTCTCGATGGTCCACGGTCTGGCCCAACAGTCGGGGGGTGCGTTCCGGCTGCGCAGCAAGCCCGGGGATGGCACCACGGCGGAACTGTGGCTGCCCCTGGCCGACGCGCCCGCAGCGCAGGAGGAACCCGAAATTCCTGCCCGGGAAAGCCGTCCGGCGCGCATCCTGCTGGTGGACGACGATCTGCTCATCGCCATGAGCGCTGTGGAGATGCTGGAGGAACTGGGACACACGGTGATCGCCGCCCATTCCGGCGAAGAAGCCCTGGAGGCTCTGGAGCGACTGAACGGCGGGCTCGACCTGCTGATCACCGACCACGCCATGCCCGGGATGACGGGGACCGAGCTTGCGACCCGCGTGCGCGACCTCAGGCCCGGACTGCCGATCCTGCTGGCTACTGGCTATGCCGATCTGACCGAAGCGGAAGCCTCGGTGCTGCCGCGGCTGAACAAGCCCTACACCCAGAACGAGCTCGCCACCGAGATCAGCCGTCTCCTCGTCTAGGAGAAGCTTCTTCCAAATCCGCATCTTGGCGTTCTAAGAAGGTAGGAGACCGGAGCGGGGGGCTGCGCCGGAGCAGTAATCGGGGGCCGCTGGGGACGCGGCGGGGGTATGGACAACGGCATCAGGCTGGGCGACCGGCTTCGCTACGAGTTCGACAAGAGCATGGCTGCGGGGCCGATCGCGCTGATCGGCTGGCTGACCGTCATCTCGGTGGCGGTCATCGTCCTCGCCGCCCTGGTCATCGCCGTGGCCCGCATCGCGCCGGCCGACGGCGACACGCTCGACTTCTTCGAAGCCTCCTGGCAGGCCTTCATGCGGGCCATCGATCCCGGCGCCATCGCCGCGGACATGGGCTGGGCCTACCGCTCGGTGACCCTGGTGGTCACGCTGACGGGAATCTTCCTGGTGTCGGCGCTGATCGGCATCATCGGGGCCGGGGTCAACGACAAGCTGGACGAGCTGCGCAAGGGGCGATCGCGGGTGCTCGAGGACGGGCACACGCTGATCCTCAACTGGTCGGACTCCATCTTCGACATCATCAAGGAACTGGTGCTGGCCAACCAGAGCGCGCACGGCGGCTGCATCGTGGTCATGGCCGACATGGACAAGGTGGAGATGGAGGACGCCATCGCCGCAAAGATCGGCCGGCGGCGGGGCACGCGCATTATCTGCCGCAGCGGCGATCCGACCAACCTGTACGATCTGTCGATCGTCAGCCCCCAGAGCTCGAGATCGGTCATCGTGCTGTCGCCCGACGGGCCGGATCCGGATTCCCGGGTGCTGAAGACCGTGCTGGCCCTGGTGGCCGATCCCGCCCGGCGCGAGGACCGCTATCGCATCGCCGCCGAGATCCGCGACCAGGAGAACGTGGCCCTGGCCAAGGCGGTTGGCGGCGACGAGCTGCAGGTCGTGCTCGCGGACGAGCTGATCGCGCGCATCGTGGTCCAGTCGTGCCTGCAGTCGGGCCTGAGCGCGGTCTACACCGAGCTGCTGGGTTTCGAGGGGGACGAGATCTACGTCGTCGACGCGCCGGACATCGTGGGCATGCGGTTCGGCGACGCCATCGTGGCCCATGAGAGCTGCGTCCTCATGGGAGTCTGTGATCCCCAGGGGACCGCGCGGCTCAACCCGCCCATGGACATGGTGATCGAGGCCGGCAGCAAGGCCATCTACATCGCCGAGGACGACAGCCGGATCTGCCGGCCGCGCGACGAGGTCCCGATCGTCGAGCGGGCGTTGCGCAAGCCGCCACGCCGCAAGGGGCGGCCGGAGCGGACGCTGATGCTGGGCTGGAACCGGCGCGGGCGGATCATCGCCTCGGAACTGTCACGGTTCGTGGCGCCCGGATCGCTGCTGACGATCGCGGCCAGCGCGCCGCGCCTGCTGACCGAGGTGGGCGAGGCGCGGGTGCGCGATACCCTCGAGGTGCGCGCCGAGAAGGTCGACGCCACCAGCCCCGCCGTCCTCGCCACGCTGGACCTGCCCTCCTACGACCACGTGATCGTCCTCGGATACTCCGACGACCTGGACGCCCAGGCCGCCGATACGCGCACCCTCGTCACCCTGCTGCACGTCCGCAAGCTGGTCGAGCAGTCGGGCAGGCGGATCAACGTGGTCAGCGAGATGGCGGACGTTCGCAACAGCGAACTGGCCGAGGTGACGCGCGCGGACGACTTCGTGGTCTCCAACCGGCTGGTCAGCCTGATGCTGGCCCAGGCCTCGGAAAACGAGCACCTGTCGGCGATCTTCACCGACCTGCTCGACGAGCAGGGTTCGGAAATCCGGCTGAAGCCGATGGGCGACTACGTCAGCCTGGAGGAGCCCGTGAACTTCTTCACCGTCGCCGAAGCCGCCCGGCGGCGCGGCGAGGTGGCGCTGGGCTACTGCCGGCGCCGTCCGGACGAGCCGGACGAGCGCGGCCTGGGCGGCGTGAGGCTGAACCCCGACAAGTCGGAGCCGATGACCTTTGCGGCGCAGGACCGGGTGGTGGTGCTGGCGCGCGACTAGGCGTCCGCCTCCGGGGCCGGCCGCGGCTCGCCCAATCGGGTGAAGAGCAGCTTGTCGATGCGGCGCTCGTCCATGTCGATGATCTCGATGCGGTAGCCGGCCAGCTCCAGGGTCTCGCCCTCTTCGGGGAAGCGGCCCAGGTCGTGCAGCACGAGGCCGGCGACCGTGTGGAAGCTGGCCTCCTCCTCGACGTTCATCTGCAGGCGCTCGGCGAGTTCGTCCACGCTGGTGCGGCCGTCGACGAGGAAGGTTCCGTCGCCCCGGGCGACGATGTTCGGCGTCTGCTGGTCGTGCGCCTCGGGGAAGTCGCCGGCGATCATCTCCAGCAGGTCGGTCGGGGTGATGACGCCCTCGACGCCGCCGTACTCGTCGACCACCAGGGCCAGGTGCTGGGGCGTCTTCTGCAGCATCTCCATGGCGGTGAGCAGGGTGGCGGTCTCGGGAATGTAGGCGGGCGGCTGCATGTGGGCGCGCACGTCCAGCGGCTTGCCCGCGAGCATGGCGTCGAGCAGGTCCTTCTTGTGCACCACGCCCAGCGGCTCGTCGAACCCGCCGGCGGAGGTGACGACCATGCGCGAATGGGGGCAGTCGCGGATGTCGGCGCGCTGCTGGGCCTCGTCGTCCTCCAGCGACAGCCAGAAGACGTCCTTGCGCGGCGTCATGGCCACCCGCACCGGCCGGTCGCCGAGGCGCATGACCTCGTCGATCATCTCCCGTTCCTGACGTTCGATGAGGCCGGCGCGCGCGCCTTCGGCCAGCACCGTCTCGACCTCGTCCTGGGTGATCGATTCGCCCTTGCTGTCCTTCAGTCCCATCAGCCGCAGGATGCCGGCGGTGGACATGGTCAGCAGGCTGACGAAGGGATGCAGGACCAGGGCCATCAGCGACAGGGGCCTCGCCACGACGGCGGCGATGCTCTCCGGGAACAGCAGGGCGAAGCGCTTGGGCGCCAGTTCGCCCAGCACAAGCGACAGGTAGGTGATCAGGGCGACCACCACGAAGGTCGACAGGGCGCCGGCGTAGGGCGCGACGACGGGCGCGCCCCGAAGCATGGTCTCCAGCTCTCCTGCGATCGTGGCCTGGCCGTAGGCGCCGGCCAGGATGCCGATCAGGGTGATGCCCACCTGGACGGCCGACAGGAACCGGGTTGGATTCTCCGCCAGCCGCAACGCCGCCGCCGCGCCATCGTCGCCGTGGTCGGCCCGGCTCTGCAGCTTTGGCCTGCGTGACGAGACCACCGCCAGCTCGGACATGGCGAACAGGCCGTTCAGCAGGATGAGGAACAGCACGACGGCGGAAGCAATAAGGATCATCTCGGGAAGGTCGCGTGACGCGGCCGGTTCGCCGCGGCCGCATCATAGGGCTTCCGTCGTGCGGCGCGAGAGGCCGTGTGACGCCGCCTCACGTTGCGGCGGCGAGTTCCTCCCGCGCCCGGGCGGCGATCTCGAAGGAGCGCAGGCGCGCGGCCGGGTCGTGAATGCCTCCGGTCAGGATCAGCTCGTCGGCGCCGGTGCGTTCGATGAAGGCGCGCAGGCCCTCGCGCACGGTCTCGGGCGATCCCACGGCCGAGGCCGAGAGGGTGTGGCGCAGGAGGGCGCGGCCGGCTTCGTCAAGCGTCGATTCGTAGTTCTCGACCGGGCGGGGCAGGGGGCCGGGCCGGCCTGTGCGCAGATTGACGAAGGCCTGCTGCGTCGAGCTGTGCAGGAAGCGGGCCTCCTCGTCCGTCTCGGCGGCGAAGACGTTGAAGCCCAGCATGACATAGGGCTGCGCCAGCCAGGCCGACGGGCGGAAGAGGCCCCGATAGGCAGCCAGCGCCTCCATCATCTGGGCTGGAGCGAAGTGCGAGGCGAAGGCGTAGGGCAGGCCCAGCAGCGCCGCCAGCTGCGCGCCGTAGGTGCTCGACCCCAACATCCATACCGGCACCTTCAGGCCGGCCCCCGGCACGGCCCGGATCAGCTGGTCCGGGGCCGGGTCGTCGAAATAGGAGATCAGCTCGACGACATCCCGGGGGAAGCTGTCCACGTCGCCGTCGAGGCTGCGGCGCAGGGCGCGCATGGTCGCCTGGTCCGTTCCGGGCGCGCGGCCGACGCCCAGATCGATGCGGCCCGGATAGAGCGCCGCCAGGGTGCCGAACTGCTCGGCGATGACCAGGGGCGCGTGGTTGGGCAGCATCACCCCGCCCGCGCCGAGGCGGATCGTCGATGTTCCTTCGGCCACATAGGCAAGCGCAACCGAGGTCGCCGCCGAGGCGATGCCGGTCATGTTGTGGTGCTCGGCCATCCAGAAGCGACGGTAGCCAAGCCGTTCGGCGTGGCCGGCCAGATCGCGGCTGCGGCGAAGCGCGTCGGCGGGGTCGGAACCCTCGGGAACGTGGGCGAGGTCGAGGATCGAGAACGGGATCATCGCCCTCATGTAGGCGTCCGTGGCGCGCGGCGCCTCCCGGCGTCAGCGCGGGGTCTGGTTGGCCGCCCGATACTCCCAGCGCAGCACGACGTTGCGCACGGCCTGCTGAAGCGTCTCGCTCAGCGTGGCCCCCTTCGAGTAGGCGATGTTGAAGCGGCCGTCCTTCAGCGACACCGTGGTCATGCCTGTCGGCCCGTTCAGGAACAGCGGCACGCCGAGTTGCAGCGGCACCCGGTCGTCATGCTCGCCCGGCGCCATCGAATCACGTTCGCAGTAGACGCCTTCCAGTTTCCCGGGACCCGCGGGCGGGGTCAGCGCCGCCGTGGTGCGGATCAGGTCGAGGTCGGGCGCGTCGTTCTTTTCCAGCTTCCCGTTCGTGCGGATCAGCCAGCTGCACCGCTCGGCGCCCGGCGTGATCTTGTCCGCCAGCGAACGGGGGGCTTCCGGCGTCGGCTGCGCGGCGGTGGGAGAAGCGGGGGCAGGGGTCGAGGGCGTGGCGGCCTCGCCGGGCCGGGGCGCCTGGGCGCTGAACGCGGCGGCGGGGGAGGCCGCGGCGAGGGCTGCGGCGACTATCAGGATGCGCATGGGATCTCCGAAACGCGGGTGCGCGACGCTAACCGACGAATGCGGGCGATTGAAAGGCCCTCGCCCGGCGGGCGAAGGCCGCGGGGCCGCGTCTGTGGCGTGAGGGGAAAGTGGTGCCGCCGCGCAGGATCGAACTGCGGACCTCAGCCTTACCAAGGATGCGCTCTACCACTGAGCTACGGCGGCAACTGAGAGGCGCGCCTGATAGCCAATGAAACGCGGCGCGTGAAGGGGAAAATGCGCGGCTTGACGTCGCGAGGGCCATTCGCGTCAATTCCGGGCCGTGAACAAGCCCCCCGAAAACAAACCTGCGGCCGACGCCGCCAAGACGGAACGCGAGGCGAAGCTGGCGGCGGCGCTGCGCGCCAATCTGCGGCGGCGCAAGGGGCCGCCGGCCCGGCCGGCTGGATCCGAAGGCTGATCGCGCGCGCAATCTTCCCTTTTACGGGGCGAGGCCCCCGCGCTAGATAGCCGCTCGTTTTTTTTCGAGGGCCGGACGCCCGTTCGAGGAGGGCATTTGGACCGCATCGCCATTGAGGGCGGCGCCCGGCTGGAGGGAGAAATCCCCATCAGCGGCGCCAAGAACTCGGCCATCAAGCTGATGGCCGCGAGCCTGCTCACTTCCGAGCCGCTGCGCCTGACCAACATGCCGCGCCTGGCCGACACCCGCTTCCTGGGCCGTCTGCTTCGCCGCCTGGGCGTGGAGATCACCGAGAGCGAGGGCCCCGACGGACCCGAAAGCCTGCTGCACGGCGCGGAGATCGTCAGCTCCTTCGCCCCATACGACCTGGTCCGGCAGATGCGCGCATCCTTCAACGTGCTGGGGCCGCTGCTGGCGCGCACCGGCCATGCGAAGGTCAGTCTTCCCGGGGGATGCACCATCGGCGCGCGTCCCGTGGACCTGCATCTCAAGTCGCTCGAGGCGCTCGGCGCGGTCATCGACATGCACGAGGGCTACGTCTACGCCCAGGCGCCGCGCGGTCTGCGTGGGGCCGAGATCGCCTTTCCGGTGGTGTCGGTCGGCGCCACGGAGCACGCCCTGCTGGCGGCGGTGCTCGCCGACGGCGAGACGGTGCTGACCAACTGCGCGTGCGAACCCGAAATCGAGGATCTCGCCCTGTGCCTCAACGCCATGGGGGCCCGGGTCGAGGGCGCGGGCACGTCGACGATCACCATTCGAGGCGTCGGCCGCCTCCACGGCGCCGACTGGTCGGTCATCCCCGATCGCATCGAAACGGGCACCTATGCCGTCGCCGCCGCCATGGCCGGGGGTGAGGTCCGCCTAACCAACACTCGCTCGAATTTCCTCGAGGCCTTGTGGGACAAGCTGCGCGAGGCGGGCTGCGACGTGACGCCGACGGAAGACGGCCTCGACATCAGGCGCAACGGGTCGCGGCTGGAGGCGGTCGACATCACGACCGAGGTCTATCCGGGTTTCGCCACGGATCTGCAGGCTCAGTTCATGGCGCTGATGACCACGGCGCGCGGGGAAAGCGTAATCCGCGAGACCATCTTCGAGAACCGCTTCATGCATGCGCCTGAGCTGGCGAGACTGGGCGCCGACATAACCGTCCACGGCGGCGAGGCGCGGGTCCGCGGCGTCGAGGAACTGCACGGCGCCGAGGTCATGGCGACCGATCTGCGGGCCTCGGTCAGTCTGGTGATCGCCGGACTTGCCGCCAGGGGTGAAACCGTGGTGAACCGGGTCTATCACCTGGACCGCGGCTTCGAGCGCCTGGAAGAAAAGCTCGGGGCCTGCGGGGCCCGGGTGCGCAGGATCAAGGGCGAGGTCGAGGAGCACTGACGGTGGCCCAGGGCGCGAGCGGACCGCTGAAGCTGCTGGCCGAGGACGAGGCCGACCTCCGCGTCGTCTCCGCCGCCCTCCAGGACGCGATCGCCAAGGTCGGGGACATCCTGTGGGAGCCCGGCGCCCGCCGCCTGACCATCGCGCTCAACCGCTATCGCTGGGAGGCCGACGGCGAACGCCAGCGCGTGCGCTCCGCCATCCAGCTCGGCGGCGTGCTGTCCGTCAAGTCGCGCCGACTCCGCCGGGATGCGAAGCGCGCGGTGGTCGAGCTGCTGGCCGTGGTTTTCGAACCCGGGGAGGCGCCGGGCGGGGCCGTCGTCTTCGAATTCGCGGGAGGGGCCGACCTGCGCGTCGAAGTGGAATGCATCGACGTGGTGCTTGCCGACCTCACCGATGCCTGGCCGGCCCGCGCAGAACCCCGCCATGACGACGAGGCCCCGGCATGAAACGCGCCCTCCTGGTCGCCGTCACCGCGTTCGGCCTGATCGCCTGGGCCTGTCCCGACGAGCTGCGCTGGCAGATCGAGAGCGAGATCCTGCGGGTGCACGAAGCCATCCGCGCCGAGGACATCGGCGACTACATGGAGGTCGTCCCTCCGGACCTCGAACTGCGCGGCGGCGCCATGGCGGCGGATCGTCAGCAGGTGCGTGAAGAGGTCCTGCGCGGATGGGAGGGCGTGCAGCAGACACACCTAATCGAGGCGACGGTCGAGCGTCTCGAGCGCCGGAGGGACGGCGCGGTGGACGTCTGGTACGCCCAACGGTGGGATCGCACCCAGGTCATGGAGGATGGCGCCCCTCACCGCGTGCTCAGCGAGCGCCGCTACCGCGAGACGTGGCGGCGCCGCGGCGTCCGCTGGTTCCGCTACGAGATCGAGGATCTGGGCGGACGGGTCTGGGTCGACGGGCGGCTGCAGGGATGAGCGACCATCGCCTGTCGAAGGTCTCGCTCGACGGGCAGACCCTGGTCGCGGGATCCCCCGAAATCGAGCACGAGCGCCAGGTCGCCATCTTCGACCTGATGGAAAAGAACAGCTTCCGGCCTGCAGGGGCGGAGCGTGGGCCCTACGCCCTCTTGCTGGGCTGCGAAGAGAACCGGCTCGTGTTCGACGTCGAGGGGCCCGCCTACGCTCGCAGGCACATGCTGTCCCTGACTCCGTTCCGCGGCGTCCTGCGCGACTATCAGATCGTGTGCGAAAGCTATTACGAGGCCGTGCGCGGTTCCTCGCCCGCCCAGATCGAGGCGATCGATATGGGCCGGCGGGGTCTTCACAACGAAGGGGCGGAACTGCTCAAGACCCGTCTCGACGGCAAGATCGAACTCGACCACGAGACCGCGCGTCGACTGTTCACCCTGGTCAACGCGCTGCAGAAGCGGGGGTAGGAGGATGGCGCCCGGCGTCGTCGTCGAAGCCTCCCATCCCCTGCGCCCCGAAGCTCGCGATCTGCTCGAAGCCCTGTCGAGACAGCTCGAAAGCCTGACCGGGTCGGATGGCCGGGCGGGCTTCGCCGACTGGCGCGACGAGCCCGGCCACGTCTTCCTGATCGCGCGCATAGATGGCCGCGCCGTGGGTTGCGGCGCCCTGCGGCCGCTGGAGCCGGGCGTCGGCGAGGTGAAGCGGATGTTTGCTTCCAGGTCCGGCGTCGGCGTCGGGGCGGCCGTGCTGGCGGGCCTGGAGGCGGCAGGGCGGGCGCAGGGCCTGAGCGCGCTGCGCGTGCGCACGCGGCAGGTCAATGAGCGGGCGGTTCGCTTCTACCAGCGGCAGGGCTTTCAGGTCAGCGGCGTCGATGGGCTGTCGGTGTGGCTGCAGAAGCAGCTCGGTAGTCCGCGCTCCGACGGGAGAGGCGCTAGCGGTATTCCCACTCAATCGACCGCGCCTCGCCGCCGATGACGCCCTCGATCCTGGCGCCGACCACGCCGCCGCCCTTGTTCCAGTAGATGACCCGCTGAGGGAAATCGTGCTGGGGATTTTCGAACACCACGCGATTTCCGTCCCAGCTCGAAATGGGAAAGGCCACGGTTGGCCCGCCCGACGGCTGCGCGTAGAACACGAGCTCGCCGGCGCCGTCGGCGGCTATGCGCGCATATTCGAAGGCGGCGGGCCGGCCGTCGCCGGAGGCGGTCAGCGTCATGCCCAGCAGCATGCCCCCGGCCGGACCGATCCAGGTCTCATGGACGGTCTGATTTCCCGCCGTGTGGAGGCGGTCCCCGGCCATCCACGCGACCTGGTCGATTTCCGGTCGTTCGGAAGCGAGTGTCCCGTCGGCGACGAGGACGGCGCCCGCCAGGATCGCCACCAGTTTCGGCCACATCGTTCGATCCAATCCCACCGCGGAAACCGAAATCTAGCATGCGCGCACCCGCGCGTGCGCGCTCGCGCGGAATCGCGATCCATGCCATAGTGATGCGTGGTTGACGGCTCGCCTGTGCGCGGGCCGTCTGCGTATTCAACGTGAGGCCATATGGCGAAAGAAGAGCTGCTCGAGTTTCCTGGGGTGGTCAGCGAACTGCTGCCCAACGCGACCTTTCGGGTGAAACTCGAGAACGACCACGAGATCATCGCCCACACGGCGGGCAAGATGCGGAAGAACCGCATTCGGGTGCTGGCCGGAGACAAGGTGCTGGTCGAGATGACGCCCTATGATCTGACCAAAGGGCGGATCACCTATCGCTTCAAGTAAGGCCCCAATCTTGGACAGAACGCCCCTGGTGCTCGCCAGCGCGAGCCCGCGCCGGCTTGAGCTTCTCAGCCGCATCGGCGTTGTCCCGGACCACGTCGCCCCCACGGACATCGACGAAACGCCCCTGAAAAAGGAAACGCCGCGCCGGCTGGCTACGAGGCTGGCGCGGGAAAAGGCGCGTGCGGGAGCCGTCAACGCGCCGGGAAGCTATGTCCTCGCCGCGGACACCGTGGTGGCCGTCGGCCGGCGGCTGTTGGAGAAGGCGGCCGACGAGGCCGAAGCGCGGCGCTTCCTCGAGCTGCTGTCGGGCCGAAACCACAGGGTGCTCACAGGGGTCGCGGTGGCGGCGCCGGACGGCCGGGAGGCCTCGCGCCTGTCGGAGACGACCGTCGCCTTCAAGCGGCTCTCCGCCCAGGAGATCGATGCCTACCTCGCCAGCGGAGAATGGGAGGGAAAGGCAGGAGGGTACGCCATCCAGGGCCTGGCCGGCGCGTTCGTCCGCCACCTCAACGGCAGCTACACCGGCGTGGTCGGACTGCCCCTGTATGAGACGCGCAGCCTGCTCGAAGGCCTCGGATGGCGAGGATGATCTCCTTCCCCTTGGGGGGAAAGGAGCGCGCCGCGCATCGGAGGCGCGGAGGCGAAGGCGATCCGTGCGCGGGAGGACAAGGCGAGACCGCGACCCTGGCCACGGGCGCGCTTCTCCCAGTCCCGCCGGCCTGGGCCCGGGGGGCCGCTGGCCGCTTCGGCACGCCGGGTTTTCCCTCTCCACAACGGAGAGGGCGATGAGAAGCCTGTTCCTCGACGTCTGCCCCGGCGAACGCCGCGGCGTCGTCGTACTGGACGGAAAGCCGGAACGCCTGCTGATCGAACGCGAGGGCGAGCCCGACCGTCCCCGGCTGGGGGACATCTGGGCCGGCCGCGTGGGAAGCTCGGCGCCGGGGTTCCGCGGCTTCTTCGTGGTGTTGGATGAGGGGCCGCCCGGGCTGATGGCGGCCGAAGCCGGCGCGCGCCCTTCCGAGGGGGCGATGGTGGAAGTCGAAGTCACGGCTGAGGCGCGGGCCGGGAAAGGCCCGCTCCTCCGCCGGCGCGGAGCCGGAGCGGGCGCGGTCGGACGCGTGCGGCCGGCGCAGGATATGCAGGCGCGGCTGCAGGCATTTGCGCCCGAGTCCGGGATCGTGCTGGGGCCCGCTGCGCGCGAGGCTGCCGACGTGGCGGAAGAGGAGGCGCTGGCGCAGACACACCTGCTCTCCGGAGGCCTTTCCCTGTGCATCGAGCGCACGCGCGGGCTGACAGCGGTGGATGTGGACTTCGCCAGGGCCGAAGCCGGCAAGCGGGCCATTCTCGATGCGAACCGCCGCGCCGTGCGCGAGGCTGCGAGGTTGCTGCGGCTGAAAGGCCTCGGCGGTCTTTCGGTGATGGACCTCATCGGCAAGGCGTCCGAACATTCGGAGATTCTCGGCGCAGCGAGCGAAGCCTTTGCGCCGGACCAGCCGGGCGTCGTGATCGCCGGGATCAGCCGCCTCGGCTTGCTCGAGGTCGCCCGGCCCTGGGGCGAGACGCCCGTAGCCGAACGCCTGCTCGGCGACGACGGCGCGCCGACGATCCGGTCCGTCGCCCAGCGGCTTGTGCGCGCTCTTGAACGGGAAGGCCGGGTAGACCCGGGCGCGCGGCTGGTCTGCGTCTGCGCGCCAGAGGTGGCGGCCGAGCTGGATCCCCTTGTGCGCCAGCTGGGGCCCCGTTTCGGGGTTGCTGCCGAAGCTGGAAGAGGCCGTTTGGAGTCCCATATACAACCGCGATGAGCGCTTCCTGTCCCATCTGCCGGAAGGGTCTGGCTTCGACCGACTATCGGCCTTTCTGCTCGCGGCGCTGCGCCGACCTGGACTTGCAGAGGTGGTTCAGCGGCCGCTACGCCATTCCGGTGATCGAGGACCCGGAGAGACCGTCCGACGAGCCGGGGGCCGACGAAGGTTGACCCGCTTGGGGCGTTCGGCCGCGGGCTCTGGTTAACAAATGCGAATGGCGTTCGCCGAGCGCGGGTGTTCAACAGTCACATGCGGGACGACGCCCACAACATCTTCGTCATCGGCGCGGGAGACGCGTGGAAGGTTGTGCGGCCGGCTCGGCCAAGCAGCGGATTCGGCTCGCGCGCCGCCGCGCTGGAGGTGGCTCGCCAGCTGGCGGCCTGCCTTCGCGGCGAAGGGCGTCGTACGCGCGTCTTCGCCCAGAGCGACAGCGGCTCCCTGGCGCTGGATCGCGACGGCGGCGAGGTCGAGGAGCCCCGCACGCAGCCGTGATCGAGGGGCTCGCCGCGGCGGGCTGCGACGCCGTTGCGGCAATCTCTGGACAGCCAAAGTCGGCTCGCCTATAGACGCCCCTCTCGCGGCGGCGGCCCTGTGGCCGAGCCCGGCGCCTGGGTAGCTCAGTTGGTAGAGCAGCGGATTGAAAATCCGCGTGTCGGTGGTTCGAATCCGCCCCCAGGCACCATCTTCCTCCCCTTCCGCAGAATCGATCCTCAGCCCCGGTCACGAGGGCGCTGGCGCCTGACCCGGATGGGGTAGCGGCGATCAGTCACGTTCCCGCGACGCGCTCAAGTCCCCAAGTGTGCAGCCAGGCGCGGCGTGATGAACCCTCCGCGCCGGTGCGGGAGGCTGCCCATGGAACACGCGACCGCCGATATTTTCATCGTGCGGATCGGCGACGGCTGGAAGATCCTGTCGGGCGCCGCCAGCCTGGGCGGTTTCGCCTATCGCTCGGAGGCGGAAACGCGGGCGCTGGGTCTTGCCGAGCGGGTCAAGGCTCACGGCCAGGCGGTCCGAGTTTACGTGCAGGACGCCGCTGGCGAACTGTCGCGTCTCGATTCCTGAGAACAGTCGCCGCCGATCGCCCCCTCAGTCCCTGAGTGCGCGCACCGCCAGCTTCGCCTTTTCAAACGTCTCGTCAGGTGGTTGTCCGGGCCGGTAGAGCTCCGAGCCGAGCCCGAACCCCGCGGCCCCCGCCGCCGACCACTCCGCCATGTTCGCAGGGCCTGCTCCACCCACCGCATAGACCCTGACCTCCCTGGGCAGCACTGCCAGGAGCGCCTTCAGATGCCCGGGTCCGTAGGTCGAGGCCGGAAACAGCTTGAGCCTGCGCGCGCCGGCGGAGCATGCCCGGAAGGCTTCGCTGACGCTGCCGAAACCGGGCATGGGCTCGAGGCGCAGCGCGATGGCGCGATGGATTACGGCCGGATCGGTGTTGGGCGAGACGATGATGCGGCCGCCCGCATCGGCGACCTCGTCCACCTGGGAAGGCGACAGAACCGTTCCCGCGCCTATGATCATGCGATCGGCGAACGCGTGGACGATGGCCTGGATGCTGCGCAGGGGATGCGGCGAGTTGAGCGGCACCTCGACGACGCGGATACCGCCCCGGTACAGGGCGTCGGCGGTCTCGACCGCGTGGTCGGGCTCGACCCCGCGAATGATGGCCACGATCGGAGTTTCGTCCAGCGCCTGATCCAGGGTCATCGATCGGCTCCCGCATAAAGGGCCTTCAGTCCGGCCAGCGCCGCCTCGTCGCCGCTGTGCAGGCTGTGCCGGCGACCCCGCAGGTCCAGGGCCAGGCCGTACCAGCGCAGCAGGGTCTCTTCTCCGAGCAGGGCCACCGGGGCGTTCGACGGAACGCCCAGCAGATGGGGCAGCGCCGCGATTTCGGAGCCGATCAGCAGGCCGGAGAGGTAGGACGCAGAGGTGTCGGGGTCGGCGTCGCCGCCGACCACCCGGGAGCGGACGCTGAAGAGGCGGGCCGACAGGGCGTCACCGTCTCCCGCCGCCTCCACGCCCTGGCGAAAGGCGCTCTCATCGCCGGGCGTGGAGGCCGTCGCCAGGACCCCGTGGCGGCTCAGAGTGGCGAACAGTTCGCCGGTCATGGCGGTGACGAAACGAACGATGCGGCCGTCCTCGACCAGCACCCACTTCGCATGGGTGCCCGGATGACAGATGACGTGCCGGCCGCGGCCGCGCGCCTCGTCCTGGGCGATCCAGCCGAACACCTGGGTCTCCTCGCCGCGCATGACGTCGGGCGCGGCGGTGATCCCGGGACCGCGCAGGCCCGGGACGATGCGCACGGGCGGGTCGCCGGGTTCCGGATCGACCAATGCGGCGCCGAGGTCCCCGATGTCGGCGGGGCAATCGAGATATGGAGCGGAGACCCAGCCCAAGTTCGAGCCGATCATCCCGCACAGCAGGGCCGGCAGGCCCTCGGCGTCGAGGGCGGGCCGCACCTCCTCGCGGAACCGCCGCGCCGCCTCGCCGGGCTGCAGGCGAGAGACGCCGAGCGGGAAATCGCGCGCCTCGACCACATTGCCGTCCACGCCAATCAGCCAGGCGCGCAGGTTGGTCGTACCCCAGTCGCAGGCCAGGAATGGCCCTTCCGCGAGCATCAGGTGCGCCCGCCGTCGATGACGAAGTTCTGGCCGGTGATCATCCGGCTGTCGTCGGCGGCCAGGAACAGGGTCAGGCGGGCGACATCCTCGGGCATGATGCGGTCGGGCAGGGCGACCAGCTTCATCCACTCGGCCTCGGCCTCGGGGGTGAGCCAGAGCTCCAGTTGCCGGTCGGTGATGATCCACCCGGGGGAGATGACGTTGACCCGGATACGGTCAGGTCCCCACTCGCGCGCCAGCCCCTTGGTCAGGGCGTTGATCGCGCCCTTGGCGGCCACGTAGGTCGGCATGTGGGCGGGGCCGAGCAGGGCGTTGATCGAGCTGATGTTGATGATCGCCCCGCCGCCCATCGCCTTCATGCCCGGATAGACCGTGCGGGAGCAGATGAAGGTCGGGTCGAGGTTGACCGCCAGGCCCTTGCGCCACTGCTCGTTGCTGGTTTCGGCGGCGTCGTGGCGGGTGTCGTTGGCCACGTTGTTGACCAGGACGCCGATGGGGCCGAGCGCGTCGGCGGCGTCCTTCAGCGAGGCTTCGAGGGCGGGCGCGTCGGTCACGTCGGTGGCGCGGAACCAGCTGCCCGGCAGGCGTTCGCACAGGGGACGCCCGGCCTCCTCGTGCAGGCCGATGAAGGCCACCTTTGCGCCCTGGGCGTGGAACTGTTCGACCATGCAGGCGCCGATCCCGGAGGAGCCGCCGGTGATGAACACCACCTTGTCCTTCAGGCTCGGGTAGGTCGCGAAGCCGTCGTCCTGGGCCATCAGTGGGACTCCCTCGTCACCTCGTCGCCACTGCGGCCGACCAGGAAGTCGAGGTCGGCGCCGCGATCGGCCTGCAACACTGTTTCGATGTAGAGCCGGTACCAGCCGCGCTCGTAGGGCGACGGCTTGCGCGCGGCGTCCCATTCGGCGCGGCGGCGCGACAGTTCGGCCCCCTCGACCTTGAGGGTCAGGGATCGGTTCGGACCATCGAAGGCGATCTCGTCACCGCTGCGGACCAGCGCCAGCGGCCCGCCGACTTCGGCCTCCGGCGCGACGTGCAGGATGACGGTGCCGAAGGCGGTGCCGCTCATGCGCGCGTCGGAGATCCGCACCATGTCGCGCACGCCCTGGGCCAGCAGCTTGCGCGGCAGGGCCATGTTGCCGACCTCCGGCATGCCCGGGTAGCCCTTGGGGCCGCAGCCCTTCAGCACCAGGATGGAGGTTGCGTCGACGTCCAGGTCGTCCGCGTCGATGCGGGCCTTGTAGTCCTCGATGTCCTCGAACACGACGGCGCGCCCGGTGTGCGTCAGCAGGTCGGGGGAGGCGGCCGAGGGCTTGATGATGGCTCCGTCCGGGGCGAGGTTGCCGCGCAGCACCCAGACCCCGGAAGAGGGGCCCACGGGCGCTTCGGGCGTGCGGATGACCTTGTCGTTCCAGCAGGTCGCGCCGGCCACCACCTCGCCGATCGGCCGCCCGGTGACCGTAGGCGCCTGGCTGCGCAGGCGCGGCCCCAGCGCCTTCAGCACCGCGGGCATGCCGCCGGCGTAGTGGAAGTCTTCCATGAGGAACCGGCCCGACGGCATCAGGTCCACCAGCAGCGGCGCCTCGCGGCCGATACGGTCGAAGTCCTCCAGGTCCAGCGGCACGCCCAGCCGCCCGGCCAGGGCCAGCAGGTGGATAACGGCATTGGTGGAGCCGCCGACGGCGGCATGGGCGAGGATGGCGTTCTCGAAGTTCGCGCGCGTCAGGACGGTTGACAGCCGCGCGTCGCGCTCGACCATGTCGACGATCAGCCGCCCGGTCATGTGGGCCAGCGCGTAGCGCCGCGCGTCCACCGCCGGCAGCGTTCCGTTGTCCGGCAGGCAGACGCCGAGCGCCTCGACAAGGCTGGAGACCGTGGAGGCTGTGCCCATGGTCATGCAGACGCCGTGGCTGCGGCTCATGCCGGCCTCGGCGTCAAAGAATTCCTCCAGGGTCATCTCCCCGGCGCGCACGGCCTCGGAGAACTTCCAGACATCGGTGCCCGAGCCGATGTCCTTGCCGCGAAACTTGCCGTTCAGCTTGGGTCCCGCCGACACCACCACCGTGGGCAGGTCAACCGACGCCGCGCCCATCAGTTGCCCCGGCGTGGTCTTGTCGCAGCCGCCCAGCAGCACCACGCCGTCGATCGGATTGCCGCGGATGGACTCCTCAACCTCCATGGCCAGCAGGTTGCGGAACAGCATGGCCGTGGGCCGCATCTGGGTCTCGCCCAGGCTCATGGCCGGGAACTCCAGCGGCAGGCCGCCGGACTCCCAGACGCCGCGCTTCACGTGTTCGGCGATGTCGCGCAGGTGTCCGTGGCAGGGGTTCAGTTCGGACCAGGTGTTGCAGATGCCGATCACCGGCCGCCCGTCGAAGACGTGATCGGGCAGGCCGAGGCTCTTCATCCAGCTGCGGTGGATGAAGCCGTCACGGTCGAGCTTGCCGTAGCTGTGCGCGCTTCGCAGAGGCTTGCGGATCGGCGTGTCTCCCCGCGGTGTGGTCAGGCGCGTTCGCCCCCTGGTGAGAAGCGGGATGGGGCGGGCATTGTTCCCGGGGGCGGGGCGCTCTTCGGTCAGCCGGCGAATTCGGGAAGCGACAGCCCCTTCACGCCCGTGCGGATGGCGAACAGCGACCCCGCCAGCGGCTGCTCGGCGAGCGCCTCCTCGGAGAGACCGACGCGCGCACTGGTGATGTAGAGGGTGTCCAGATCCTTGCCCCCGAACGCGCAGCTGGTCGGCTGCTCGACCGGAAGGGGGATGATTTCGCCCACCGTGCCGTCGGGCAGGTACCGCACCACGCGCCAGCCGCCCCACTGGGCGTTCCAGAGGCCGCCCTCCGCGTCGACCGCGGAGCCATCAGGCGACGCGTCGGTCCCCCGCGTATCGGCGAACTCCCGTTGCCCCGACAGGACCCCCGTCGCGTCCAGGTCCCACGCGTAGATGGTCTGCTCCTTCGAGTCCCCGACGTAGAGCGTATCCCCCGCGGGACTGACGCAGATGGTGTTGGGTATGCCCATGCCGTCCCGGACAGGATGGCAGGACCAGTCGGCGTCGAGGCGGTAGAGGGCGCCGGAGTCCACCGCCTCGGCGTCGTCCATGGTGCTGATCCAGAAACGGCCCGCCATGTCGATCCCGCCATCGTTCGTGCGATTGCCGGGGCGCTCCGGCTCAAGCTCCAGGCGCAGGTCGAAACGGCCGCTGTCAGGGTCCAGGACCGCGACCCCCTGGTCGGTCGCCATCACCAGCGACCCATCGCCGCGCGGGGCGAGCGCGCTCGCTCGCGCCGGCAGGTCGAGGACGGCTTGTCCGCCGCCCGAAGGCTCGAGCCAGTGGAGCCGCTTGCCCTTGATATCGAGCCAGTACAGTCGCCCACGCCGGGCGTCCCAGCGCGGGCCTTCGCCCAGGATGTTGTCGCAACGGGCGATACAGACGGCCGGTCCCAAGGTCTTCCCCCTCCGCGTCGTGACGTCCTGTCGCGTGGAAAAGGCGGGGTGAACGCCCCAGGTTCCGTCCCGGTCCGCCACCCGGGTGCGGCGTTCTGTCAGGCGGCGTTCGGATATCGTTCATCATCCGAGCGCCTAGAATACGCCTCTGTCAAAGATGAGTCGGGAGGGGATCCCATGCTCAACCTAAGTTACGCCGATGTATTCTCGCTGGCGCTTCAGCGCGAATACGATGAAGAAATCCGGGTCGGAGACCTCGTGGCCACCGGTCCGAACAGCTTCCCGCAGTTCACGGTTCTCGCCGTCCACGAGAACATGGCATGGCTCCGGAACGTGCAGACCCGGCAGGACGGGGTCACCAACCTCGACAAGTGCCGCAAGCTGAGCGGCCAGCCGTCCGCCTGACGCAGGCCCGGCGGGGCGCCAATTTTGCGCCGGGGTGAACAATCCCGGCCCGCGGATGTTCTAGGCGATGACGCTCGGGGGAGCGCCAGCCGGAGGACGCCGCCATTTCCGCCTTCATGTTCGCAACGGGGATCGAGAACAGCATCCCCAGGATCAAGAACGGCCGGGTCCGGGTGGACCAGATGGAGGCGTCGGGCCACTACAGGCTCTGGAAGAAGGACTTCGACTGCGTCGAGGAGATGGGCATCCGGCACCTGCGATACGGGCCGCCCCTTCACACCACCTACGTCGCGCCTGGCCGCTATGACTGGGAGTTCGCGGACCTGACGCTGGCCGACCTGAAGCGGCGCAACATCATTCCCATCGTCGACCTCTGCCACTTCGGCGTGCCCGACTGGATCGGCGACTTTCAGAACACGGACTTCCCCGAACTCTTCGAGACGTACGCGAAGGCCTTCGCCTGCCGCTATCCGTGGGTGCAGCTCTACACCCCGATCAATGAGATGTTTATCTGCGCGACCTTCTCGGCCAAGTACGGCTGGTGGAACGAGCAGGGCACCACGGACCAGACGTTCGTCACCGCCCTCAAGAACATCGTGAAGGCCAACGTCCTGGCCATGAAGGCCATCCTGAACTGCCGTCCGGACGCGATCTTCGTGCAGAGCGAGTCGTCGGAATATTTCCATGCCGAGAATCCGGCGGCGATCGGACCGGCCGAGCGCATGAACTCCATGCGCTTCCTGACCCTGGATCTGAACTACGGCCTGCGGGTGGACTCGTGCATGTACGAGTACCTGATGGACAACGGGATGACGCGGGATGAGTACCACTTCTTCCAGGGTCACCGGCTCAAGCACCACTGCATCCTGGGCAACGACTACTACTGGACCAACGAGCACCGGGTGTCGGCCGACGGGATGACCCGGGCCTCGGGCGAGATCTTCGGCTACAGCGAAATTACCCGGCAGTACCACGCCCGCTATCACCTGCCGGTCATGCACACCGAGACGAACATCGTCGAGGGCCCCAACGGGGACGAGGCGGTCAACTGGCTCTGGAAGCAATGGGCCAATGTGCTGCGGGTGCGCAACGACGGCGTGCCGACCGTCGGGTTCACCTGGTACTCGCTCACCGACCAGGTCGACTGGGATACGGCGCTCAGAGAGACGAACGGGCACGTCAATCCGCTCGGCCTCTACGACCTGGACCGCAACATCCGCAATGTCGGCAAGGCCTATCGGCAGCTGATCCAGGACTGGCGAGACGTGCTGCCGACCCAGAGCGTGTGCCTCACTGTGCCGGTGGTGCCGCCCGCCGAGTATGGCGACCGGCACTCCCGCAACCAGGAAGCGGACCTGCGAGAGCTTCGCCGCGCCGAACTGACCGGGCATGTCACCTGATCCCCTCGGCCGCCTGAAGCTGCGCTCGGGCGACCTGGAGCTGGAGCTTGTCCCGGGGCTGGGCGGCGCCGTGGCCGCCTATCGGCAGCGGCGAGAGGACGGCTGGGCAGCGCTGTTCCGCGAGAGCCCGGCGCGCCCGACGGATGTGCTGCAGACCGCCAGCTTTCCTCTGGTCCCTTTCTGCAATCGCATCCGCGACGGGCGGTTCACTTTCCGGGGCCGGGAGATTCGGCTGCAGCCGAACCTGCCGCCACAGCCTCACCCCCTCCATGGCCAGGGCTGGCGAAACGCCTGGCGCCTAGTCGAGGGATCGGACAGCCGCGCCGAGCTCGCATTCGCGCACCCAGCCGGCGAGTGGCCGTGGGCCTACGAGGCGCGGCAGGTGTTCCGCCTCGACGAGCAGGGGCTCGAACAGACGCTGTCCTGCCGGAACCTGTCCGACGGGCCGATGCCCTGCGGCCTCGGCTTCCACCCGTTTCTGGACGCGCCGGCGGACACCATCCTGGACACCCGGGTGAACGGGGTCTGGACCGTCGATGACGAGATCATGCCGGTAAACCTCGAACCTCCCGCGGGACGATACCGGCTGGTCGGGCGCAGCATCTCCGGAGCAGGTCTCGATAACGGCTATGAAGGCTGGTGCGGCGAGGCGCTGATAAGCTGGCCCTCCCGGGGTGGCGGAGTCCGCATCAGCTCGGAGGCGCCGCGTTTTCAGGTGTACGCGCCCGCGAGCGAATCCATTCTGTGCGCCGAACCGGTCACGAACGCGAATGACGTCTTCAGCCGCCCGGAATCGCAATGGAGCGCGCTCGGGATCGTCATTCTCGAGCCGGGCGAGGAGACAGCGCTCACCGCCAGGTTCGATCCTCTGCCGGCCCGCTGAGGGTTCTGTGGCAGCCCCCTGAATCGATTGACGATTCGATTCTGTTTCGCCGGAAGCACCGCCGTTTGGCTAACCTAAGTTAGCACCTGTTTTTCTTGGCTTTTTCCGGAATCGCGTGGGGAACAAAGCGCGCGCCTGCGCCGTTGTGGGGGTGCGGCCGTAGTGCGGCTGCATCCAGAAAGAGGGTTTCCCCAATGGGTTCGATCCCAGCCGTTCGCGGTGTTCGCCTGACGGCCGGCCGCAGGGCTCCGATGCTCGGCCCCTCGTTGGCCGCCCGCTCGGGAGGCCAGGCATGAGCCGGCCGGTTCTGACGCCGGTGCGCTCCCCCGGCGAGAAGGGGGCGGTGCTGGTGATCGGCGGGGCCGGTTACATCGGGTCCCACACCTCCAAGGCGCTGGCCGCCAGCGGTTGGCGCCCGGTGGTCTACGACAACCTGAGCACCGGCTTCCGTGAAGCCGTCCTGTGGGGAGATTTTGTCCAGGGCGACGTCGGCGACCGGGCTCTGCTGGTCGAGACGATGCGGCGGCACAAGGTGCAGGCCGTCATCCATTTCGCCAGCCTGATCGAGGTCGGCCGCTCGGTGGAGCGGCCGGACCTGTTCTGGCGCCAGAACGTCGCGGGCGTCGCGAACTTGCTGGAGGCCATGCGCGAGGCCGCCGTGCCGCGCCTCATCTTCTCCTCCACCGCCGCTGTTTATGGCGACAGCGCCGCGTCCGGTTCGCTGCTTTCGGAAGACCTGCCGAAAAATCCCACCAGTCCCTATGGCGACACCAAGCTCGCGGCCGAGCGGATGATCGCCGCGTACTGCCGGGCGTTCGGCATGACGGGTCTTGCGCTGCGCTATTTCAACGCCGCCGGCGCCGATCCGTCGGGCCTCATCGGTGAGGCTCACGATCCGGAAACCCACCTCATTCCGCTGGCGATCCGGGCCGCCCTGGGCCAAGGCCAGCCATTGAAGGTTTTCGGCGACGACTTCGATACGCCCGACGGCTCGGGCGTGCGCGACTACATCCACGTCTGCGACCTTGCGGACGCTCATGTCGCCGGCCTGACCCCCCCAATCGCGCCCGGGGAGTACCAGGCGGTGAACGTGGGCACCGGCAAGGGATGTTCGGTGTTCGAGGTCATCGAACAGGTCGAGGCTGCGCTCGACCGTCCCGTGCCGCGCTCGCTCGCGCCGCGCCGGGCGGGCGACCCCGCATGCCTGGTGGCTGACCCGTCACGCGCCGGGAGCCTGCTGAACTGGCGACCGCGGATGTCCAATCTGGTGACCATCGTCGCCACCGCGGCGGCCTGGCACTCCGCCCAGCGATACGGCGAAAGGCCGGCCGAAGAACCGCGCCGCGCTGCGACGGGCTGAATCCCCGGGCGAACGATACAGAACCACAACAAGCACTTCAGGAATGCGCCGTGTCCAAGGTAACGCCACTGACCCCGAAATCTTTCGCGCCGGCGCCCAGGGGCGGCGAGCGGCAGCCGCCGCTGATCTGTTTCTCGCACCTCCGCTGGGCTTTCGTCTTCCAGCGGCCGCAACACCTGATGACCCGCTTCGCCCGTGACCGGCAGGTGGTCTTCTGGGAGGAGCCGATGCCGGCGCCGGAGGGTTCGGCGACCCTGCAGGTCCGCATCTGCGAGCAGAGCGGAGTGATCGTCGCCACCCCCCTGCTTCCCGACGAGCTGAGCCAGGGCGAGCGCCAGGACGAACTGCGGCGGCTTCTGGATGAACTCCTGGCGCTGGAGGCGATCTCGCGTCCCGTCCTCTGGTACTACAGCCCCATAATGCTGGCGTTTTCGCGCGAGCTCACGGCGGCGGCCATCGTCTATGACTGCATGGACGAGCTCTCGAACTTCAAGTTCGCACCTCCGGAACTTCGCGAACTCGAAGCCGAGCTGATCTCGCGAGCCGACGTGGTCTTCACCGGCGGATACAGCCTCTACGAGGCCAAGCGCGGCCTTCACCGGAACATCCACCCGTTCCCGTCCAGCGTCGACTGGGCCCACTTCGCCCAGGCCAGGTCCGAACAGCCGGATGTGCAGGACCAGGCCGACCTGCCGCATCCCCGCCTCGGGTTCTATGGCGTGATCGACGAGCGCATGGACCTCGAATTGCTCGCCGAGGTGGCCGACGCCCGACCCGACTGGTCGCTGGTCATGGTGGGCCCGGTCGTGAAGATCAGCGAGGACGAGCTGCCCCGCCGGCCCAACCTCCACTACCTGGGCGGCAAGTCCTACGACGAGCTTCCGCGTTACCTGGCCGGTTGGGACGTGGCGCTGATGCCCTTCGCCATCAATGAGGCCACGCGGTTCATCAGTCCGACCAAGACCCCCGAGTACATCGCCGGGGGGCGGCCCGTGGTCTCGACCCCGATCACCGACGTGATCCGGCACTACGGCGAGATGCAGTGCGTCCGCATCGCCGCCGACGCGGAGACCTTCATCGCCGAATGCGAGGTTGCGCTCGATCTGGCCGCCAAGCCGAACGGGTGGCTCGAGGAAGCCGACGTGGCGCTGGCCCAGTCGTCCTGGGAGAGCACCTTCCGACGCATGAGCAAGCTGGTCAGGGAAGCCGCGGAGGCTCGCCTGAACGAGGTCCGGTCACCGTCCGCGATCCGGCCCTCGGACCGGCGCAGGGCTTACGACGACCTCATCGTGGGAGCCGGATTCTCGGGGGCCGTGCTGGCCGAACGGCTTGCGGCCGGCTCAAACCGCAAGGTCCTGGTGATCGATCGCCGTCCCCACATCGGGGGCAACGCCTACGACCACCTCAACGAAGACGGCCTGCTGATCCACCGGTACGGACCGCACATCTTCCATACCAACTCGGACGAGATCTTCACCTACCTGTCGCGGTTCACCCGTTGGCGGCCCTACGAGCACCGGGTGCTGGCGGTGGTCGACGGCAAACAGGTGCCGATCCCGATCAACCGTACGACGCTGAACGCCCTGTACGGACTGAGCCTGACCAGCGACGCCGAGGCGGAAGCCTTCCTCAAGGGCCGCGCCGAACCCGTTGAGCGTATCGCGACCTCCGAGGACGTAGTGGTCAACGCCGTTGGCCGCGACCTCTACGAGAAGTTCTTCCGCGGCTACACCCGCAAGCAGTGGGGCCTCGACCCTTCCGAACTCGACAAGTCCGTGACGGCGCGAATTCCCACCCGCACCAACACCGACGACCGCTATTTCACCGACAGCCGGCAGGCCATGCCGGTCAACGGGTACACGCGGATGTTCGAGAACATGCTCGACCATCCGAACATCACGGTGGAGACAGGGGTCGAGTTCGAAGACGTCCGCCGTGACGCCGCTTATGATCGCCTGATCTACTCCGGCCCCATCGACGAGTACTTCGACTACCGCCTCGGCAAGCTGCCGTACCGCAGCCTCGAGTTCCGCCATGAAACCCTGGACCAGGAGTGGCTGCAGAAGGTCGGCACGGTGAACTACCCGGACGAGCAGACGCCCTACACGCGTATCACCGAGTACAAGCACCTTACCGGGCAGCAGCATGCCCGGACCGCCATCACCTACGAGTATCCGCGGGCCGAGGGCGATCCCTATTATCCGGTTCCGCGCGCCGAGAACCGCGCGCTCTACAAGCGCTACCAGGCGCTGGCGGAGCAGGAGCCGAACGTCGTCTTCGTCGGACGGCTGGGCACCTACCAGTACTACAACATGGACCAGTGTGTCGGGCAGGCCCTGGCCACCTGGAGGCGCATCTCCGGACTCAAGGGCGCCGGAGCCGGCGAGGAGGCGACGCGAGACGGCGCCGCCAAGATCCAGGCATGACGGGCCGGGGGGCGGGCGCGGCATCCTGGGGGCCCGGAGGGTCCGGCCTGACGTCCCCCGGCGAGGTCGAACTGTGGGGCGGTCACGAGTGCACCGTCAACCGCGTGGGGGACCGCTACATGGACCAGACGGTCCTCAGCGGTCACCAGGAGCGGGTGAGCGACCTCGACCTGTTCGCCGGCCTGGGCCTCAAGACCCTGCGCTATCCGGTCCTGTGGGAGCGCGTGTCTCCGGAGAGCCCCGATTCGGCGGACTGGAGCTGGACCGACGTGCGGCTCGAGAAGCTGCGTGAGCTCGGCGTGAGGCCCATCGTTGGTCTGGTCCACCATGGGTCCGGCCCGCGCTACACCAGCCTGCTCGACGCGAGTTTCGCCACGGGGCTGGCCAGGCACGCGGAGGCGGTCGCGCGACGCTACCCCTGGGTGGACGCTTGGACGCCGGTGAACGAGCCCCTCACCACGGCGCGGTTCAGCGCGCTCTACGGGCTGTGGCACCCCCACCTCAGGGAGGAGGGCGCCTTCTGGACGGCCCTGCTCAACCAGATCGACGCCGTGCGTCTGGCCATGCGCGCCATCCGCGAGATCAATCCGGATGCGAAGCTGGTCCAGACCGAGGATCTGGGCCGCATATACTCCACGGCGCAGGTGGCCGAGCAGGCCAGGTTCGAGAACCTTCGGCGCTGGGCGACCTGGGACCTGCTGACCGGCCGCCTGACGGAGGCCCATCCGCTGTGGCCCCGGATCGCGAGGTACGGCCTGCGCGAGCGCCTGGAGCAGATCGCCGCTGACCCCTGTCCGCCCGACATCGTGGGGGTGAACCACTACATCACCAGCGACCGTTTCCTGGATCATCGTCTCGACCGCTATCCGCCGGAGCGTCACGGCGGGAACGGGGAGCTGGCCTATGCCGACGTCGAGGCGGTCCGCGTGCTTCGCGGTTCGCCCCGCGGCCTGTCCCTGGCCCTGAAGGAAGCGTGGGACCGGTACGGCCTGCCCATCGCCGTCACCGAGTGTCACCTCGGCTGTACGCGCGAGGAACAGGTGCGCTGGCTGGCCGAAGGGTTCCGCACGGTGCGCGAATCCCGCGCCGCCGGCGTCGACGTCCGGGCCTTGACCGCCTGGTCGCTGCTCGGCGCTTACGACTGGGACAGTCTGCTGACCCAGCCGCGCGGCAGGTACGAGACGGGGATCTTCGACGTGCGCAGCGGAGAGCCGCGGCCGACGGCTGCGGCGGCGTGGCTCAGGAGCGCGGCCGAGGGCGGCGAGGCGGCCCCCCCGCCGATCGTCAGCGAGGGGTGGTGGCGGCGGGATATGCGGCTGGCCTTCCCGTCGGCGCTTCCGGCCTGCCGTACGCCCCTGCATCCCGGGGCCGATCACGACCTGCGCAGGACGCGCCCGGTGCTGATCGTCGGCGCTACCGGCACGCTGGGTCAGGCGCTTGCGCGTGGTTGCGCGCACAGGGCGATCGCCCACGTGCTGACCGATCGGCGGATACTGGCGCTCGACGATCCCGCATCGATCAGCGAGGCGCTGGAGCGGCACGATCCGTGGGCGGTCATCAATGCCGCCGGCTGGGTGCGGGTGGACGACGCCGAAGCCGATCCGCAAGGCTGCCTGAGCGCCAATGCGGCCGGGGCCATCGCCCTGGGAGAGGCCTGCCGCGAGCGCGACATCGCCCTGGTCAGCTATTCCAGCGACCTGGTCTTCGACGGCCGCAAGCGCAGCCCCTACGTCGAGGACGACGCACCGAACCCGCTGAACGTCTATGGGCGCTCGAAGGCCGAGGCGGAGAGGGGGCTGCTGGCGCTGGGCGCGCGCAACCTCGTGATACGCACTGCGGCGTTCTTCTCGCCCCATGACCCGTATAATTTCGCGGCGGCCGTGGTGGAGAACCTGAGGGGGGGGCGTGAGATGACGGCCGCGTACAACCTGTGGGTCTCGCCGACCTACGTCCCTGATCTGGTCAACGCTTCGCTGGACCTCCTGCTCGATGGGGAGACGGGTCTCTGGCACCTGGCCAACCCCGGCGGCCTCACCTGGAGCCGGTTCGGGCAGGAGGTGGCTGACCGGCTGGGGCTCGACGGCAGGCTGCTGCACGCGGCGCCCGCGCGACGGCTGGGGCTTGCGGCGCGGCGGCCGGCGCGGGTCGTGCTCGGCAGCCGCCGCGGCCTGATGCTGCCGCCGCTCGAGGATGCGCTCGAGCGATTCTGCTCGGAGGTCAGGGCCCGGGCGGCGGTCGACGACGGAAGCCGAAGCCGGGCGGCCTGATCATGCGGACCGGGGAACCGCAGCGCATCCCCGGCGGTTGTGGTTGAGGGCCGGCCCAGCCGGTCCACGTTGTCCCTTGCCGGCGCGGATTCGGCGGCGGCTCGGGCGGCGACCACGGATTGTTTGCACCACTGACGTTATCGCTGTTAACCGTATTGCAGCCCCGATTCCGGGCCCAGGCTGGCTTTGCGCACGAACGTTCTTCTCCCCGTGGGGGAAAAGCGATCAGCGCCACTTGACGCTCTGTTATGGGTTGTCCAAAGGAGCTTGGCGGCAAACCTCAGGGGATGTCGTGCGGGACCCGAAGCCACACGGCGGACGGTCCAACTCTCGAGCGTCGCGGACGTGGCCGAATGGAACGGCTCAGGTCCCGGCGTATTGTTGTTGTTTGGGGTGGAGACGCTTCCGCGCGACGACCCTTGGTCCAACGTGTCAGACCAACCAGGAACTGGCGAAAGATGCTCGAACAGAAAAACATCCATCCCTTTGCCGCCCTGATGGGCGCCGCGGCGCTGCTGATGGCCGCGCCCGCCTTTGCGCAGGAGGCTCCGCCTGCTGATCCGGCTCCCGCCGCCGCCCCGGCCGATCCGGCCGCGGCCGACGCCGCCGCTCCGGCTCCGGCCGAAGAAATCGCTCCCGCCGAGGAAGCGCCCACCGAAATGAAGCACGCCGGCAAGCTGACCGTCGCGCAGATGTTCATGGACGCCGACCCGGTCGTTAAGGTCGTCATGATCGGCCTGCTGCTCGCCTCGGTCTTCTCGTGGACCCTGCTGATCATCAAGCTGTTCGAGTTCGGCAGCCTGAACCGCGCCTCCGACCGCTTCCTGGAAGCGTTCCGCGGCGCCCGCTCGATCGCGGACATGCGCCGCATCGCCACCTCTGACGAGTTCGAGGGCAACCCGCTGGCGGACATGACCGCCGCGGCCTCGGAAGAAGTCGAGATGAGCCGCCAGGCGGGTCTGAACGTCGCCGGCGAACACCGTGACTCGACGATCAACCGCGCCGCCGCCGCCGTCACCGCCGTGCAGGCCAACCTCTCCAAGCGCCTGTCGGGCGGCCAGCAGTTCCTGGCCTCGGTCGGTTCGAACGCTCCGTTCATCGGTCTGTTCGGCACCGTCTACGGGATCATGAACTCGTTCATCGGCATCGCGAACACCAACACCACCAACCTGGCCGTCGTCGCCCCCGGCATCGCCGAGGCGCTGCTCGCCACCGGCATCGGTCTGTTCGCCGCTATCCCGGCCGTTATCTTCTACAACTACTTCCAGACGCGCATCTCGGCCTACGGCACGCGTTCGGAAGGTTTTGTGGCGGAACTGTTGAACGCGATCTCGCGGCAGCTCGACAAGGGAGCGTAAGCTAGATGGCCGCGAAGCTCTCAGGGCCCGGCGGCGGCTCGAAGTTCACCATCGAGCAGAACAGTGACATCAACGTGACTCCCTTCGTGGACGTCATGCTGGTCCTTCTGATCATCTTCATGGTGGCCGCGCCTCTGGCCTCCGTGTCGGTGCCGGTGAACCTGCCGACGGCCGTCGCGCCGCCCGCGCAGAATCCTCCGAAACCGATCTATGTTTCCATCCAGAAGGACGGCGACATCTACATCGGGGACGGGCGGACTTCGATCGGGGAGATGCCGGACGACCTCAACAGGTTGCTCGGCGGCCGCCCGCCGCAGGACGAGCGCATCTTCATCCGCGCCGACAGGGAGACCCGCTACGGAAGTTTCATGGAGGTTATGAACACCCTCCAGGATAACGGCTTCTACAGCGTGGCCCTCGTCGGTGAAGACAACGCTCCTAAATAAGGGTCGGATAGCGCATGGCAGAAGAACACCACCGCGATCCGATCATGGACCCGCCCCGCCGGAGGAAGAAAGGCCTCTCGACGGGTGCGATGATCGGCATCGGCATCTCCGTCGGGGTGCACCTGCTGGCGGGCTGGTACCTGTACAATACCAAGTTCAAGCTGAGGGAAATCGTCTACTCGGATGAGGCCGTGAAGGTCGACCTGGTCGAACCGCCGCCGCCTCCGCCCCCTCCGCCGCCGCCGCCGCCCCCGCCGCCGGACACGCCCCCGCCCCCGAAGCTTCAGATTCGGGAATCGGTCGTGCCGCCGCCGGACGTGCGTCCTCCGCCCCCGCTCGTCATCGAGACGACGAAGAAGGAGGACCGCCGCGAGTACGAGGGTCCGCCCGTCGTGGTCCCCGGACCGCCGCCGCCGCCGGCCCCGCCGGCTCCGCCGCGGCCTTCGGTGATCACCAACCCGCAGTGGGCCCGGATTCCGGACGGCGGCGACCTCGAGCGCTACTATCCGACCCGCGCTCGCGAGCAGGAGATCGACGGCCGGGCCACCATCGAGTGTACGGTGCGTGACAACGGCACGCTCACCGACTGCTCGGTGGTCTCGGAAAGCCCCGCCGGCGCCGGCTTCGGCGAGGCCACCATCCGGGCCGCGAGCAAGTTCCGGATGCGGCCCAAGACGGTCGACGGCTCTCCGGTCGGAGGCGCCCGCGTCCGGGTGCCGCTGACCTGGCGCCTCGGCTAGTCCGCAAGCGGACCGACAACGACAGACCGCCCCGGGGGGAAACCTCCGGGGCGGTTTTCGTTTGCGGGGGCACCTCCTTCGCCCGGGGGCGAAGGCGGAGCCCGCGCACCGGAGGCGCTTTCGCGCCGGAGGTTCTTGCGCGGGGGATGTGGGGATGCACGCTAGCCGGCGTCCCGCTGCCCCCTCACCCTCCACGCGGACCTGCGGCGCTGACGCGCCTCCGGTGCGTGGAGCCGGCCCTCTCCCGGCGGGAGAGGGGACGGAGCCTCCCTTTTCGATCGGCGTTGGCGTTTGCCCCGCCGACCCCGCGGAGAAGGAAGGCGCGTGTTCCTTTGCCGCGACCGCGCGCCGTGCTTGATCGGGGAGGGCGGCCCCGCTACATAGCGCCCCTCGCGCAGCGATGCGCCGCCTTAGCTCAGTTGGTTAGAGCGCTAGATTGTGGATCTAGAGGTCCCCTGTTCGAGCCAGGGAGGCGGTACCATCCTCGCCCACGCCGGGCGCCTGCGATCCTTCGCAACATCTTCGACGCCGTCGCGCCGGGCGCCACGCCCGCGCTGCCTTCGGCCTGAGGCCTAGTCGGGTATGCGGGCGCCTTCGCAGTCGACGGCGAACAGCCGGGTGACCCCGGCCATGATCTCGATGCGCTCGCAGTCGGGGTAGCGGTCCAGCAGTTTCGGTATCAGGGACAGCACCTCGGTGGCCGAGGCCGCCGTCGCCGTCTCGACGGGCCCGGGCTCGCCCGTTCGGCGGACGACCAACTGATACATGCCGCTCCTGGCCGCATAGCGCGGGCCATGTTGCGCCCCGCTGGTTCATGTCCGAGGCGTTGGGGTTAATGTCGGATATCCGACAATGCGCTTTCGCGCCGGTCCCGTCGAGTGCGGCGCCCTGTATTTCCTGATTAATTTCCCGTCACGGTTCAGGAGACCCGCACGTCCCCGAACCGTCCCGCCTGATAATCGGTGATGGCCTGGCGGATCTCGTCGTGGGTGTTCATCACGAACGGCCCGTGGGCGACCACAGGCTCGCGCGTCGGCTCGCCATGGCCGAACAGCACCACGCTGTCCTGCGCCGCCTCGATGGTCAGCACGTCGCCCTCGTCGCCGGACTCGGCCAGGTGGAAGGCCGCGATCTCGCCCCCTCCCGCCCGGACCGACCCGCGGACGACGTAAAGGAAGATCCCCCGACCGCCGAGCCCGCCGAACTCCAGCCGCGCGCCGGCCTCCAGCTCGAGCGTGGTCATGAACACGCCGGTCAGAGACCGGTACGGCCCCTCGCGGCCGTTCCAGTCGCCGGAGATCAGGTTGACCCGTGCGCGGCCCCCGTCCGCCTCGATGACCGGGATGTCGTCGCGCTGCAGCCCGACGTAGCGCGGCGCCGTCATCTTCAGCCGCGACGGCAGGTTCACCCACAGCTGGAGAATCTCCAGCGGCCCGCCGCGGCGGCGGAAGCCTTCGGGCGAGATCTCGGCGTGCACCAGGCCCGAGCCGGCGGTCATCCACTGCACGCCGCCGGCCCGGATGACGCTTTCGTGGCCGCCGCTGTCCAGGTGGGCCAGCTCGCCCTCGAGGATGAAGGTCACGGTCTCGAAGCCGCGATGCGGGTGCGGCCCGAAGGGCAGGCCCCGGTTGCCCGGCGGATAGGTCTGGGGGCCGTGGTGGTTCAGGAACAGGAAGGGGTCGATCTGGTCCAGCCCCGGCCCCGGCAGCGGGCGGCGGGTGGTCAGGTCGCCGATGTCGTCGCGATAGGCGGGGCGGGCCGCCCTGAGGATGCGCTGGCTCATGGCAGGGCAGATAGGCGCGCGCGCGCCGCGGCGGAAGGCGATCCGTCGCGGGCTTGGCGCGAGCCTTCGCCATATGGCAGAAAACCTTTGGGTTTCCCGGGGGAGGGGAGATGTTCCGGATACGCGGGGCGACGGTCGTCGCCATGTTCGCCCTGGCCGCGGCCGCCGCGCCGGCCTCGGCGCAGAACAAGCAGACCAACCAGCAGGGCGCGCGTCCCGCACCCGCCCCTGCGCCCACGCCGGCCCCGACGCCGCCGCCCGTCGTGCGGGCCGCGCCGCCGCCTCCGCCCACCTTCGAGATCGAGGTGTGCAACAAGTCGCGCTACCGCGCCGCCGTCGCCTGGTCCTACCAGCGCGAACAGGAGCGGGGGAGCCAGCGCTGGTTCTACGAGGGCTGGACGGTCATCGAACCGGGCGCCTGCGCCGAGCGAAGGACGGCCAACCGCCACGTCTACGTCTTCGCCACCAAGAAGGACGAGACCAACAGCCGCTGGGAAGGAGCGCACAATCTGTGCGTCTGGTACCCGGGACCCTACAACCGCACCATGATGTCGGGCGAGACCTGCACCGGCACGCTGGAGCCCTACTACGCCATCAAGATCGAGAACGAGGCGGTGACCTACAACCTCACCGACTGAGGCGAGGCTCGGGGCCCACGGCGAAGATGAACGCCAGACAACGGCGGTGTCAGAAACGGCTCAGCCTGACGCGCGCCTACTGCGCATGTCGCCGCCGAACCGGCCGGCGACTTAGGAGGTTGGAGCACGACATGAAGACCCTCATCACCGCCCTGATGGCCGTTTCCGCCCTGGCCGCGGCTCCGGCCATGGCCCAGGACGACCACGGCGGCCGGCGCGACCGCGACGACCGCTACGAACGCGGCGACGACCGCGACGGCCGCGGCTACGACCGCAGCGACGACCGGATCGACGGCCGCCATGGCCAGGTCTACGGCGCGGACCTGCGGGCCCGCTACGAGCGCATCAGCGCCGCCATCGCGCGGGGCCAGCGCAACGGCCGAATCAGCTACCGCGAGGCCGACAGGCTGAACCAGCAGCTGCGCGCCCTGCGCATGGTCGACCGCCAGTATCGCCACAGCGGCGGCCGGCTGACCCGCGCTGAGCAGCGCGAGCTCGAGCACCGCGCCGACCGCCTGGAGCGCCAGGTGCGGATGGAACGCCGCGACGGCGACAACCGCCGCCGGTAGAGCCGGCTCCGCCCCTCGGTCTTCGAGCCGGGGGGCGGACCCCTTCGCGCGCGGGCGCGTTCTCCTCGGGAAGAGGAGACCCTGCCATGACCGACCAGACCCGCCGCGAGGAGCGCCGCCGGCTCGGCGGCTCGACCTACGATCCCGAGCCCATCCCCTCCGCGGAGCGCGACCGCTGGCGCGAGGGCTCCTGGCACCCCGCCGGCCCCGAACCCGGCTACGGCAACCCCGCCACCGAGGGCCACGAAGGCGTCCCGGGATCGGGCGCGCCGAAGGGGGCGCGGGGGTAGGTCCATGCGTCCTTCCGGAGCTGATCCGGGGCCCTGCCTTTTCGCAGCGTTGAGGTCTGCGCTGCTGGGTTCCGGGTCTGCGGCTGCTGCGCAGCCTCCGCCCGGAATGACGGCGGAGAAGAATGATCGCCATTCCCCACGGCTGACGGGAAGGGAGGGGGACGGCCCCCACGGAACGCAGAACGGTGTTCGGGAGTTTTTTGGGCGGGACGGCTGCGATGGGCGCGAGCCTGTGGTGGCGCGTTTCGATCCAGGAGGCTGTCAAATGGCCACCCAACTGCTCGATTCCGGCGAGGCCTACCTGCCGCCCGAAGAGAAGTGCTACGTGCGCGGCGTCACCAGCGCCCCGCCCATCCTGCGCAGCGAGGGCTTTCACATTCCGCGTGCGGTCAGCGTGCTGGCCATGAGCGTGGGCATCGTGGCGCTGACGGTCGCCGCGCTGGCGGTCTAGCCGCCCTTAGAATTCCTCAGACCCGGTTTTCGGGCGGCGCGGCCGTACGCGTCGGCTTGCGGGGCGCGGCCTCGGCGCGCGCGGCGCGGATGGCGGCGCCCAGGCTGTCGATGCGGTAGGGTTTGGGCAGCAGCCTGAGGCCTTCGGCCGTGGCCTGGGCCGCCGCTTCGGAGAACCCGGTGGTCAGCAGCACCGGCAGGCCGGGGCGGCGCCTGCGGATCTCGCGGGCGAGCGCGCGGCCGTCCATCATCCCCGGCATCACCATGTCCGAGAAGACGAGGTCGAAAGCCGCATCGGCGCCGAGCATCTCCAGCGCCTCGGCGGCGCTCGCCGCCCGCTCGAAGCGGTAGCCCAGCTCGACCAGCATGTCGCCCACCATGGCCGCCACCTCGTTGTCGTCCTCCACCATCAGGATGCGGCCGCGCCCACGGCCCGCCTTGCGCTCGGCCCTGGCCGGCGTCTCCGCCTCCACCGCCTTGCGCGAGCGTGGCAGGGCGAGGCTCAGCACCGCGCCCTCGCCCGGGGCGCCGGTGATCGCCACGTCGCCGCCGGACGAGCGGGCGAAGCCGTAGACCTGGCTGAGGCCCAGGCCCGTGCCCTTGCCCACCTCCTTGGTGGTGAAGAAGGGTTCGAACACGCGCGCGGCGACCTCGGGGCTGATGCCCGCGCCGGTGTCGGCGATGTCGACCCGGACGTGGTCGCCCTCCAGCATGCCGCCCGATCCGGCGGGGACGTTCACGGCCGAGACGGTGATCCGCCCGCCGTCGGGCATGGCGTCGCGCGCGTTGACCGCCGCGTTCAGCACGGCGAGCTCGAACTCGTTGACGTCGATCTCGACCGGCCACAGCCCGTCGGGTACCCGCAGCTCGATCTCAATGTCCTCGCGCAGGGAGCGGTCGAGGAGCAGCCGCATGCCGGCGAAGCGCGCGCCGAGGTCGACGACCTGGGGCTTGAGCGCCGAGCGCCGCGAGAAGGCCAGCAGCTGACGGGTGAGCGCGCCGCCCCGGTCCATGGCCTGGCGGATGCCGGCCTTGAGCTTCTGGCGGCGCACGGGATCCTCGGTCCGGTCGAGCAGGTCGAGCCCGCTGGAGGCGACCATCAGCAGGTTGTTGAAGTCGTGGGCGACGCCGCCGGTCAGCCGGCCCATGGCCTCGAGCTTCTGGCTCTGACGCAGGGCCTCCTCGGCCCTGGCGCGCTCCTCCATCTGTTCCTGAAGCTGCTGGTTGGCTTCGGAGAGCTCCTCGGCGCGCCGGCGCAACTCGGCGTTGGCGCGCGTGAGGGCGCCCTGGGCGACGCCCAGCACCGCCAGCACGATCGCCGCCATGCTGATCAGCAGGGCGACGCCGGCGTAGCGGCCGAGGCGGCGCCACAAGGGTTCGACGACAAGGCGCAGGTGCACGGAGCCGACCGAGACGCCGCCGACATCGCCCACGGGGGCGCTCAGCACGAGCCGGCCGTCGACGAAGGCGGGGCCGGTGGACGTCGGGCGCTCGGGCAGGGTTTCGCCGGGGCGCACCAGCCGTGCAGCCAGCCGGCCGCTTTCATCGTAGACGCCCACGGCGCCGACCTCGGGGTTGGCGGCCATGGCGTTGACCACCTCCTGGGCGGCGGCGTCGTCGTCGAAGGCCAGGGCCGCGCGCACCGTGTCGCCCAGGATGGCGGCCTGGACCTGGGCCTCGCGCGTCTTCTGTTCGGCGTAGAGGCGTTCGTTGAAGGCGGCCATCAGCACGCCTGCGACCAGCAGCACCACGACGCTGCCCAGCGCGATCATTGGGAACAGCGGGCGCCGCGCGTTGGGCAGCCAGGGAGTCACGCTCATGAGCGGCGACCTCCCTTGACCGACAGCGCGAGGCTGAGGAGGCGGGAGCTGATGGACAGGCGAGCACGCTGGGCCGCTTCGGCGTCCATGTGGAAGCGCACGCGGCTGTCGGCGAGGGCGAAGTGCACCATGCCGCGCTGGCGCGAATGGTCGCTGTCGGTGACGGTCAGGACGGGGGCGGCGGCGAGCGCCTGCAGGGTCTGGGCCGTGGTCTGGGCGGTCGGGTCGCCGAGGTATGCGATGTGGCAGCCCGAGCGGGCGTCGACGCGGTCGAGCCGGCGCACGGCGACCGAGCGGCCGCCGACGCTGTGGGCCGCCGCAGCGCGGTCTATGACCGCGCCGAAAGGGTCGCGGCCGACCACGCAGACAATGACCGGCGAGGCGGCGGCGGCGAAGGCGGAGGGGGGCCATTCCACGAAGGCGGCGAACTTCACCAGGTAGTTGGCCTTCACCGCGTACTCGAGCGACTTCTGGGCCGCGGCCGGGCCGGGGGCGAGCATGAGGGCGCAGGCGGCCGCGAGAAGCGTCCGCATCACCCTTCCAGCTCTCGTTCGCCCCCCTTTCACGCGCCTACGAACTCCATCGCAGCCGCAGGAAGATGCTTCGGCCGATCTGGCGGCGTCGGCCGGCGTCGTCGGACTCGATGTGCCTGTCGTGCAGGAGGTTGCTCCCGGCGATCGAGACTTCCAGGTCGTCGGTGACCCGCCAGCCGAGGCGGGCGTCCGCCTCGACGTAACCGTCGACGGTGGCGAGGTCGTCGACCGCGCGCACGCCGACGTCCAGCTCGATGCGGTCGGTGATGTCCAGCCGAGAACGGATCTGGCCGTGCCAGTCGGGATCGTCGCCGCCGGAGGCGATGCCGGTGATGTCGCGGCTGCCGGGCTTGGGCTCGAGATCCTTTTCGAGCGTGGCGAACCCGCCGCTCAGGCGCCAGCGGTCGGTGACGTCCCAGGTCCCCCAGACCTCCACGCCGTAGGTCTCGCCGCGCGCGGAGTTGGCGAACCGGATGGGGAAGATCGTGACGGGGTCCGTGTCGACGGTGCGCAGGTCGTCGTAGTCGTTGAAGAAGGCGGTCACCGTCAGGGAGGTGTTCGCCGTCGGGCGTCCGCGGTAGCCCACCTCGTAGGCGATCAGCTCCTCGGCATCCATGAAGGACGGGCCGAGGAAGCCGGCTGCCGTCAGGTCCCGGTCGATCCGCGAGGGCGTGCGTACGGCGCGGGCGGCGCGGGCCCAGAGGAAGGCGTTGTCCGCCGCCTGCCAACCGATCCTCACGCTGGGCAGGACCTCAAGCCCGGACAGGCTGCTGTCCTCCAGCTTGATCCCCGGGGTCAGTTCGATGCGGTCGGTGAGGGTGATGCGGTCGCGGACGAAGACGTTGGTCAGGCTGACGTTCCGCTGCATCGGCGACAGCCCCGCGCCCGTCCAGGGGGCGGATTCGTAGGTCGAGTCGACGAGGCGGTAGCCGCCGCCCCAGATCAAGTTGTGCCGGCCCCGGCGGGCGAGGTCGTGCTGGAACGCCAGGTCCCAGGTGGCCTCGCTGGAGTTCAGGCCGAACTCGTTGCGGTCGTTGTGGTCATAGTAGCCCTGGACCATCAGGCTGGAGCCGTCGGCGAAGGCGCGGGTCCAGCGGCCGACGAGGTTGAAGCCCTTCAGGTCGCCGGTCTGGTTGGCGTCACGGTTGGGGGACTCGCGATAATAGGCGTCGCCCTGGACGGTGAAGCGGTCGCGGTCGCTTCCCCAGTCGGTGCGAAAACCCGCCTGCACGCCGTCGGATTCGTCGCCAAGGCGCCCGCCGGTCTCGGTGTACATGTGGTCGCGGTCGAAGGCGGAGACGTAGAAACGCGCCGCGGCCGTGTCGCCGAGGCTGACCCCGAAGCGGGCGGTGGCGATGCGCTCGTCGTCGCCGATGATGGCGGCGGTGTGCACGCCCTGGCTGGCGGCGGCGCTCTTGGTGATGATGTTGATGACGCCGTTGACGGCGTTGGCGCCGTAAAGCGTGCCGCCCGTGCCGCTGATCACCTCGATGCGCTCGATCTCGCCCAGCGGCACGTGGTGGGTGTCCCAGGCGACCCCGGAGTAGAGCGGGGTGTAGATGCTGCGCCCGTCGATCATGACCAGCAGCTTGTTGGACGTTTCGCGCGAGTTGAACCCGCGGGCGGTGATCGCCCAGGAGACCGCGTCGATGCGCTGGACCTGCAGGTTGGGGGCGAGCCGCAGGACCTCGGGGACATTGGTGGCGGCCGAGCGGCGGATGTCCTCGGCGCTGATGACGAAGACGGCGGCGGCGGCGGCGGCGACGGATTCGGGCTGGCGCGAGACGGAAGTGATCTGGACCTGGGCGAGCTCTTCCAGGGACAGGCGGGACAGGTCGTCGCCCTCGACGGCGGTGGTCGCCCCGGCGGCCCCTGCGAGCGCCCAGGCGCAGGCGCCCGCGCACAGTACGGTCAGGCGCGATCGCGCGCCGTCAGGCCAAAGCGAAAGGCGGGAACGCCGCCCCCTCGTCTCGTTCATCGCTGGTCGCCTCATCCCCTGTGCGAGCTAAGCGCGCCGAAAGCTCTACGGTTCCTTCCCCCACGAAGCATTTGCGACAGTAGCAGCGTCTGGACGCAAGGTCGCGATCTCAAAGGTGAAACTCAGCGCGGCGTCATGCTGCGCACGCGCGCGGCCCAGACCACCTCGACGTCGAGGATCGGCTCCTCGGTCTGGCTGAGCAGGTGGTAGAGGCCGGGCGTCTGGCTGGCCTTCAGCTTCTTGATCAGCACCCGGCCGTCGGCCAGGCCGACGACGCAGAGGCGGCCGATCAGGTCCAGCGTCACCGGCGCGCGGACGTCGTCGTAATAGACCAGCCACTCGTTGAAGAAGCTGCCCAGGCTCTCGCCGCGGATCTCGACGGCGACGGTGCGGTCCGAGGCGCCTTCGGGGGCGGGGACCTCGTCGAAGGGGCCCTGGCCGTCGGCGAAGAAGTGGGCGCGGGCGCCGGCGCTGACGTAGCCGACCAGGGGCGTGGCGGCGCGGTCGGCGCGGTCCGACGGCCCCAGCTCCAGCTGGGCCAGCGGGGCGTCGAGGGCGTCCGCGATGCGGCGCACGTCCTCGCGCCCGGGCTCGGTGCGGCCGCGCTCCCAGGAGGAGACGGTGGTCTGGGCGGTCCCGATGGCCCGGGCCAGGCGCTGCTGCGACCAGCCCCTCAGGCGCCGGGCCTCGGCGATGCGGTGGGCGATGCTCATGCCGCACCATCCCCCACCGAATCTGTCGCGTCAACGACAAAACTTGCTTGAACGGCGTCGCGGACCAGCGAACCATTAGCTGTCTCGGCCAAAGAGGGCCGGTTCTAGCACATTGCGAGTTGATTATGGCCTTCACCTGGACGGAAGAGGCGGTCGCGGCCGCGCGCCGGCACTACATGACCGAGGGACTGAGCGCGGCGGAGACGGCGAGGCGCATCGGGGCGACCCGCTCGGCGCTTCTCAACAAGGCCCACCGGATGGGCTGGGCGGCGGAGCGCGAGCCCCTGCTGGCGGCGGTGAACCTGGCGCGGACCTCGAAGGTCGTGCGGCGGGCGAGGCCGCCC
>JAEZEZ010000051.1 GCA_023432855.1 Pseudomonadota bacterium | reverse complement strand
CCCCCGGGCCCCCCCGCGCCCCCCCCCCCCCCCGGGGGGGGGGGGGCCCGCCGCCGCTATCCAAGCGCGCCGCGAGATCGGGCGGCGGGCCGTCAGGTCAACGACGTTCTTCGCCCCTGCGTCGGGGGCCAGGCGCGGACCGATCTGCGGCGCCATTTCCACGACGGCGTCATCCAGCGCTTCGATCTCGGCGAACGCGGTGCGGTGATCCTCGGACTGCGCGAGCCAGGCCTCCAGCGCCAGCCAGTCGTCGGCCCCGGCCGCGTCCGACTGCACGCGCACGAGCCAGGCCGCCGCCTGGTCGCGCACGTCCTCGCCGGTGACATCTGGCGGCCTTCGGATCATCAGACTCCGCTTCCCGGCCCGGGCTTGTCGCAGGCCTTCGGTATAATGACGCCGCCGAAGCCCCGGCGTCTCACTGCACCGATGCGATTTACTCGCATTCTCGTCATGGCCAGCGTCCCACCTTTGCCTGCAGATGCCGCAGGGCCGACATGATGTGTTTCTCGACCGCGCTGCGGGAAATGCCTAGCGCCGCAGCGGTTTCGGCGTGAGACAGCCCCTCCAGCTTGTGCATGCGGAACACGCGCCTGCAGGCGGGCGAAAGGTCGTTGAGCGCCTCGACGATGCGCTCGAGATGCAGCTTCGCCGACGCGGCCTGCTCGGCGTCCGGTTCTTCCGCTACGTCTTCCCCCGCAATGGTCGTCGTGCTTGCCGAGCGCCATCCGGTATCCCGCAACCGAGCGCGACGCTCCTGCCGGAGGCGGTCGAGCATGAGGTTTGAGCCCATCCGGTAGAGCAGGGCTGCGGGATTGCCGATCTCGTCCGGCGCGCTGCGCTCGATGCGCTCATAGAGGTCCTGCACGAGGTCCTCGGCCGCCTCGGCCGATCCGAGCCGGAGCGTGAAGTAGCGTCGCAGTTCCCCGCGGCGAGCGAGGTAGGTCTCCATCAGCAGCGATCGGGCGTCGCTCACTCGCGGGCGGTCTCCACCGATTCCGGCCGCGATCATGGCGAGCCGCAGCGGCCAAGCCAACGCGCTCCGGCGCCGCGCCTCCGGAAAAAAATTCGACCGCAGACTGAGGGGCCCCGGATTCGGCGGCGTCGACACAATGGGGAGCCCACCGCCTCACGGCATCGTCGGGATAATCGTCCTTGCTAGAGATCACCATGCTGACCGACGACGTGGTCACCGGAAGCCTGCGGCTCGACGCCGAAAAGCTCCGGCGATTTACCCGGATGACCCCGTCGGTGATCTCCATCTCCCAGCGCCAGCTTCCGGCGCGGCTGCGGGTGGAGCGCTTCCTGGAAGACGCCTACGGCCGCGCCTTCGGCGGGAGATTGCGCAGCCACTATCCGGTCCTCATGGGCGTCTGGGACGCGCAGGGCGGATTGCACGCCGCTGCCGGGTTCCGGTTCGCATCCGACGGACCGCTCTTTCTCGAGCAGTATCTCGACGCCCCCGTCGAGCACGCGGTCGCTGCCGTGGCCGGAGGGCGGGCCGAGCGCGACGGCATCGCGGAGATCGGCAATCTGGCCTCGTCCAGTCCCGGCGCCTCGATTTTCCTGTTCCTGGCTCTCGCCGGCTATCTGGACCGCCAGGGCTGCCGCTGGGCGGTCGCCACCGCGACCCGGCAGCTGCGGCGCATATTCGGCCGTGCCGGCTTCACCACCCGCAAGCTTGCGGAGGCGCGCGCCGACGCGCTGGGTCCCGCCTGCAGCGACTGGGGAAGCTACTACGAACAGGACCCCCAGGTGCTGGCCGGCGAGGTCGGGCCCTCGTTCGGCCCCTTGCGCCGCAGCCTCGAAGCCGGGCCCGAGGCCTGCGTCCCGCGCTTCAGCCGCCTTCATTACCGTTCCGACCGCGCCGTCCCATGAGTCTTGTCCTCCAGGCGGTTCGCCGGCACGCGGCGGACCGGCCCCATCAGCTTGCCCTCACCGACGGCGACGTGAGCCTGAATTACGCCGCCCTGCACGCCGAGATCCTGCGGCTTACCGATCTGCTGCGTCCGATCGTCGAGGGGGGCAGGCCGGTTGCGCTGATCCTGGACAATGGGCCGGCCTGGGCGGTTCTCGATCTCGTCCTGCTGGGCCTGCGCACGCCGGTTGTTCCGATTCCGCCCTTCTTCACCGGGGAGATGGTCGCGCACACGCTGACTGACGCCGGAGCGGGCCTTCGACTGCGGGCCGCGGCCCCGGGGGAATCCGCCGTGGACGCGGCGGGCGCGCGGATCGTCGTCGAAGTGGTAGCCACGCCGCGTGCGCTCCTGCATCCCGGCACGGCGAAGGTTACCTATACCTCGGGGTCCACCGGTCGGCCCAAGGGCGTCTGCCTCTCTGCGGCCCACATGGAGGCGACCGCCGCAGCGGTGGTGGAAGCCCTCGGGCCAGATCTCGCGGGCGTGCACCTGCCCGTCCTGCCGCTGGGCGTGCTTCTCGAGAATGTCGCGGGGCTCTACGCCAACTTGCTCGCCGGCGGCGCCTACCACGCCCGAGGCCTCGCATCGCTCGGCTTCGCGGACCCATTCCGGCCGGACTTCGCCCGCCTGGCCGGGGCGGCCGTCGACGCCGAGGCGACCAGCCTGATCCTCACGCCCGAACTCCTGCGAGGCCTGATGGGCGCCATGGTCGCCGGAGGCGTCAGCCTGCCCCGCCTGACCTTCGTGGCCGTCGGCGGCGCGCGTGTTTCGCCGGATTTGCTCCTCCGGGCCCGGGCGCTCGGCCTGCCTGCGTTCGAGGGATACGGCCTCTCGGAATGCGCGTCGGTTGTCACCCTGAACACCCCGGTCGCGGACCGCCCGGGAACCGCCGGTCGCGCGCTGTCCCACGTTTCTCTGGCCAGCGAGGATGGCGAGCTCGTGGTCTCCGGTGATGGCTTTCTCGGCTACGCAGGTGAACCCGCCCATTCGGGGCCGGTGCGGACCGGCGACCTGGGCTCCATCGACGCCGACGGGTTCGTGACCATTTCCGGTCGCCGCGCCAACACCCTGATCACCAGCTACGGCCGCAACGTCTCGCCGGAGTGGGTCGAGAGCGAACTGTTGGCCCAGCCCGAGATCGCCCAGGCGGTGGTGTTCGGGGAAGGCTGCGCCCGGCCCGAGGCCCTCCTGTCGCCGACCGCTGCCGGCGCCGATCCGGCGAGGCTGCAGGCCGCGGTCGCGCGCGCCAACGCCAGACTTCCCGCCTACGCCCAGGTGGGCCGCTGGGTCGTCACCGGCCCGCTGGACGCCGCCGCCGGCGAACTCACCCGCAACGGACGTCCACGCCGCGACGTGGTCTGGGCGCGCCGCGGCCACCTCCTGAAAACCACGGAGCCTGCATGAGCTTTTTCCAACGTCTCGCCGCCGAAACGCAGTCCGAACGGCAGGCTCTCCTGTCGACGCCGCAGATCCGCGACGGACTGGCCGGGCGGATCTCGCTTGATACCTACGTCGCCTACCTCACGGAGGCCTACCACCATGTGAAGCACACGGCGCCGCTGATGCTAGAGGCGCGAGCGCGGATGGACGAGGCCCACGCGCCGTTCCGCGAGGCCCTGGACGAATACATCGCCGAAGAGACCGGCCATGAGGCCTGGATCCTGAACGACATCCGAAACGCCGGCGGAGATGCGGACGCCGCCCGCGACGGCGAGCCCCGCGGGGCCACCCGCGCCATGGTCGAAGCCGCGTACGACCAGGTCCGCAACGGCAATCCGATGGGCTTCTTCGGGATGGTGTTCGTGCTCGAGGGGACCAGCGTCGCCCTGGCGACCCAGGGAGCCCGCGCGGTCCAGGCCAGCCTTGGCCTCGGGCGGGAATGTTTCACCTACCTCAACTCCCACGGCGCGCTCGACATCAGCCACATGCAGTTCTTCGAGCGCCTGATGGATCGGGTGCAGGATCCGTCCGACCAGGCCGCCATCGTCGACATGGCGCGCAGGATGTACCGCCTATTCGCCGACCTGTTCCGCGCCATCCCTCACGAACAGGAGGCGGCGCATGCGGTTTGAAGATCGAAAGGTGCTTCTGACCGGCGGATCCGGAGGCATGGGGGCGCTGATCGCCGAGCGTCTCGCGGGGGAGGGCGCAAGAGTGGTCGTGCTGGACCGCAACGCGCCTGCGCCCGGCGTCCGGCATATAGCCGCCGACCTGTCCACGCCCGAGGGCATCGAGGCCGCCGCCGGGGCTGCGGCCGGCGACGACTGGGACATTCTCTTCAACCTCGCGGGCATCCAGCACTTCGGCCCGGTCGAGCTGCAGAGCCCGAGCCACCTGGTCGCCAGCTACATGGTCAATCTGGTCGCCCCTGCGCGCCTCGCCCAGGCGGTGATCCCGTCGATGAAGCGCCGCCGGCGGGGGCAGATCGTCAACATCGGATCCATCTTCGGTTCGATCAACTTCGCCCACTTCGCCACCTACTCGAGCGCCAAGGCGGGGCTCAGGGGCTTCAGCCAGGCGCTTCGTCGCGAACTCGCACCCTGGAAGATCGCGGTCACCTACATCGCGCCGCGGGCGGTGAAGACCCCGCTCAATTCCGACCAGGTTCTGCGGTTCGCCGAGATCACGCGCATGAACATGGACGAGCCCGCCGACATCGCGCGGCGCATCGTCGAAGCCGTCCGGGCGGATCGCAGGGACGTCTACTTCGGCTTTCCCGAGAGCCTGTTCGTCCGCGTCAACGCGATCGCGCCGGCCATCGTGGACGGCGCCCTCGCCAGCAACGACCGCAAGGCCGCGGCTCTCTTCCATCCAGCTTTCTGACCCCGGTCATCCAAGGAGACCTCCCATGAAAACCATCCGGCTTCTTCTCGCTGGCCTCGCCATGTCGCTCGCCACGGCGGGCGCCGCGCTCGCCGACGCTGTCGACACCGGCATCGCGCAGATCCAGGGCGAATGGGCGCACATCAACTACGAAGTGGAGTCCAAGCCTGCTCGGGTGGGCCAGTTCGACCGTCTGGCGGCCCGCGCCGAAGCCCTGGCGAAGCAGTATCCCAACCGGGCCGAGCCGCTGGTCTGGCAGGCGATCATCCTGAGCACCGAGGCGGGCGCGAAGGGCGGCATGGGGGCGCTGCCGCTGGTGCAGAAGGCCAAGGCGCTGCTCGAGCGGGCGGAGAAGATCAACCCGACGGCGCTCAACGGCTCCGTCTACACGACCCTGGGCTCGCTCTACTATCAGGTTCCCGGCTTCCCCGTCGGTTTCGGCGACAAGAACAAGGCGCGCGCCTACCTAAAGAAGGCGCTGGCGGTGAACCCCAACGGGATCGATCCGAACTACTTCTACGGCGACTTTCTCTATCAGCAGGGCGAGTACGCCGAAGCCGCCCGAGTCCTGCAACGCGCGGCGGCCGCCCCGGCTCGCCCGGGCCGCGAGTTGGCCGATCGCGGCCGGCGCGCCGAAATCCGGGAACTGCTGGCCAAGGTCCGCAGGAAGGTCGGCTGAGGACCTTCGCCGTGCAGCCCGTGATGATCGCCCTCGGCGCCTTCTTCTTCAAATGGCGCAACCTGCTTTTCCCGCTCATGGTGGCGGCGGCGTGGATCGCCGTCCCCCCGAACCCTGCCTTCCTCGGCAGCGAACGCCTCGGCGAGATCAAGGATATGGTCGCCATCGGCATCGTCGCGTCCGGCGTTGCGCTGCGGCTTGCGGTCCTGGGTTTCACCCACATCCGGAGGGGCGGACACAAGCTGCAGGTCGCGGCCGACCGACTTGAGACGCGAGGGGTGTTCGGGCTCACCCGAAACCCCCTCTACGTCGGCAACATTCTCGTCTGGCTCGGAGTCTTTGTCATGCACGGAAACCCGTTGCTGATCCTGGCCGGCACGGCCCAGTTCGCCTTCATCTATCACTGCCTGGTCCTCAACGAGGAGGCGTTCCTCGCCGCGAAGTTCGGCGGCGCCTACGCGGAATACCGGCAGACGGTTCCGCGCTGGGCCTTCCGCATGTCGCGGTGGCGCGCCTCCTTCGAAGGCATGCGATGGAGCGGGCGCCGGGCGCTGCTCACCGACTACACCGCGCTGGCGAACGGTTTCGGCCTCATCGCGATCACGGAACTCGTGGAGCATCTTCGTCGTGGCGAGTCCCTGCAGGTCTCGCACCACGCGCTATGGTCGGCCGTCGCCATCGCGGCCCTGACGCTCTGGGTGCTCGCGGTGCGGCTGTACAAACGCTCTCCCCAGGTTCGCGCGAGCCTTCGCGTCTGACCGGAGCCCGTCCGGGTAAGCTTGGCTATTCAAAGGCTTGTGCTTCCCGGTGGGCTATGGAACATTCCGGGAACAATGGCCGTTCTCGACCTCCGCCGAAAGCTGCAGATCCTGTCCGATGCGGCGAAGTACGACGCTTCTTGCGCCTCCTCGGGCTCCTCGAAGCGGAATTCGCTCGACGGCAAGGGCGTGGGCTCCACCGAGGGGATGGGCATCTGCCACGCCTACACGCCGGACGGCCGCTGCGTGTCTCTGCTGAAGATTCTGCTGACCAACTTCTGCATCTTCGACTGCGTCTACTGCGTGAACCGGGTCTCGTCGAACACGCCGCGGGCCCGTTTCAGCGTCGACGAGGTCGTGGATCTGACGCTGGGCTTCTACAAGCGGAACTACATCGAGGGGCTGTTCCTCTCCTCCGGCATCATCCGGGATTCCGACTACACCATGGAGGAGATGGTGCGGGTGGCCCGCACCCTGCGCGAGGTTCACCACTTCCGCGGCTACATCCACCTCAAGCTGATCCCGGAAGCGGACCCGAAGCTGGTGCAGGAGGCGGGGCTCTACGCCGACCGCCTGTCGGTGAACATCGAGCTTCCCCGGGATGAGAGCCTGGCCAGCTTCGCGCCCGAGAAGGACGTGCGGGTGATCAAGAAGGCGATGGGCGCGGTGCGCCTGAAGCTGGACGAGGCGAAACCGGCGAAGAAGGACCGAGCGCGGCCGCCGCGCTTCGCGCCCGCCGGACAGAGCACCCAGATGATCGTCGGGGCCGACTGGGCCAGCGACGCCGACATCCTGCAGCGCTCGGACACGCTCTACGGCTCCTATGGCCTCAAGCGGGTCTACTACTCCGCCTTCAGCCCCATCCCCGACGCCAGCGCCCGCCTGCCGCTGGTGAAGCCGCCGCTGGTGCGCGAGCACCGGCTCTACCAGGCCGACTGGCTGATGCGCTTCTACGGCTTCGGCCGCGACGAGATCGTGGCCGGCGGGGAGGCGGGCATGCTCGACCTGGCCATCGACCCGAAGCTGGCCTGGGCGCTGAAGCACCGCGACCGCTTCCCGGTCGACGTGAACGCCGCCGATCGCGAGATGCTGCTGCGGGTGCCCGGGCTGGGCGTGAAGAGCGTCGACCGGATGATCGGCGTGCGCCGTCACAAGCGGCTGCGGCTGGAGGACGTCGGCCGGCTGACCCGGGGCCTCGACCGGGTGCGGCCGTTCATCGTCGCGGAGGACTGGTCTCCGGGCGGCCTGACCGACAGCGCGACCCTCGGGGAGCGGTTCCGGCCGCGGGTGGAGCCCGAGCAGCTGACTCTGTTCTGATGCGCACCGTCCGGCTGGCCCACGAGACGGACTTCGACGGATGGCGCGCGGCCGCCCGCGAACTGCTGCGCGAGGGGGTCGATCCGGCGCGGGTCCGCTTCGTCGTCGGAGAGGCGCCGGCGGGGCTGTTCGAGGAGGGCGTTCGCGGCGCCGATGAACAGGTTCGCGATAACGATGACCGTCCCGAACGTACCGTAGATCGTCCCGTTGCGACCGTTCCGGCCCGGTTTCTGGAGGTCGCCCGGGACGTCGCCCTGCACCGGTCGGAAGACCGCTACGCCTTGCTGTACAGGCTTTTGGTGCGCCTGCAGGCGCAGCCGTCGCTGATGGCCGTGGTCAGCGACCGCGACGTCGCCGACGCCCTCGAACGCGCGAAGAACGTGAGCCGCGCCTCCCACAAGATGAAGGCCTTCGTCCGCTTTCGTGAGGTGACCGACGAGGAGGGGACGGCCTACGTCGCCTGGTTCGAACCCGCCCACCGGGTGGTGGAGAAGACCGCCCCCTTCTTCGTCCGCCGCTTCGCCTCCATGCGTTTTTCCATTCTGACTCCGGACGTTAGCGCTCTGTGGGACGGCCACCGCCTGGAATTCGCTCCCGCGGCGCGCCGCGAGGACGCCCCCGCCGACGATGTGCTGGAAGACTTCTGGCGGACCTACTACGCCTCGATCTTCAATCCCGCCCGGCTGAAAACGAGAACCATGCAGGGCGAGATGCCCCGCCGCTACTGGCGGAACCTCCCGGAAGCCGAGCTCATTCCCTCCCTGATCGCCGATGCCGAGAGGCGAACCCAGGACATGCGCCAGGCGCCCGCCGCAGAACCCCGCAAGCAGACCCCGCGCGCCGTCGCGCGGCCGCCCGCGGGCCCGGTCGTCAACGACGGCGCCGTCGCCGAGACCCTGGGCCAGGTATGGGATCTGGTTCAGGGATGCCGCCGCTGCGACCTGTGGCGGGACGCCACCCAGGGCATCGCAGGCGAGGGGCCCCCGCGGGCGTCGATGATGCTGGTGGGTGAACAGCCGGGAGACCAGGAGGACCTTGGCGGGAAACCGTTCGTGGGCCCCGCGGGCCAGTTGCTGGACGGGGCGCTGCAAGCCGCGGGGATCGACCGCGATGGAGTCTACGTCACCAATGCGGTCAAGCATTTCAAGTTCGAGCCGCGCGGCAAACGGCGGCTTCACAAGTCTCCCGCCGTCGGCGAGATCAAGGCCTGCAGATGGTGGTACGAGCAGGAGGTGAAGCTGCTGGCGCCCCGGGTGATCGTCGCCCTGGGATCGACCGCCGCGCGGCAGGTGCTCGGGCGGCCTGCGAAACTGATGCAGGAGCGCGGCGAGCCGATTGGCCTGAACGGCGGGGCGACGGCCGTACTGACCATCCACCCGTCCTTCGCACTGCGGGCGCCGGACGCCGACGCCCGGGCGCGAGCCCGTGACATGCTGGCGCAGGATCTGGCGCTGGCGGCCAGTCTACTGGCCTGATCTGTAACTGTTTCTTCGTAGCCACAGGGTGTGGGTGAAATGCCGCCGGGGTCTCGCCCGACGGTTGCGCCTGTTTGCGCGGAGCCCGCAGCAGGTTAAGCGGGACTTGCTCTGCTATGAGGGGGGACATGCGAGCGGCCGACTTCAGCATCGACAGGGGTCCTGACGGATCCGTCCTCGTCCTGCGCGGCGACTGGACGGCGACGGGGCTGGGCGATGCCGGCCGTCGCCTGCTCGACGCCCTGCGCGGTCAGTCTCCGCACGCGCTCGACACGAGCGATCTGGGCCGGCTCGACACGGCGGGGGCCTATATCGTGCTCAAGGCGGCCGGGGGCCGGCTGCCCGCCGGCGCGCTCGACGACCGGCCGGAGGCGGCGCGGATCATGGCGCTGGTCGATTCCGTCGACGAGAAGGCCGAACGCAAGCCCGTCCGCGTCGACCCGATCCTGCGCACCCTGGAAAAGACCGGACGCGGGGTCGCGGAGTTCGGCGCCGAGCTCTACCGGTCGCTGGCTTTCGGCGGGCATCTGATGGCCGCGGCGGGCCGCACCCTCGCCCAGCCGAAACGGATCCGCTGGGCGGCGTGGTTCAGCCAGATCGACCGGGCCGGGCTCGACGCCATCCCGATCGTCTGCATCACCAACTTCTTCATCGGCGCAGTCGTCGCGTTCCTCGCCGCCGACATGCTGCAGACCTTCGGCGCAGCGGTGTTCGCCGTGGAGCTGATCGGCATTTCGGTGCTTCGCGAGTTCGCGGTGGTCATCACTGCCGTGCTGCTGGCCGGCCGCTCGGCCTCGAGTTTCGCCGCCGAGATCGGCTCGATGAAGATGAATCAGGAGGTCGACGCCATGCGCGTGATGGGCGTCGATCCTTTCGACGCCCTGGTGGTGCCGCGCCTCGCGGCGTTGCTCATCATGCTTCCGGCGCTGACTTTCCTGGCGGACCTCGCTGGCCTCTTCGGCGGCGCCCTGGTCGCCTGGTCCAAGCTCGACCTCGGCCCGGCGTTCTTCCTCCAGCGCATCCAGGAGAACGTGGGCGCCCAGCACTTCTGGGTCGGCATGAGCAAGGCGCCCGTCTTCGCCCTCGTGGTCGCCGCCATTGGCGCGCGGCAGGGCATGGCGGTGGGCGGCGATGTAGAGTCGCTTGGCGAGCGGGTCACCGCGGCGGTCGTGCAGGCTATCTTCGCCATCATCTGCATCGACGCGATCTTCGCCCTGGTCTACCTGGAACTGAACATCTGATGGCCCCGCCCGACGACAGGACCGTTCCGCCGATCGAGGTCCGGGGCCTTTTCAACGGCTTCAGCGGCCGCAACGTGCATGAGAACCTCGACCTGACCGTCGAGCGCGGCAAGGTGCTCGGCGTTGTCGGCGGTTCTGGCACCGGCAAGACGGTGTTGTTGAACAGCATTATCGGACTGCGCTCCGCCGACGCCGGCGAGATCCGCTTGTTCGGCAAGGACACGGCCGAGATGACCCAGGCCGAACGCGAGGAAGTCGAACGTCGCTGGGGCGTGCTCTTCCAGCACGGCGCGCTGTTCTCGTCGCTGACCGTCCGCGAGAACGTGGGCTCGCCGCTGATGGAGCACACCCGGCTGCCGCAGGACATCGTCGACCACATCGCCGACCTGAAGATCGCCCTGGTGGGCCTGCCGTCCGTTGCGGGCGACCTGAAACCGGCCGAGCTGTCCGGCGGCATGCGAAAGCGCGTCGGCCTCGCCCGCGCGCTGGCGCTCGATCCGGACCTGCTGTTCCTGGATGAACCGACGGCGGGCCTCGACCCGATCGGCGCTGCGGCGTTCGACGAACTGATCCGCAACCTGGCCGACAACCTCGGCCTGACGGTGTTCATGATCACCCACGACCTCGACAGTCTCTACGCGATCTGTGACGAGGTGGCCGTGCTGGCCGACAAGAAGGTGGTGGCCAAGGCGCCGCCGCAGGAACTCGAGAAATCATCGCATCCCTGGATCCAGGAGTACTTCCTGGGGCCGCGAGGCCGCGCCGCGACGCGAGGAGCGCACTGATGGAAAGAAACGCCCACTACGCGGCGATTGGTCTGGCGACCCTGGTCCTTTTCCTGGGCCTGATCCTGTTCGTCGTCTGGCTCGCCCGCTTTCAGTTCGCGCGCGAATACGACCACTACGACATCCACTTCTACGGGCCGGTGAGGGGCCTGTCCGAGGGCGGCGAGGTGCACTTCAACGGCATCAAGGTCGGCGAGGTGACCGACCTTCAGCTCGACAGCCAGAACCCCAACAAGGTGATCGCCCGGGCGCGTCTGACCGCCGACGTCCCGATCAAGACCGACTCGCGCGCCATGCTCGAGCCCCAGGGCATCACCGGCGTGAACTACATCCAGGTCACCGCCGGCAGCCCCCAGGCCAAGCTGCTGCGGGCGGGCCTGCCCGACGACGCCGTGCCGGTGATCCAGAGCCAGCCCAGTCCGTTCTCCGAACTGCTCTCGGGGTCGGGCACCGTGCTGGCCAGCGCCGTCGAGGCGCTGGGCCGGGTGAACCGCGTCCTCTCCGATGAGAACATCGCCGCCTTCAGCAGCACCGTGTCCAACGTCAATGAGATCAGTGAAGAGCTCGCAGCACGCAAGGCGCTGATCGCCAAGACCGAGGTCGCCATCGAGAACGCCGGCAAGGCGGCGGCCGAGTGGGAAGCTCTGGCTCGCAGCGGCCGCGGCATGCTGGAGGGCGACGGCGCCAAGGCGCTGGCGAACCTCGAGCGAGCCTCGGCCGAGATCGAAGCCACGGCCCGGGAAGCCCGCGGCATGATCGGAGACCTGAAGGGGCCCACTTCAGAATTCGCGAATACGGGACTGCCTCAACTGACCGACGCCATCGGCTCGCTCCAGGACGCGGCTGAGGCGCTCAATCAGCTGATCTCTGAGGCCCGGGCCAGCCCGCAGACCTTCATCGCCAAACCGCCCGCCAAGGAACTCGAGGTGCAACCGTGAGACTGATCGCCCCGACCCTCGCCGCCGTCGCCGCGCTCGCGCTCTCGGGCTGCGTCTCGGTATTCCCGAAATCCGAGCCGGCCCAGCTCTATCGCTTCGGATCCTCGATCGAGGCCAGCGCCGGAGTCTCCGGCTCGGTGCCGATGACGCTTGCCCGCCTGGATTTCACCCAGGCCGCGGCGGGCGATCGCATCATGACCGTGACCGGATCGGAAGTGGCCTACATCGCAGCCGCCCGATGGGCCGCACCGGCCTCCGTGATGTTCCACGAAGCGCTTGAGCAGTCGTTCGAGCGCCGGGCTCGCGTCGTCGACCTGGTCAGCCGCCGCGAGCGGCGCGGCGCCGACCTGATGCTCGATGTCGACGTGAACGCGTTCGAAGCGCGCTACGAGAATGGTCGCGAGGCGGCGCCGACGGCGGTAGTTTCGCTCGACGCCCGCATCATCCGGTTGCCCGAACGAACGGTTATCGGCCAGCGCAGCATCGATGTCCGCCGCCCGGCGGGGGAAAATCGGATGGGAGCCATTGTCGCCGCGCTCGATGGCGCGACGGGCGAGGCCCTGGGCGAACTGGTGCAGTGGGCCGACGCGAACGCGCGTTAGGACTTCAACGCCGGTTGCGCGGCTCGCGCCATCGCCGCCTCCGCCTCGATGCGGCGGCTGTGGCTTTCCTCGAGGCCCTTCCGGACCTGCTCCAGTGACTGCAGGACGGTGAGCTTCTGGTCTGCGAGGGTCGGGATATGCGGCTGCGTCCGTTCGCGCGCCGAACCCAGCATCCGGGTCCACGATTCCCACCAGACCGAGAGGGCTTTTTCGGCGCGGGCGACGTCCTGGATAAGGAAGCTGTCGACGTTCTGCACCAGACGTACGATGGGCAGCTGCCTCACCGCCATGGCCCGGGTCTGTTCCAGATCGCCCAGCCGCGCGGCCAGCCGGTCGGCCGCCGAGATATCCTTTACCGCCGCAGGTCCGGGACCGCGGGGTTCGCCGTCCTGAGGCGGAGGGGGCGTCTCCGGGCTTTCGCTGAGGGGCGCGGTCGCACGCGCTTCGGCGAGACGCATTCGGCCCGCCTGCAGGTAGGCGTCCAACTCCAGGATCAGCGCCCGCGTCTGTTCGTGCAGACTGTCCAGGGTTCGATTGCGCGTCTCGAGTGACCCCACTTTCGTCTGCAGTTCGGTAACGACGGGCTCGATCACCTCCCAGGCCTGGTCCGAAGCGCGACGAAAGCGGTGAAGCCTCGCCGTGCGCCCATTGAACAGGTTGTCCAGGCCCCCGCGCGGTTGCAACTCGCTGGGATCGAGCGTTTCGATCCGCTCTCGCGCGCGCTCCACAAGGCTTGTCGCCTCGGCTGCGTCAGCTGCCCGGGCCTCGGCCAGAAGCCTCTCGACGCCGGCCAGCAACTCCCGTCGCGCACGGTCGCCGAACGCGGCGATCGCTCCCGTATCGTTCAGGTCCAGATTGTTGCGGATCGCCGCCACGCGGGCGGCGTCCGCCGGCGGGGCGGCGACAGCCGCTCCCGGGACACCCACTGACATCTTGCCTCCGAGCCGCCTCTGACGGGCGGCTTCCCCACTCGGTCAGCGCATTATGCCGCAGATTTCAACTTTTCAGAAACTGTGAAGCTCGCCTCGGTCTTCTCGCGCACCTCGTCGAGCGACACGCCCGGGGCGAGTTCGATGAGTTCGAGCCCCGCTCCGTCGGGTTTGACGTCAAAGACCGCGAGGTCCGTGATGATGCGGTCCACCACGCCCGTGCCGGTCAGAGGCAGGGTGCAGCGTTGCAGCACCTTGGACTGGCCGTGCTTGTTGGCGTGCTCCATCACGACGACGACGCGCTTGACGCCGGCGACGAGATCCATGGCGCCCCCCATGCCCTTTACGAGCTTGCCGGGGATCATCCAATTGGCGATGTCGCCGTTCTCGGCGACTTCCATGGCGCCCAGGATCGACAGGTCGATGTGGCCGCCCCGGATCATGGCGAAGCTGTCGGCCGACGAAAAGTATGCCGTCTCCGGCAGCTCGGTAATGGTCTGCTTGCCTGCGTTGATGAGGTCTGCGTCCTCCTCGCCCGCATAGGGGAACGGGCCCATGCCGAGCATGCCGTTCTCGGACTGCAGGGTCACGGTCATGCCGGCCGGAATGTAGTTGGCCACCAGGGTGGGGATGCCGATGCCAAGGTTCACATAGAAGCCGTCCTGCAGCTCCTGGGCGGCGCGCTCGGCGAGCTGGTCGCGAGTCCTGGGCATCAGGCGTTCTCCCGCTGGCGCACGGTGCGCTGTTCGATGCGTTTCTCGAAGGTCGACTGCACGATGCGGTCGACGAAGATGCCCGGCGTGTGGATGGTGTCCGGATCGAGCGAGCCGACCGGAACGATCTCCTCCACTTCGGCGACGCACACCTTCCCGGCCGTCGCCATCATGGGGTTGAAGTTGCGGGCGGTCTTGCGGAACACGAGATTGCCCCGCTCGTCACCTTTCCAGGCCTTGACGATGGAGAGGTCTGCAACCAGCCCCGTCTCCATCACGTATTTCCGTCCGCCGAACTCGCGCACCTCCTTGCCCTCGGCCACGAGTGTGCCGACGCCGGTGGCGGTGAAGAAGGCGGGGATCCCGGCGCCCCCGGCGCGGATGCGCTCGGCCAAGGTGCCCTGAGGGTTGAATTCCAGCTCCAGCTCCCCGGCGAGATACTGCCGCTCGAACTCCTTGTTCTCGCCGACGTAGGAGGAGATCATCTTCCTGATCTGCTTGCTCCATAGCAGCAGGCCGAGGCCGAAATCATCCACGCCGGCGTTGTTCGAGATGACCGTCAGGCCCTTAACCCCGTTGTCCCTGATGGCCAGGATCAGGTTCTCGGGGATGCCGCAGAGGCCGAAGCCGCCCGACATCACCGTCATGCCGTCGAAGAGCAGCCCGTCGAGGGCAGCCCGCGCGTCGGGAAAGACTTTCCCCATGCCAGTCGATCTCCTTGTCTGTCGGTGTCCTAGGAAACCTCGCGCGCGCACACAAGAGCGGTCGGCCGGTTCAGCGCCAGGCAAAGACCGCACTTGGTTGAACGCGTTTAGCGAGTAGGCTACCCACCTTGGTGTTCGGGGTACGGAGTACGGTGTGGGCAAGGTCATCTGCGTTATCGAGGACGATGAACTGGTCCGGGCCCGGCTGGGCGACATTCTCCGGTCGGATGGTCATCGAGTCCTGGAAGCGGAGTCGGCGGATCAGGGAATCGAATTGATTCGCAACGAGAAAGCCGATGTCGCCGTGGTCGATATCCTGATGCCGGACCGCGATGGTCTCGAAGCGATCGGCCAGCTTCGCCGGACGAGGCCGGATCTGCGGATCGTGGCCATCTCCGGCGGCGGACGGGTCGGACCCCAGGTGTACCTCGACCTCGCCAGACAGATCGGCGCAGACACCAGCCTGACCAAGCCCATCGCCGAAGGCGATCTGCGGGCGGCGGTCGGCGACGGATGACCGGCCTCGACTGGGGGCTTTTCGTTGTTTCCATGGCGGTGGCCGGGCTGCTCGGTTTCGGCCTCGCCTGGTGGCTGCTGTCGCGGGGCGTCGCGCAGCGACGAGACATGGTCGCGGCCATGCATTCCGAAGCGTCGCGCCAGCGCGCCCTCTTCGAAGCAGCGCCGGAAGGCATCATGACGTTCGATCGCCAGGGTGTGATCCTGAACGCCAATCCGGCAGCGCACCGCATGTTCGGAATGGGGCTGGGGCGGCTGATCGGCATGCCGGGCGCCGAGACCCTGGCTCCTCAGGACCGGGAAGAGGCGCTCGCGCGGATGCTGGACCCGGTGAACATCGCGGCCGGAGGCTTCAATGCGGAGTACCGCGGGCTCCATGCCAGCGGCGCGACCTTCCCGATGCAGGTGGCGCTCACCTACTCTCCACCGGGAGAGGACTGGTTCGCTCTCGTGTTCATCCGGGACATCTCGCGCCAGCGGGACGCCGAGCGTCTCAAGGACGAGTTCGTCTCCACGGTCAGCCATGAGCTGCGCACCCCCCTGACCTCCATCGCCGGTTCGCTGGGGCTCATCGCCGGGGGAGCCGTCGGCGCGCTGCCTGAAAAGGCTCTGAGGCTGATCGCCATCGCCCAGTCCAACAGCCAGCGCCTGGTGCGGCTGATCAACGACGTGCTGGACATGGAGAAGCTGGCGTCCGGCAGCCTGCCCTTCAACATGGCCGAGACCTCTCTCGCCGATGTGGCTAGGCGCTCCATCGAGATGACCCGGGGTTACGCCGACCAGCTGGGCGTCAGCCTGGTGCTGGAGAACGACGGCGACGGATCGATGGTGCGCGGCGATCCCGACCGCCTCATCCAGGTGGTTACCAACCTTCTTTCCAATGCGGCGAAGTACTCGCCGCGCGGCGATCAGGTGATCGTCCGGCTGGAGGCGGACGGCACGACCGCCCGCCTGAGCGTTCGGGACAACGGGCCGGGTGTGCCCATGGCTTTCCGCGACCGCATCTTCACGCGTTTCGCCCAGGCGGATTCATCGGACGCGCGGGGCAAGAGCGGCACGGGGCTCGGGCTCTACATCGCCAAGGAAATCGCCGAACGCCACGGCGGCCGCCTGTGGTTCGATTCGCCCGCTGACGGCGGCGCCGCCTTCCATCTGGAGCTTCCCCGTCTTTCGGTTCAGCCGAGCGGACCCTCGGCGACGGACCGCATTCTACTGGTCGAGGACGAACCGGCCGCCGCCGCCATTCTCTCGGCCATCCTGGAGGACGACGGTTTCAAGGTGGACGTGGCCGGAACCCTGGCCGAGGCGCGCGCCTGTCTCGAGAAATACGGCCGTTACGGCGCCATCGTCCTCGACCTGCGTCTGCCCGACGGCGACGGCGTCGACCTGGTGAAGGAGATTCGAGCCCAACCCCATCTGGCCGGCACGCCAATCGTGGTCGTGTCCGCCGATGCGCGACGCGGCGCGGACCCGGCTGTCCGCATGCTGGAGGTCGCCGACTGGATGGAGAAGCCGGTCGATCCCGACCGACTCACGGAGCTGGTCCGCAACGCGCTTGAGCGGGTCGAGGAAGAGCAGCGACGAATGATCCTGCATGTCGACGATGACCGAGACATTCGCGAGGTCGTCGCCACGGCGCTTTCGCACTGGGGCGAGGTGGTGTCCGCCGACGGGGTCACTGACGCGCGCGAGATCATGAGCCGCAAGCGGCCGGCCCTGGTGGTCATGGATCTGGAGCTGCGGGACGGAAACGGCGCCGACCTGATCGTGGAACTGGAGGAGAATGGCGACAGCCCTCCGGTCATCGTCTTCACCGCCCAGGACACGGCGGAGCGTCTGGGAGCGTCGGTGACGGAGGTGCTGGTGAAATCCCGTACGCCACTGTCCGGGCTCGAATCCGCGGTGCACCGCGTGCTGGCCAACGGAGCTGACACTTGAGCCTGAAGGTCCTTTACGTCGACGACGAGCCCGACATCCGCGAAGTGGCCGTGATGGCCCTGGAACTGGACGGCGCCATCGAGGTGCGGGCCGCGGAGTCCGGGCGTGAGGCGATGATGCTGATCGAGGAGGGCGGATATGTCCCCGACGCCGTGCTCCTGGACGTCATGATGCCCGGCCAGGACGGGCCGGCGGTTCTGGAAGCGTTGCGGGCGAAGGGGCTGGAGATGCCCATCATCTTCATCACCGCCCGAGCCCAGAGCCATGAACTCGCCCGCTATCTCGAGCTCGGCGCGGCGGGGGTCATCACCAAGCCCTTCGATCCCATGACCCTGGCGCTCGAGCTTCGCGCCGTGCTGGCGAGGGCCGACCGCTGAGCGGCTTCGACGAGCGTTACGAGGATCTCAGGCGCCGCTTCGTCGCGCGATGCGCCGGCGACCTGGCGATTATCGAACAGGCGGCCCAGGGACTGGAGCCGGTTCATCCGGACACCCTGCGGCAGACTGTGCACCGCCTCGCGGGGGCGGCCGGAACCTTCGGCTACCACGACCTCAGCCGGCTCGCCGGGGAGGTCGATGACGACCTGATGGAGCGCCCGAGCCCCCCGATGGAGAAGCTGGGGCTGCTCGCCGCGGCCGTTCGGGACCTCGTGACGGGCGAAGGAGGTTAGGCGGCGACCTCCTTCATTGAGACCGCCAGATCGGCCAGCCGGTCCGCGTCGACGCGCTTGCGCTGGCCGATCAGCATTCGGCCGCCCATGAACTCCTGGGGGGCGTTCACGGCTTCGACGGCCTGCACGAGGTCACCTGAAAGGTGGAAGACGGCGAAACGGTCCGAGTCCGGGTCGCCCCGCACCAGCAGCCGGTCCACGGCATAGGGAAGCCCGGCGATCTGCAGCTTCACGTCGTACTGGTCGGACCAGAACCACGGAACCTCGGGCGGCGGCTGGGGCCTGCCGGTGATGGCGGCCGCAGCCTGCTTGGCCTGCTCGAGGGCGTTCGGAACGCTCTCCAGCCGTCCTGCCTCGCAATAGAGGGGCAGAGGGCGGAAGGTGCAGTCGCCGATCGCGAAGATGGACGGGTCCGAGGTGCGCGACAGCGCATCGACAAGGATGCCGCCCCGACACTCCAGACCCGCGTTGAGCGCCAGGTCGTCGCACGCACGGGCGCCCACGCCTACCAGCACCGCGTCGCCCTCCAGACAGTCGCCGCCAGCCAGCCGGACACGGCGACCGTCTTCGATCGCCTCCACGCTCACGCTGGTGCGCAGGTCAACGCCGTGGGCGCGGTGCAGGCGTTCGAAGAAGGCCGACAGCGGCGGCGAGGCGACCCGCGCCAGCACCCTGTCTTCCCGCTCCAGCACAATGACCTCGCAGCCCAGCGTGCGGGCGGACGCGGCGACCTCCAGACCGATGTATCCGGCGCCGACGACGATGAGGCGCCGACCCGGAGCCAGCGCCGCCTTGACGCGGTCTGCGTCGGCCGCCGAACGCAGGCCGAGCAGGCGTGGGTCGTCGGCCCCCTCGAGGGGAAGCGACCGGTTTGTCGATCCCGTCGCGATGATGAGGTGATCGTAGGCAAGCCGCTCGCCTCCGGACACCAGCACCGTCTTCGATGCCCGGTCGATCTCTTCGGCCCGGGCTCCCAGCCTCAACTCTATGCCGGCGTCGGCGTAGAATTCGGGCGCCTTGAGCAAGAGGCTGTCGGAATCCGCCTCGCCCTTCAGCCAGGCCTTGGACAGCGGCGGACGCTGGTAGGGCGCGACCGGCTCCTCGCCGATCAGCACGATCTCGCCCTCGAAGCCGTACTGGCGAAGCAGCGCGGCTGCGGTCCCGCCGGCGTGGCCGGCTCCGACGATGACGACGCGGCTCAAGACGCTCAGTCCGGCAGCGTGGGATCGAGCCCGGCCGAGCGGCAGGCGGCGGTGTAGGTGTTGGACAGCAGGCAGGCGATGGTCATCGGTCCGACTCCGCCGGGCACCGGAGTGATTGCGCCGGCCACTTTCGCCGCCTCGTCGAAGGCGACATCGCCGACGAGCCTCGACTTGCCCTGCGCCGCCTTCTCGGGATCCAGGGAGGGCAGGCGGTTGATGCCCACGTCGATCACCGTCGCGCCGGGCTTGATCCAGTCGCCGCGGATCATTTCTGGCCGGCCGACGGCGGCGACCAGGATGTCGGCCGTGCGGCACAGGTCCGGCAGATCCTTCGTTCGCGAATGGGCGACCGTGACCGTGCAATTTTGCGACAGCAGCAGCTGGGCCATCGGCTTGCCGACGATGTTGGAGCGACCGACGATGACCGCGTGCAGTCCGGCCAGATCCAGTTCGTCCTGCAGCATCATCAGACAGCCGAGGGGCGTGCAGGGCACGAGACCCGGCAGACCCGTGGCCAGCCGTCCGACATTGACGACGTGAAAGCCGTCGACGTCCTTGTCCGGGTCGATGGCGTCGAGCACCGCGGCGCTGTCGATCTGCCTGGGAAGGGGGAGCTGGACCAGGATCCCATGGATGCCGGCGTCAGCGTTGAGCTTGGCGATGAGGTCCAGCAGCTGCTCCGTGGTCGTGTCCTCGGCCAGCCGGTGGGTGTCCGATCGCATGCCCGAGGCGGCGGTCTGCTCGCCCTTGTTGCGGACATAGACCTGGCTGGCCGGGTCCTCGCCGACGATGACCACGGCCAGGCCAGGCGTGAGGCCATGGGTGTCCTGCAGGTTGGAGACGCCGCGGGCGACGCGTTCGCGCAGCCGGGCGGCGAACGCCTTGCCGTCGATCAGGCGGGAGGTGGGAGAGGCGGATTCGGGCATGCCGGAGGCTATAGCCGCCCCCGCTTCCGAACGGAACGCTCTCAGTGAGCGCGTCTCCGGCTCTCGCCCATTCCCGCTGTTCCCCGCTGTTATTTCGCTGTTCCCCGCTGTTATTTCGCTGTTCCGGAAACAGCGGGATAGTTCGCCGGACGGCGGCGGATCGTGGCGCCGGCCCCCGGATCGCAGCCTGGTTCGCCTGCGGGCGTCAAGCAGCCGGCTTCGGTCAGCGCCCGGCGCTGCGCCGGGCCGCCTTGAGGCTGCGCCAGGCGACCAGCCCGAGGAGGCCGGCCGCGCCGAGGAAGACAAGCGGGTAGATCAGGACAAGGATATGCCAGTCCTGCGTCACCTGCTCGAAGTCGCCCGTATAGGCGACAAGGCCCAGCAGGAGGCGGGCGGCGAGGACGCCCGCACCAAGCGCCAGGATCCCGCCGCCGGCGCGCATCGCCGAGCGCGCGCTGGCGTCGGCGAGATTGCGCCAGGCGATCAGGGTCGCCCCGGCGCCGAACATCGCCACGAAACCGAGCAGCAGCAGGTCTTCGGTTGCCCGCAACGGAATGGCGCACGCCAGCGACCCGACGACCGTCAGGACGCCCAGCGCCGCCCAGGTCCAGAGACAGGCGAGCGACGCCGATTTCGAAACTGTCCCCCGGCGCCAGGCGGCCCCCGCCACGACGGCGGCGATGGTGGCCGCAGGCCAGAGGACGAAGTACGGGAAGACCGTGTCGGCTGACGTAGGGCCCTCGTCCCGAAGTCCCTCGACCACGCCCGCCAGCGGCGAGAGCGCGAGGATCGCCACCACCGGAATCGCGACAGCCTGGGCCGCGCCGTTCAGCGCCGCCTTCGACATGTCGCCCGTCCCGGGCGTGGCGGCCAGAGCCCGATGAAGAGCTAGCCACAGGTAGAGGAAAGGCGCGCCGAACAGCAGGCCGCCCAGCAGGTCTGACCCGTCGAACCCGCCGAAGAGCCCCGTAAAGGCGTCGAAGACGCCGATTGCGACGATCGCCGCCCCGATCGCGGCAGCGGCTTCGGCCAGAACAAAGATGGTCCAGCGCCCGGTTTCGTCCCGGCCGGGCGGCCGTCCGCGCTTGCGCGCGATCCACAGAAGCGCGGCTCCCGCCAGGAGCAGCGGCGCCCCTACCAGCAGCGAAGCCGGCTGAATGGCCGCCAGGCCGCTCAGCAGAAGGATGGCGCCGATGCCCCACATCGTCCGTCTCCGATCGGAAAGAGCTTCGCCGACAATGGTTGATGGATCGCGCACGCGCCCGGCTGGTCGAACGGCGAGATTAAATCCTTGTCACCTTATGCAAGCTACCTTGCACAGACAGATACCTTGCGGCATACACTCAGCCCATGAACACCGACACCGGGCCGACCGGAACCATCGATGTCCAGCTGAAGAAGGGGGTCCTGGGACTATGCGTCCTGGCCGTCCTCTCCCGCGGGGACAGCTACGCCTACGAGATCGCGTCGCGACTGGCCGACGCCATCGGCATGGGCGAGGGGACCATCTATCCGCTGATGCGGCGTATGCAGGCCGACGGCCTGGTGGAGACTTATCTCGTGGAGTCTCCCGCGGGTCCCTCGCGCAAGTACTACCGGCTGACCCAGGCCGGGCAGGACGCCCTCATCATCCAGCGAGCCGACTGGCGCAACTTCTCCGCCGCCGTCGACGCCTTGCTGGCCGAGCCGCCCGAACAGGCGGCCCCCTCTGAAACGGAAGACGCCCAATGACCCGCGCCGAATTCATCGCCCGCCTGAGGCAGGGCCTGGTCGGCCTGCCCACGGCCACGGCGGCCGAGATCGTGGCCGACTACGAGACCCACTTCGAAGACGCCGCCGCCGCCGGCCGCAGCGAGACCGAGGTGGCAGAAGCCCTCGGATCGCCCGACCGCCTCGCCCGGGAACTCAAGGCGGAAGCCGGCATCCAGCGCTGGCGCCAGGAGCAGAACCCCTCGGCCGCCGCCGGCGCCATCCTGGCGGTGCTCGGCCTGGGCGCCATCGACATAATGTTCCTGCTGCCGCTCCTGATGGGCGTGCTGGGCGCGCTGTTCGGCCTGTTCATCGCGGTGGTCAGCGTCTTCTTCGCGGGCGGCTTCATCATGGTGGTGGGGCCGTTCGTCGAGGCGCCGGGCGGTCCGCTGGCCGCCATCCTCGCGGGCCTTGGCCTTATGGCCGGTTCCGTCTCTGTCGGCGCCCTGCTGTCGATCTTCACCATCTGGCTGGTCAACGGCGTCGTCTGGTTCGCGCGCCTCCACTACCGGCTTCTCAAGCCCGCCCTCGAACCCCAACAGGCGCCCACCGCCACGGGAGACCCGGCATGACCCGCAGCCTCTTCATCATCGCCGGCGCCGCCCTCGTGCTGTGCCTGGCCTGCCTCGGCGGCGCCGCCGCCCTGGGCAGCCGCGACCTCGCCAGGAACGACTGGACCTGGGTGATCACCGACGAGCACGCCGGGGACGGCAGCTTCAACTTCCGGCGCGGTAAGGAAAGCCCGACCGTGACCCGCAACCTGGCCTGGAGCGGCCAGAGCCTCACCATCGATCTGCCCGTGAACGTCACCTACGTACAGGGCGACACGCCCGGCGTGGTCGTCTCCGGTCCCGAGGCGGCAGTCGACCGCGTGAAGCTGGCCAATGGCCGGCTCAGCCTGACGGGCCACGACGACGAGCGCGCCTACATGCGCTTCGGCCGCAACGGCATCCACGTCTGGAGCGAGACCGAAGTCCTCGAGATCACCGTCACGGCGCCCGACGTGAACAGCTTCCGCATCGCCGGCTCGGGCGACCTGCTCCTGGAGGACTATGACCAGCCGAACCTCGGCGTCGTGATCGACGGATCCGGCGACGTGGAAGGGACCGGGCGGACCGGCAAGCTGGACCTGCGCGTCAACGGCTCCGGCGACGTCGACCTCGACGGCTTTCAGATCACCGACGCGGTGATCGAGATCGCCGGGTCCGGAGACGTGTCGGCCGGGCCGGAGGGAGAGGTCCGCGTGGACCTCTCCGGTTCCGGCGACATGCGGTTCACCCGCCGTCCGCGGTCGCTGCAGCAGGAAGTGTCGGGCTCCGGCGAGGTGAGCGGCAGCTGAGGTTCGCCGCCTAGGCGCGCGCTGTCGAGGGGAGCAGGCTGTCGGCGTAGTTCCGCGCGCCACCCTCCATCACGAAGCGCCCGGCGAACGCGAGGTCCGGCGCGAAGTAGCGGTCGTGATCATAGGCAGGCGCCCCGTTGCGGACCTGCCTGAGCAGCCGTTCCATCGCTTCGGAGCTCTTCTGCGGGCGGTGGAACTCCACGCCCTGGGCGGCTGCCAGGAGTTCGATCCCCACCACATGGGCCGCGTTCTCGGCCATCTGGGCCAGGCGGTGGGCGCCGTGGGCGGCCATGGAGACGTGGTCCTCCTGGTTGGCGCTGGTCGGCACGGTGTCGACCACCGCCGGGTGCGCCAGCATGCGGTTCTCGGCCACCAGCGCCGCGGCGGTGACCTGGGCGATCATGAACCCCGAGTTCAGGCCGGATTCCCGGACCAGGAAGGCCGGCAGGCCGCTCATCTTCGGGTCGACGAGGATGGCCGTGCGGCGCTCGGAGATGTTGCCGATCTCGCAGAGGACCATGGCGATCTGGTCGGCCGCGAAGGCGACCGGCTCGGCGTGGAAGTTGCCGCCGGACAGCACCTCGCCGTCCTCGGCGAAGACGAGCGGATTGTCGGTGACGCCCGACGCCTCGATCTCCAGGGTGCGGGCGGCGTGGCGCAGCACATCCAGGGCCGCGCCCATGACCTGCGGCTGGCAGCGGAAGGAGTAGGGGTCCTGCACCTTGCCGCATTCGCCCCGGTGGCTCTCGCGGATCTCACTGCCGGCCAGCAGGCCTCGCAGGGCGGCGGCGACGTCGATCTGTCCGGGCTGTCCGCGAAGCTCGTGGATGCGGCGGTCGAAGGGCACGTCGGACCCCTTCACTGCGTCGGTCGACAGGACGCCGGCCGCGATGGCGGCGGCGAATACGTTCTCGGCGGCGAACAGGCCTGCCAGCGCCATGGCGCAGGAGGCCTGGGTGCCGTTCAGAAGCGCCAGACCCTCCTTGGGGCCGAGCGTCAGCGGCGCCACCCCCGCGCGGGCCAGGGCCTCGCCGGCGCCGATGACCGCCCCGCCGACCCGGCACTCCCCGACGCCGAGCAGCGCGGCCGCAAGGTGCGCCAGCGGCGCAAGGTCGCCTGAGGCGCCGACCGAGCCGCGCGCCGGAACACACGGATAAACCTCGGCTTCCAGCAGGCGGCAGAGGGCGTCGATGGTCTGCGGGCGCACGCCCGACGCGCCGCGCGACAGCGACGCGATCTTCAGCACCATCATCAGGCGCACCACCGCATCCGGCATCAGGGCGCCGACGCCGCAGGCGTGGCTGAGCACCAGGTTGCGCTGCAGCGCCTCGAGATCGTCGCGGGCGATGGATGTGTTGGCCAGCAGGCCGAAGCCCGTGTTGATGCCGTAGACGGTGGCGCTGCGGTCGATGATGTCGGCCACTGCGCGTGCGCCGGCTTCCACGGCCCTGGCCGCTTCGGGCGCGAGCTCGACCTTCACCGGGCCGTCGTAGGCGCCGCGCAGCACGGAAAGGGGCAGGGGACCTGCGCCCACCTGCAGGCGAAGCGTGTGCGGCCTCACGCGCGATCCTCCAGCGAAGGCAGGTTCAGCCCCTGCTCGCGCGCCCAGTCGGCGGCGATGTCGTAGCCGGCGTCGGCGTGGCGCATCACCCCGGTCGCCGGGTCGTTCCACAGCACCCGCTCCAGCCTCGCCGCCGCCTCCGGCGTGCCGTCGGCGACGATCACCATGCCGGAGTGCTGGGAATAGCCCATGCCGACGCCGCCGCCGTGGTGCAGCGACACCCAGGTGGCGCCCGATGCGGTGTTGAGCAGGGCGTTCAGCAGCGGCCAGTCGGACACCGCATCGGACCCGTCCATCATGGCCTCAGTCTCGCGGTTGGGGCTGGCGACGGAGCCGGAGTCTAGGTGGTCACGCCCGATGACGATCGGGGCCTTCAGTTCGCCAGAGGCCACCATCTCGTTGAACATCAGACCCGCCCGGTGCCGGTCGCCCAGGCCGATCCAGCAGATGCGCGCCGGCAGGCCCTGGAACGCAATGCGCTCCTGCGCCATGTCAATCCACTGGTGCAGGTGCCTGTTATCCGGGAACAAATTCTTGATCGCCGCGTCCGTCTTGCGGATGTCCTCGGGATCGCCGGACAGGGCGGCCCAGCGGAACGGCCCGACGCCGCGGCAGAACAGCGGCCGGATGTAGGCCGGGACGAAGCCGGGGAAATCGAAGGCGTTGGCCACGCCCTCGTCGAAGGCGACCTGGCGGATGTTGTTGCCGTAATCGAAGGTCGGGACGCCGGCCGCCTGGAACGCCAGCATGGCCTTCACGTGCTCGGGGATCGAGGCGCGGGCGGCCTTCTCCACCGCCGCCGGATCCGCCTGCCGCTTCTCCTCCCACTCGGCCACGGTCCAGCCCAGCGGCAGGTAGCCGTTGACCAGGTCGTGGGCCGAGGTCTGGTCGGTCACCGCATCGGGCTTCACGCCGCGACGCACCAGTTCAGGCAATACCTCGGCCGCGTTCCCCAACAGACCAACCGACAAGGGTTTTTTGTCCCGCACCGACTGTTCGATGAGCCTCAGGGCCTCGTCGAGGTCCTCCACCGCCGTGTCGAGGTAACGGGTCTCCAGCCGCTTCTCGATCCGCGACGGCTGGCATTCCACGGCCAGGCACGAGGCGCCGGCCATGGTGGCCGCCAGCGGCTGGGCCCCGCCCATGCCGCCCAGGCCCGCGGTCAGGATCCACCGGCCCGCAAGATCGCCGCCGTAGTGCTGGCGGCCCATCTCGACGAAGGTCTCGTAGGTGCCCTGAACGATCCCCTGGGTGCCGATGTAGATCCACGAGCCGGCCGTCATCTGGCCGTACATCATGAGCCCCTTGCGATCGAGGTCGTTGAACACCTCCCAAGTCGCCCACTTCGGCACCAGGTTCGAGTTCGCGATCAGGACACGCGGCGCGTCCGCATGGGTGCGGAAGACGCCGACCGGCTTGCCCGACTGCACGAGCAGGGTCTGGTCGGCTTCGAGCGTCCGCAACTGCTCCACGATCCGGTCGAACGCCTCCCAGGTCCGCGCCGCCTTGCCGATGCCCCCATAGACGACCAGCTCCTCGGGGCGCTCGGCCACCTCGGGATCGAGGTTGTTCATCAACATGCGAAGCGCTGCTTCGGCGCCCCAGGTCTTGCAGCTCATCTCGGGTCCACGCGGCGCGCGGACCACGCGCGTGTTCGCCATGGCGTTGGCGGAAACGTTCATTGGCTATTCTCGATCGGGGTCACGGCCGGCGAGGTAGCGCCCGGCCAGCGGATTTGCGCCCATCCAATAGGCGAGCTCGGAAGGATCGTCGATACGCCATATGGCAAGATCGGCGGCCTTGCCGGGTTCAAGGACGCCGGTCTCCTCCTGCAGGCCCAGGGCGCGGGCGGCGTGGCGGGTGAAGCCCGCCAGAGCCTCTTCCGGCGTCAGGCGGAACAGGGTGCAGGCCATGTTCATCGCCAGCAGGGGCGAGGTGAGCGGCGAGGTTCCGGGGTTGCAGTCCGTAGCAACGGCCATCGCTACCCCCGCCTCGCGCAGTTTCGCGACCGGCGGCGGCGAGGGGTCGCGCAGGAAGTAGAAGGCCCCGGGCAGCAACACCGCGACCGTGCCGGCCGCGGCCATGGCGGCGACGCCCGCGTCGGTAAGGTGTTCGAGGTGGTCGGCTGACAGCGCCCCATGCGACGCCGCCAGCGCTGCGCCCCCCTGGTCGCTCAGCTGCTCGGCGTGGAGCTTGACCTTCAGTCCGTGGCTGCGGGCCGCGGTGAAGATGCGATCGACCTCCGCAGGCGTGAACCCGATGGTCTCGCAGTAGGCGTCAACCGCGTCGGCCAGACCTTCGTTCACGGCGGCAGGAATGATGTGTCGGGTGATGAGCTCGACATAAGCTTCACGATTGTCACGGTATTCAGGCGGCACGGCATGCGCCGCCAGCAGGGTGCGGGAGACCCGCACGCGCCCGGTGTCGGCAAGCCGGGTCGCCGCCCGCAGCATGTTCAGCTCGCTCTCGAGGTCCAGGCCGTAGCCCGACTTGATCTCGATCGTGGTGACACCCTGGGCGGTCATGGCGGCCAGGCGGTCGGCGGCGCTGGCGACGAGCGCCTCCACCGACGCAGCGCGGGTCGCCCGCACGGTGGACAGGATGCCTCCGCCGGCGTTCGCTATCTCTTCGTAGGTTGCGCCGTTCAGGCGTCTTTCCCACTCGACCGCCCGGTTTCCTCCGAACACCAGGTGAGTATGGCAGTCGATCAGGCCCGGCGTGACCCAGGCTCCGTCGAGCCCGCGCACGTCGCGGGCGAGCGATGCCGCTTCGCCGGGCAGGGCGGCTCGCGGTCCGAGCCAGGCGATGCGGCCGTCCTGCACCCCGATGGTGGCGTCGTTGATCGCGCCATAGGGCGCTTCCGCGCCGTTCGTCATGGTGGCGGCGGAACAGTCCAGGAGCAGCAGGTCCCACATGGGGGCGTGTCTTAAATGGACAGGCGCGCCGCCGCTAGGCTACGCCATGACCATGCGCGATCCGAACGCTTCCGAATGCAAGGGCTGGCTGTCAGCCGCCGACCTGGTGGGCGATTATCCCGACGCTCCGGCGGCCATCATCGGCGCGCCCCTGGGCGAGCGGTCGCTGACCCCGGGCCGCTGCGACCTGGCCCCGACGGCTCTGCGACGGGCGCTGCCGCGCATGAGCACCTATGATGTCGAAACGGGCGCCGACCTGGCGCACCTGCGCGTCCACGACGCGGGGGACCTGCCGCTTAAGATCACGTCGCCGGCCGACGCCTTCGGGCCGGTCCGCGATGCGGTCGGGGCGCAGGCTTCGCGCCGGGCGCTCACCATCGTGCTCGGCGGAAACAACGCCGTGACCCGGCCGGGCGTGCACGGGCTGGGCCCGCTGGACGCCGTGGGAGTGCTCACTCTCGATGCTCACTTCGACCTGCGCGACACCGACTGCGGCCTGAACAACGGCAACCCGATCAAGGCGCTGCTGGAGGACGGGCTGGAAGGCCGGCGCGTCAGCCAGGTGGGCCTGGCGGCCTTCGCCAATACCCGGCGCGCGCACGAAACGGCGAAGGCGGCGGGAATCTCGGTGCGCACCGCGCGCGAGTGCCGGCTGCATGGGACGGCGAAGATCGTCGCTGAAGAGCTTGAAAGACTGGGGCAATTTTCCAGCCGGATCTATGTGGACTTCGATATCGACGTGATCGACCGGGGCCAGTTTCCTGCGGCGCCCGGAGCCCGACCCGGCGGCATCCCGGTCCACGATTTCTTCGACGCCGCCCGGGTGATTGGCGCTCATCCCAAGGTCGCCGCCGTCGATCTGACGGAATACGATCCGTCCCTGGAGGTCGGCGACCTCGGCTCGTTGACGGCGGCCCGCTGGTTCGTGGAACTGCTCGCCGGTTTCGCGGCGCGCGGCTGATCGAAGGGGAGGGGATGGAACAGAGCCTGCCCGCCTGGATGTACCATGACCCGGGCTTCTTCGAGCTCGAGCGCGAGCGGCTGTTCCGTACGACCTGGCAGTTGGTCTGTCACGTCAACGACGTCCCTGAGCCCGGGGACTACACGACGCTCGACCTGTTGGGCGAGAAGGCGCTGGTGCTGCGGGGCGCGGACGGCGAGGTGCGCGCCTTCCACAACGTCTGCCGTCACCGGGCGGCGCGGCTGGCCGACGGCGACCAGGGCAACTGCGGCCACCGTCTCGTCTGCCCGTACCATGCCTGGAGTTACGGGCTCGACGGGGCCCTGAAGGCGATCCCGCCGTGGCAGGGCTTCGGCGACCTGGACAAGGCCGCGCACGGACTCGTCCCCTTGGGCATGGAGATCTGGCGCGGCTTCGTCTTCGTCCGCTTCGCGGCCGCCGGGCCGGGCGCGCCCTCGGTGGCCGAGATGATGGCTCCCTACGAGCCGGAGATCGAACCTCATGGCTTCGAGGACCTCGTTCCCCAGGGCCGCGTGACGCTACGGCCGCGCCCGGTGAACTGGAAGAACATCTCCGACAACTACGGCGACGGGCTGCACATCCCCGTGGCGCACCCGGGGCTGACGCGTCTGTTCGGAAACAGCTACCGGCTGGAGGCGGAAGCCTGGGCCGACAAGATGAGCGGCGTCATCGTCGAGCGTCCCTCGGCCAACTGGTCGGAGCGGGCCTATCAGGCCCTGCTCCCGCACTTCGACCATCTGACGCCCGAGCAGGCGCGGACCTGGAACTACTACCGCCTGTGGCCGAACGTGGCGTTCGACGTCTATGCCGACCAGGTCGACTTCATGCAGTTCATCCCGGTTTCGCCGACCGAGACCCTGATCCGGGAGATCGCCTATGTCCGGTCCGATGCGCGTCGCGAGGCGCGGGCGGCGCGCTATCTCAACTGGCGCATCAACCGCCAGGTGAACGCCGAGGACACGACCCTGATCGAACGCGTGCAGGCGGGGATGATGTCCTCGTCCTACGTCTCCGGGCCCCTCGGCCCCGGCGAGGTCTGCCTGGCCGCCTTCGCCCGTCGCCTCAGGGCCGCGATCCCCGAGGCCAAGCTGAACCACCCGCCCAAGGCCGCGTGACAAGCCCATGAAAGAAACCGACATCGTCATCATCGGCGGCGGGCACAACGGCCTCGTCTGCGCCTTCTACCTGGCTCGCACGGGGTTGAAGGTGACGGTGCTGGAGCGGCGCGAAGTGGTCGGCGGCGCGGCCGTCAGCGAGGAGTTCCACCCGGGCTTCCGCAACTCCACGGCCAGCTACACGGTGTCGCTGCTGAACCCCAGGGTGATCCGGGACATGGACCTGCCGCGCCACGGCCTGAAGGTTGTCGAGCGCAATCTGTCCAACTTCCTCCCGCTGAACGGCAAGGACTACCTCTGCGTCGGGGGCGGCCGCACGAAGCAGGAGGTGGCGAAGTACAGCGCCCGCGACGCCGAGCGGCTGGACGCCTACGGCGAACGGCTGGACGCCATCGCCGACGTGTTGCGCGAGCTGGTCCTCACCACTCCGCCGAATGTGGTGGAGGGCAGCTTCTTCGACGCGATCCCCGAACTGCTGAAGTCGGCAGCCATCGGCGGAAAGCTCTCGAAACTGTCCACCACCGGCCGCCGCGACCTGCTGGCGCTGTTCTCGCAGTCGGCCGGTGACTGGCTGGACGGCTGGTTCGAGAGCGATCCGATCAAGGCCGCCTACGGCTTCGACGGCGTCGTCGGCGCCTACGCGAGCCCCTACACGCCGGGCACCGCCTACGTTCTGCTGCACCACGTCTTCGGCGAGGTGAACGGCAAGAAGGGGGCCTGGGGCCACGCCATTGGCGGCATGGGGGCCATCACCCAGGCCATGGCCCGCGCGTGCGAGGAACAGGGCGTGCAGATCCTCACCGGCCAGGCGGTGCGGGAAGTCCTCGTCAAGGACGGCAAGGCGACCGGCGTGCTCACCGAGGGTGGGGACGCCATCCTGTGCGACCGGGTGGTGTCGAACATCCATCCGCGCCTGCTGTTCCAGAAGCTGCTGGATCCGGCCCTGCTGCCGGCGGACTTCAACGAGCGCATCGACCGCTATCGCTCGGGGTCGGGCACATTCCGGATGAACGTGGCGCTGTCGGAACTGCCGCGCTTCGCCTGCCACCCTGACCCCGGCGACCACCTGACCGCGGGGATCATCATCGCGCCGAGCCTGGCCTACATGGATCGCGCCTTCATGGACGCGCGCACCCACGGCTGGTCCAGGCAGCCGATCGTCGAGATGCTGATTCCTTCGACGCTCGACGACAGCCTGGCCCCGCCGGGCCAGCACGTGGCCAGCCTGTTCTGCCAGCACGTGGCGCCGGAGCTTCCCGACGGCCGAAGCTGGGACGCGCACCGCGACGAGGTCGCCGATCTGATGATCGACACGGTCGACGCCATGGCGCCGGGGTTCAAGGCGTCGGTGCTTGGCCGCGTGGCGCTGACCCCGCTGGATCTGGAGCGCAGGTTCGGCCTCGTCGGCGGCGACATCTTCCACGGCCAGCTCAGCCTCGACCAGATGTTCAGCGCCCGCCCGACTTTGGGCCACGGCAACTACCGCTCACCCATACCCGGGCTCTACCTCTGCGGCTCCGGAACCCACCCCGGCGGCGGCGTCACCGGCGCGCCGGGGCACAACGCGGCGCGCGAGATCCTGAAGGACGGGAAGGCGCGGTAGGGGGTCGCAAGCCTAGTTCTTCGCCTCTTCCAGCATTCGTCGCGCCACATGGAGCGGGTCGTCCCCTCCGGGGAGATCGGGCCGGGCGCCGCCGCCTTCCCAGTTGGCGCCGGTTCGAAGGTTCACCGGACGCGACTCGGGGACCGATAACGAGAAGCCGCTCCCGAGCGGGATCGGATCGCCGAACATGGTGGCGACACCGCCGCTGCGGGCGCCCACGAGAACGGCGCGGCCCTCCGCCTGCAGTGAATAGGCGACGTACTCCGACGCCGAACCCGATCGCCGATCGATGAGTACGGCGACGGGAATATTCAAAGGCGTCGCCGGCAGCGACAGCTGCGGCAGAAGCTCTCGGGTCAGGCCGGCGCGGGACTCGATAGCCTGCACGGCAGTGGTTTCGCGGCCGAGCAGAGCGCGGACCAGGTGGGACGCTGTGGCCGAGTCCCCGCCGCCATTTCCGCGCACGTCGATGATCAGCGCGTCAACATCGGCCAGAAAGTGAAGGGCGGCTTCCAGTTTCGGGCGCGCGAGATCCCATGGATAGAAGCTGCTGATCCGGAGATAGCCGACGTTGCCCTCAAGCACTCTCACGTCGCGAATGCCGGCGTTCACAGTGCGGCTTTCGGCGCGCCAGGATGTCAGCCAGTCATCACCCGTCCCGCCGTTTGCGTCGGTCTTCTCGAGGAAGAAGTGCGGGTCCAGGAGATCGAGATCGGAGTTCACCTGCTCGAGGAAGCTCTCCGTATCCCTGCAGGATTGGCGATAGCGACCGCTGCTGCGCCACTCCCTCATCTGGCCTGCGATCCGCTGGCCCTCGGCCTCGGTGACGTAGCGCGCTTCGACGGCGTCGGCCGCCGCCGCAAGCACCTGGCCGTGCGTCGGGCAAGCGGCCGTGAGAAGGAGGGTGGCGGTCAACGCAGCGATCATGGCATCACTCCCAAATATCACAGCACTAATATGTAAGGGCTTATATAATGGCAAGCGGCGCCGGACTCGGAATGCAGCTGCGTCGTCTACTCGACGCCCTCGATGGCGATGTGGAAGCCGCATACCGCGAGGCCGGGCTTGAGTTTCGTCCGAGGTACACGCCGGTGATGCAGCACCTGTTCAAAGGCGGGCCGGTACGTATCCGAGATCTCTCGGACAGGACCGGGCTGTCCCATTCAGCCTTGAGTCAGACCGTCGCGCAGATGCAGAAGACTGGCTGGGTGAGGTTGGAAGCAGGCGCGGACCGTCGGGAGAAGCGTGTGCATCCGACCGCCAAGGCCCTCGCGGCCGAGCCTGTCTTGCGTCGCAAGTGGGCCGCAACGGCGGCAGCGGCCGCATCCCTCAGCGAGGAATTGGGGTGCGATCTGAGCGCGGTCTTCGAGTCTGCGCTTCAGGCGCTGGAGCGCGAGCCGTTTCGCGCGCGGATAGCCCGCGCCGCGAAATAACGTCGGTCCGGCGGCCGGGGAAAGAGAAGAGTGGTGGACGCGGCTGGGATTGAACCAGCGACCCTTCGCGTGTGAAGCGAATGCTCTCCCGCTGAGCTACGCGTCCTTGCCAATCGGGGAGGCGTGCAGATAGCCCGCTCGCGTTCGCGGCGCAAGCCTCAGCGAAGCAGCGCGCGTGCGACGGCCGGAAGCTCGCTGAAATGGTCGATCAGCCGGTCGGCGCCCAGCTCGTGCGGCGGCGTCTCCGTGTAGCCGAACGAGACGGCGACCACGGCCGCCCCGGCGGCGCGGGCCGCCAGCACATCGTTGTCGCTGTCGCCGACCATCAGGGTGCGGCCGATCTCGCCGCCGGCCCTGGCCACAGCCTCCACCAGGTGGGCGGCGTCGGGCTTGCGCCGGGTGACCGCGTCGGGACCGACCACCGCGGCGAAGCGCGCCAGCAAGTTGAGCTCGTCCAGCAGGGCGATGGACAGGTCGGTGCGTTTGTTGGTGCAGATCAGCAGTCGCGCGCCCTCGGAGGCCAGTTCGTCCAGCGCCGCTTCGACTCCGTCGAAGGGTCGGCTCTCGTCGGCGATGCGGCCACGGTAGAGCTCGACGAAGCGCTCGACCATCAGGGGCATGTCGCCGGCGTCGAACTGCGCCCCGGCCTCCAGGAAGCCGTGCTCCAGCATCCGGCGGGCCCCGCCGCCGACCAGATGCCGCGCGGAAGCCAGCGGCACGGGCGGCAGGCCGCGCTCGGCCAGCATCAGGTTCAGCGTCCCGATCAGGTCCGGGGCGGTCTCGACCAGGGTCCCGTCGAGGTCGAACGCGATGGTCGCGCCGGAAAGGGGCACGCTCAGTCTCCTAGGCTGTCGTAAGCGGCGCGGGTTTCCGCTAAATCGGCCCCCATCGCAATCGGAGAGTTGAGTCCCATGGCGGAACGCGCCGCTGTGATCCTGGCCGCCGGCCAGGGCACGCGCATGAAGTCCCCCACGCCCAAGGTCCTGCACAGGGTCGGGGGCCGCACCATGCTCGACCGCGCCATCGACGCGGCGCAGGCCCTGGGCTGCGAGCGTATCGTGGTCGTCGTCGGCGCCCATTCGCCCGAAGTCGGCGAGCACGTGAAGAAGCGCCTGGGCCGGGACGCGACCGCGCTGCAGGATCCGCCGCTGGGCACCGGCCACGCCGTCCGCTCCGCCGGGCAGGCCCTGGAGGGCTTCGAGGGCGACGTGGTCATCACCTATGCCGACGTGCCCTTGCTGGACGACACGGCCATTTCCTCGCTGTTCGCGGTGCGCGAGGGCGGGGCGGACGTGGCGGTGCTGGGTTTCGAGGCCGAGGATGCCGGCGCCTACGGCCGTCTCGTGCTGGGCGACGAGGGCGAGCTTGTCAGGATCGTGGAAGCGAAGGACGCCTCCGAAGACGAGCGCCAGATCACCCTGTGCAACTCCGGCGTCATGGCGCTCGACGCCCGATTGCTGTTCGAGCTGCTGGCCGAGGTCAGGAACGACAACGCCAAGGGCGAGTACTACCTGACCGACGTGGTGGAGCTGGCGCGCCGCCGCGGCCTGCGCGCGGAGGTCGCCATGGCGGCCGAGGAGGACGTGCTGGGCGTCAACTCCCAGGTCGAACTGGCCCAGGCCGAGGCCATCTTCCAGTTCCGCCGCCGCGGCGAACTGCTCGACGGCGGCGTCTCCATGACGGCTCCCGAAACGGTCTTCCTGGCCCACGACACGGAGATCGAAGGCGGCGTGGTGATCGAACCCAATGTCGTCTTCGGCCCGGGCGTGAAGGTGGAATGCGGCGCGCGCATCAACGCCTTTTCGCACCTTGAGGGCTGTATCGTGCGCAGCGGCGCCCAGATCGGACCCTACGCGCGGCTGCGGCCCGGCGCGGACATCGGGCCCAAGGCGCGCATCGGCAACTTCGTGGAGGTGAAGAACGCCACCTTCGGCGAGGGCGCCAAGGCCAACCACCTGGCCTACATCGGCGACGGCGAGGTCGGGGCGCGGGCCAACCTCGGGGCCGGGACCATCTTCTGCAACTACGACGGCTTCTCGAAGGCGAAGACCACAGTGGGCGAGGGCGCCTTCGTCGGCTCCAACTCGTCGCTGGTGGCGCCGGTGACCATCGGCGCCGGCGCCTATGTCGGCTCCGGCTCGGTGGTGACGAAGGATGTCTCCGCCGACGCCCTGGCTTTCGAGCGGACCGAACAGACCGAGAAGCCCGGCTGGGCGGCCCGCTTCCGTGCGGCGAAGCAGCGAAAGGACAAGGCGTGAGCGCAGACGATCAGAAACGCGCCGCGGGTTACGCCGCCGCCAAACTCGTGCAGGACGGCATGACCGTGGGCCTGGGCACTGGATCCACCGCCGCCTGGTTCGTCCGCGCCCTGGCCGAGCGGGTGGGCGCCGGCCTGACGATCACCGCCGGGGTGCCGACCTCCGAGGCCACCGCGGCGCTGGCCCGCGGGCTTGGCCTGCCGCTGTCGACCCTGGACGAGGCGAAGCGCATCGACCTGACCATCGACGGCGCCGACGAGATCGGGCCCGGCCTGGCGCTGATCAAGGGCGGCGGCGCGGCCCTGCTGCGCGAGAAGCTGGTGTGGGAGGCGTCGGAGCGCTGCGTCGTCATCGCCGACGCGGCCAAACAGGTCGAGGTGCTGGGCAAGTTCCCCCTGCCGATAGAGGTGGTCGCGTTCGGTCATCGCAAGACTGCGAACCGCATCTACGACGTGCTCATCGACCACGGCATCGAGATCGCGCCCCGCCTGCGCAGCAAGGATGGCCAGCCGGTGCTGACCGACGGCGGAAACCTGATCTACGACGCCGCCTGCCAGGCCATCGAGAACCCCGCGGCTCTGGCGGCCGACCTGAAGGCGGTCACCGGCGTGGTCGACCACGGCCTGTTTCTCGACCTCGCGGAGGAGGCCCTCCTCGGGACCGACGGCGGAGTGGAGCGGCTGTTGCCGTGAAAGGCCCGCGGCGATGAGCGACCTGACGATCTGGACCCTGGACTGGGTTCCCGAGTTTCCGCGCGGATTCGTTCGCGATCTGCGACTGAGATGGGCGTGCGAGGAGGCAGGGCTGGACTACACCGTCCGCACCGTGCCGTTCGAGGACCGCGCCACCAACCATCTGGACCGCCAGCCTTTCGGACAGGTCCCATTCCTCGACGATGGCGGGTTGAAGCTGTTCGAGAGCGGCGCCTGCCTTCTCCACCTGGCGCACAAGAGCGAGGCGCTCATGCCGCGCGATCCTGCCGGCGAGGCGGAAACCCTGCAGTGGACGATCGCGGGTCTGAACTCGGTTGAGATGGTCACCGTACCCTGGTGGTTCCTCAAGATTAGCGGAGATGCCCAGAATGGCCTTACGGACTGGATGACCCAGCGCCTCGACCACATCGAGAGGGTTCTGGCCGGGCGAGAGTGGCTGGCGGCCGGGCGCTTCACCGTCGCGGACCTGCTGATGGCAGACATCCTGCGGGTCAGCGATATTCGGGCGTTCGGCGTTCGCCCGCTGACGGAGGCCTATATCCAGCGCGTCACGGACCGGCCGGCCTTCCGGAAGGCGCACGCCGATCAGATGGCGCATTTCGGAGGCGCCCGCCCGGCGACTTCCCCCGCCGCCTCCTGATGCTTAGGTGAAGCACCGCGATCAGGAGCTTTCCATGGCCTACGACTACGACCTCTTCGTCATCGGCGCCGGTTCGGGCGGGGTGAGGGCGGCCAGGCTGGCGGCCATCGGCGGGGCGCGGGTGGCGGTGGCCGAGGAGCATCGGGTCGGGGGCACCTGCGTCATCCGCGGCTGCGTGCCCAAGAAGTTCATGGTCTACGCCTCGGACTTCGCCCACCAGTTCAAGACCGCCGAGGGCTACGGCTGGTCCTTTCCCGAGAAGCCGGTCTTCGACTGGAAGACCTTCATCACCGCCAAGGACGTGGAGATCGCGCGCCTGTCGGGCATCTATGCCGCAAACCTGGCCAAGGCCGGGGCCGACATGATCCACGGCCGCGCGGTGCTGAAGGACGCCCACACGGTGGAGGTCGAGGGCAAAGGGACCTACACCGCGGACAGGATCCTGATCGCCACCGGCGGCCGTCCGTGGAAGCCGGACGAGGACGTGGTGCCCGGCATCGAACACGCCATTACCTCGGAAGAAGCCTTCCACCTGCCGGAACTGCCGAAGCGGGTCCTGGTCGCCGGCGGCGGCTACATCGCGGTCGAGTTCGCCGGGATATTCGCGGGCCTGGGATCGGAGGTGACGCTGGTCTACCGCGGGCCTAACATCCTGCGCGGCTTCGACGACGACGTGCGCGCCCACCTCGCCGGGGAACTGGAGAAGCGGGGCATCCGCGTCATCCTCGCCGCGCAGCATTCGGCCATCGAGAAGACCGACACCGGCCTGGTCAACGTGCTGGACAACGGCATCCGCTGCGAGACCGACGTGGTCATGTTCGCCACCGGCCGGCGTCCCTACGTGGACGGCCTGGGCCTGGAGACGGCCGGCGTCGAGCTGAACGAGGCGGGCGCGATCCGGGTCGACGACTATTCGAAGACCACCGCCGACAACATCTGGGCCGTGGGCGACGTCACCGACCGCATCAACCTGACGCCAGTGGCCATCCGCGAGGCGGTCGCCTTCAACGAGACGGTGTTCCGGGACAACCCAACCACCTACGACCACGCCTGCGTGCCCTCGGCCGTCTTCAGCCAGCCGCCGGTCGGCGTCGTCGGCCTGAGCGAGCACGACGCGCGCAAGGCCTACGGCAAGGTCGATGTCTATCTGACCCGCTTCCGCTCCATGAAGTACGCCTTCATGGGCGGCGAGGAGCGCATGCTGATGAAGATCGTGGTCGAGCAGAAAACCGACCGGATCGTGGGGGTGCACATCGTCGGCCCCGACGCGCCGGAGATGATCCAGCTCGCCGCCATCTCCGTGAAAGCCGGGATCACCAAGCGGCAGTGGGACGAGACCACGGCGCTCCACCCGACCGCCGCGGAGGAGCTGGTGACCATGCGCGAGCCCTACGTCGATCCGCAGCTGCAGGCGGCCGAGTAGCTCGAACTTCGCGCGCCCCTGTGGATATTCGCGGCGCCGCAGCATAGTTTCGTTTCATGACGCGCTGGACGCCCCAGTCCTGGCGGGACCGACCCGCCGTGCAGATCCCGACGGATTATCCGGACCCGGGAGCGCTGGCGCGCGCGGAGGACGAACTGCGCCGCCAGCCGCCGCTGGTGTTCGCGGGCGAGGCGCGGCGTCTCACCGAACTGCTCGGCCAGGTCGCCGAGGGCAGGGCCTTCCTGCTGCAGGGCGGTGACTGCGCCGAAAGCTTCAAGGAGTTCAGCGCCGACAACATCCGCGACCTGTTCCGCCTGATCCTGCAGATGGCGGTGGTGCTCACTTTCGCCGGCGGCCGGCCGGTAGTGAAGGTGGGTCGGCTGGCCGGACAGTTCGCCAAGCCGCGCTCCAGCGCCGTGGAAGAGCTCGGCGGGGTCAGCCTGCCCAGCTTCCGGGGCGACATCGTCAACGCCATGGAGTTCGAGGAAGGGGCGCGCACGCCCGACCCCGCGCGCCTGCTCAAGGCCTACCACCAGGCCTCTTCGACGCTTAACCTGCTGCGCGCCTTCGCCGGCGGCGGCTACGCCGACCTCTACAACGTCCACAAGTGGACCCTGGGCTTTGTCGCCGACAGCCCCCAGGGCGCGCGCTACCGCGACCTCGCCGACAAGATTTCCGAAACGCTGGACTTCATGTCCGCCATCGGCCTGACCCCCGACAAGCAGCCCGAAGTCCATCGCGTGGAGGTGTTCACCAGCCACGAGGCGCTGCTGCTGAACTACGAGGAGGCGCTGACCCGCGTCGATAGCACCACGGGCGACTGGTACGACACTTCGGCCCACATGCTGTGGATCGGGGAACGCACCCGCCAGCTGGACGGCGCCCACGTCGAGTTCGCCCGCGGCGTGAAGAACCCCATCGGGGTCAAGGTGGGACCCTCGGTCGAACCGGACGAGCTGCTGCGCCTGATCGACGCCCTGAACCCCGCCGATACGCCCGGCCGCCTCACCCTGATCGGCCGCTTCGGCTCGGACCGCATCGCCGAGCGCTTCCCGCGCCTGGCCGCCGCCACGGCGCGCGAGGGCCGCCGCGTCGTCTGGTCCATCGACCCGATGCACGGCAATACGCTGAAGGCGACCAACGGCTACAAGACCCGGCCCTTCGACCGCATCCTCAGCGAAGTGAAGGCCTTCGTGGAGATCGCCGGGGCCGAGGGTGTCCATCCCGGCGGCGTGCACCTCGAGATGACCGGGCAGGACGTCACCGAATGCACCGGCGGCGCCCACGCGCTGAGCGAAGACGAACTGTCCCGCCGCTACCACACCCATTGCGACCCGCGCCTCAACGCCGACCAGGCGCTGGAACTGGCCTTCCTGGTGGCGGAGAAGTTGAGGGCGGAACGCGAAGCGCCGCGGCGCGCGGCCAATGGATGACGCTCGGGTGATGCCTACGGGCCACTAACGCGGCGCTTCGGGGGTCGGAACCGCTGCCTCGCTGATCCGCCTCTTGCGCCGCCTGCGGCCCATCTCCAGTTTCCCCGCCCCATGTCGACCGCGGCCACCATGACCGGCAAACCTCCCCGCCTGCGCGCGCCGCAGGGGCTGGGCGAGCTGTTGTCGCTGGCCTGGCCTGTCGTGCTGGCCCGGATCGGGGTCATGGTCATGGGCTTGACCGACGCCATCGTCGTGGGGCGTCACTCGGCCGAGCAGCTCGGCTGGCATGCCCTGGGCTGGGCGCCGACCTCGATCGTGCTGACCACTTCCGTGGGCCTGCTGATGGGGGTGCAGGTCATGACCGCGCGCCATCTCGGCGAAGGCCGGCCCGAGGCGACCGGCGGGGTGCTGCGCCGGGGCCTGGTCTACGCCTTCTGGATCGGGGTGGCGTCGGTCGTGCTGCTGGTCTTCGCCGGCCCGCCCGTGATGCACCAGATGGGGCTGGAGCGGTCGCTGGCTGACGGCGCCAGCCGCGCGATGCAGATCTTCGCCCTGTCGCTGCCCTTCTATCTGCTGGCCTGCGTCGGCCAGTTCTATCTCGAAGCGCTTTCGAAGCCGAAGGCCAGCATGATCGCCATCTGGGTCGCCAACGGCGTGAACCTGGCGGTGAACCTCTGGCTGGTCCCCGGGCAGTCGATCTTCCCGGTCGAGGGCGCGGTGGCTTCGGCCTGGGCCACCTTCTCGGCCCGCGCCGCGCTCGTCGTCTTCCTTGCGGTCTACATCCTGCGCCTGCCGCAGGCCCGCGCGCTGGGCATCTTCGCCCGCCCGATCGACGGCCCGCGCGCGGCCGTCGAGCAGCGGCGCATCGGCTACGGTTCGGGGTCCTCCTACTTCGTCGAGGTGGGGGCCTTCGGCGCCATGACCTTCATCGCCGGCCTGCTGGGCGGGATCGAGGTGGCGGCCTGGAGCGTAGTCCTGAACGTCGCGGCGATCATCTTCATGGGGCCGCTGGGCCTGTCGGCCGCCACCGGCGTGCTGGTCGGCCGCGCCTACGGCGCCCGCGACGGCGCCGGCGTCGTCCGCTCGGGACTGCTGGGGATCGCGACCGCGGCGGTGGTCATGGTCGCGGTCTGCGTGGCCGTGTTCGTGGGGGCCCGCTGGATCGCCGGGGCCTATTCCGCCGATCCCCGCCTGCTGGCCCTGGCCGTGCCGGCGCTGCTGCTGTCGTGCCTCTTCTTCGTGGCCGACGGGGTCCAGGTGGTGGCGGCCCAGGCCCTGCGGGCGCGGGCCGACGTCCTGACGCCGACCCTGTTCCACATCGTCAGCTACGGCCTGATCATGCTGCCGCTCGGATGGTTCCTCGCGCATCCGGCGGGCCTGGGGCTCGACGGCATCGTCTGGGCCATCATCGTCGCCAGCCTGGTGTCGGCCGGCCTGCTGACCGCCCGATTCCTGATCCTGGCTAAGCGGCCCGTCTAGGCCGGATCAGGCGCCCAGGATCCAGCCTTCCTCGCGCTCCACGGCGGCGATGTCGGCTTCGCCCATCCCGGCGGGCGGGGCGAACAGGGGCGCCAGCCCACCCTTGTCGTCGAGGCGTGCGATGGCCTCGGCCAGGCCGCGCACGGCGGCCGCGGTCTTGCCCTCGCCGGGTTCCGGCTTCACCGGCGGGAACATGGCCGGGTGCACCTCGGCGACCAGCACCCCGAGCGGCTCCACATCGGCCTTGTCGAGCTTGCGCCAGCCGGTCCCGAACGGCCAGACCGCCACCGACGGCCCGAGCTCGTCCACCAGGCGCCTGGCCGCGGCCATGCCCAGCAGGGCCTGGCCGCCGGTGACGCCGGCGCCATGCATCTGCCAGACCGGCTTCAGACCGGCCTTCCTGGCGTTGGCGGCGCGCTCGGCGCGGCGGAACTCCGGGATCTCGCCATAGCCGGCGGCGGGCTTGGTGCTCGCCATCCAGCGCTGGGTGAATCGCGCCGGCGCGCCCCAGAAGGGCCGCGCCTCATCGGTCATCAGGCGGTTCATCTTGGCCGCGACGGCGAAGCGGTTGTTGGTGTTGTCGGCCTTGTCGACGACGTTCGAGACCATGAACTTCCACGCCGCGGCCCAGGGGTCGCCCTTCAGCTGCAGGCGCTGGGCGGTGCCCTCCGGCAGGCCGAGCGGAAAGTCGAAGCCGAGGAACACGCGTTGCCCCTGCTTGCGCAGGTCCGCCAGCAGGGTGCGCAGCAGGGCCTCGCCCTCCGCGCGGGTCGCGGGATTGTGCCCCTCGTAGGCCAGGCGGAAGCGCACGTCGCGCTTGACCACGCCGATCCACAGCGACTGGTCGCCGGTCTTCTTGCCTTCGGCTGCGGTCCAGTCGGCGATGACGTAGGCGTCGAAAAGTCGGGCCACGGAATACTGCTCCAGTGAGGGGTCGGCCCGGCTTCTAGCGCACCGGGCGCGCGCAACAAACCGCGACGGAACGTGATCGATCCGGTATTGCGCAGGGATTCGACCGGCGGCAGTTTCCGCCGCGCTTGTTCCTGGGAGCCTAGATGACAGCCGTCCTACGGGCGGGCGTGGCCGGCGCCGGCGTGTTCGGCGGCTACCACGCGCGCAAATACGCCGAGGCAGACGGCGTCGAACTCGTCGGCATCTACGACCGCGGCACCGGCCGGGCGGAGGTCCTGGGCGAGTCGATCGGCGCGCGCGTCTTCCTGGAGGGCCGCTGGGACGAGTTCATCGGCCAGATCGACGTGCTGACCATCGCCGCTCCCGCCGTGGCCCACGCCTCGCTGGCTGTCCGCGCCCTCGAGGCCGGGGTCCACGTCTATGTCGAGAAGCCGATCGCCTCTTCCATCCAGGAAGCGGTGGCGATCCTCGAGGCCGCGCGCGACGCGGACCGGGTTGTCGCCTGCGGCCACCAGGAGCGGATCGTCTTCCAGGAGATGGGCCTGTTCTCGACGCCCGAGAAGCCGACGCGCGTGGAAGCCGTGCGCAAGGGGCCGTGGACCGGCCGTAGCGACGACGTGTCTGTCGTGCTGGACCTGATGATCCACGACCTCGACCTGGCGCTCGCCCTGTCCGGCGAGGAGGCCGCCCGGGTGACCGCCCGCGGCCGGTCGGTCGAGAGCGCCCTGTCCGACGAGACGTCCGCCGAGATCGTCTTCCCCGGCGGCATGGTCGCGGCCTTCCAGGCCTCGCGCATCGCCGAGGACCGGGAGCGGACCATGAAGCTGGTCTATCCGTCCGGCGAGGTCGAAATCGACTTCGTGGCGCGGACCTTCGAGAACTCCACGCCGTTTCACCTGAACGAGCACTTCGCCGAAACGGCGCGCGGCCGCGACCCGCTGGGCGCCAGCGTCGCCGACTTCATCGCCGCGGTGCGCGGCGAGGCCGAGCGCCCCGCCGTGACCGGGGACGAGGCCACCGGCGCCCTGATTCTGGCGCTGGCCGTCGACCACGCCGCCGCCTGACTATCGAGAGTATTCCCATGCCCACGCCCCCCGAGCCCATCGCCTTCATCGACCTCAAGGCCCAGCAGGCCCGCGTGCGCGAGGCGGTGGAGGCGCGGTTCATCCGGATCCTGGACCACGGCGCCTACATCAACGGTCCCGAGGTCGCCGAGCTGGAGCAGACGCTGTGCGACTTCACGGGCGCGAAGCGGGCGCTGGCGGTAGGCAACGGCACCGACGCCCTGATCATCCCGATGATGGCCCTGGGCCTGACAGAGAGGGACGCGGTCTTCCTGCCGGCCTTCACCTACAACGCCACCTGCTCGGCGGCGATGATCTCCGGCGGCTCGCCGGTCTTCGTCGACGTCCGCGCCCGCGATTTCGCGATGGATCCGGAAGACCTCGAACGGCGGATCGCCGAGGCAAAGGGCAGGGGCCTGACCCCGAAACTTGTCGTGGCCGTCGACCTGTTCGGCATTCCCGCCGACTACGAGGCCCTGTTCGCTATCGCCGAGCGCGAGGGCATGACGGTGCTGGCCGACGCCGCCCAGTCGTTCGGCTGCCGCTGGAACGGCCGCTACGCCGGCAACATCGCCGAAGTGACCGGCACCAGCTTCTTCCCGGCCAAGTCCCTGGGCTGCTACGGCGACGGCGGTGCGATCATGTTCCGCGACGAGCGTCTTTGGGAGGCCTGCGAGCAGATCCGCTGGCACGGCACCGACTCGGGCCGGAAGGAAAGCGTCCGCGTCGGGATGAACGGCCGTCTGGACTCCATCCAGTGCGCCATCGTCACCGAGAAGCTGAAGATCTTCGGCGACGAACTGAAACGCCGGGGCGAGATCGCCGCCGTCTACAATCAGCGGCTGGCCGGCGCCTTCGACGAACAGAGCTTCGCCCCCGGCGCCGAGAGCGGCTGGGGCTACTACACGGTGGCCATCGACGACCGGGACGCCGTCCAGGCGCGCCTGAAGGAGGACGGGGTGCCGACGGCGATCTATTACCCGCAGTCGCTGAACACCATGAAGGCCTTCGCCCACCTAAACCCGGAAGGCGGCATGCCTGCGGCCGAGCGCCTCGCCGGGCGCGTGCTGTCGCTGCCGCTGCACCCGTACATGAGCGACGCCCAGGCGGATTACGTCTGCGAGCGGTTCCTGGCGGCGGTCGAGCGGCGCAACGACTGAGGCGCCGCTCCGGCCGCGCCTACAGCCCCTTGAACAGCACCCCGGCCGTCAGCACGCCGTAGCCGCCGACGACGAACCAGAACTTGTTCTCCACCACCATCGGCGGCAGGGCGGCCAGCAGGCTGGGCTGCAGGTGGCTGATGACCCCGATGACGACGAGGATCAGCGACAGCAGAAACAGGATCGCGGTCGGCGCACTGAGTTTCATGGTGAATCTCCCCCAATGGGGCCAGCTTCACACCCTACGGCTACGCTTGGCAACCATGCTCAGGCGTCGGGGGAAATCCGCGTTTCCGGCGCGCGGCGCAGCACGGCGTCGATGTGGGCCAGCCAGCGGCGGCCAAGCCGGATGGCTTCGCCTGCGGACCCGTCGCGCACGCGGGACACCGACCCCGGCCCCCACAGCTCCAGCTCGAACTCCGGCCAGCGAGCGTCGGCGAAGACCAGTCGCAGGGTGACCTGCTCGGCGTCGGGCGGCAGGGCGTCGAGGGCGCGGCGGTCGCCGCCGCGGCCCGAGCGCGCAGCGACGTGACCGTCGACGATGAGCTCGGCGCCTTCGAGTTCGTCCAGCGAATACACGAGACCGGAGCCCCCGCGATCCCACAGCACGGCGACCGCGCCGCTTTCGAGATCGAGGCCGGCGGCGCGGCCCTGACCGGCGTCGATGGCCTCGGCTTCGGGCGAGCGCTTGAGCACCTTCTTCAGGATGCGTCGCAGCCGCCGGCCCTGTTCGAACCACCAGGCCGCGCCGGCGGTCGCGGCGGTCAGCGCGCCTGCCGCAAGCGCCAGCAGCAGCAGGGTGCGGACCGCCTGTTCCATCAGTCCGCCAGCTCTATGACCACCGGCACGTGGTCCGACGGCTTCTCCATGTCGCGGGCGTCGCGATGGGTCTCGATACCAAGCAGGCGATCGGCCGCTTGAGGCGACAGGAAGTGGTGGTCGATGCGGATGCCGTTGTTCCGCCGCCAGGAGCCGGCCTGGTAGTCCCAGAAGGTGTAGGTCCCCTCGGGCTCGCCGGCGATCTCGTGCGCATCGCTGAGCCCCAGTCCCTTGAATGCGCGCCACGCCGCCCGGCTCTCGGGCTGGAACAGGGCGTCGCGGGTCCAGTTCTCGGGGAAACGGGCGTCGCGGGGCTCGGGGATGACGTTGTAGTCGCCGCACAGCACCAGGGCCTCCTCGAGCCGCAGCAGGTCGCCGGCGTGGCGACGCAGGCGCTCCATGAACTCCAGCTTGTAGGTGAACTTCTCCGTGCCGATCGGATTGCCGTTGGGCAGGTAGATGCACCCGACCCGCACCGGCCGCGGAGCCTCGATCACCGCCTCGATGTAGCGGGCCTGTTCGTCGTCATCGCGGCCCGGCAGGGACCGCCGTATGTCCCCCATCGGCAGCTTCGAGGCGATGGCCACGCCGTTGTAGGTCTTCTGGCCGAAAACGGCGACGTTGTAGCCGAGCTCCTCGAACACCGGGGCCGGGAACTTCTCCTCCAGGCACTTGAGCTCCTGCAGGCAGACGACGTCGGGAGAGGCTTCCCTGAGCCACGCCGCCACCGTGTCGATGCGGGCGTTTACCGAGTTGACGTTCCAGGTGGCGATCCGCATCCGAGTCCTCGCTTCGCGCGAAGGCTAGGGGCGTGGCCGGGCGGCCTCAAGCGGAAAGCTAGCGCGGCCGCCGGATGAACTCGGCGATCGCTTCCGCCACGCCGGGGGCGAGCGGCAGGCTCGTGTCCGCATAGGTCGCGGCGTTGGCCATGCGGTCCTCCGGCGCGATGCGCAGGACGTGGTTCATTCCCTCGATCACCACCAGCTTCGCGTCGGGCCGCGCGGCCGCGAGGCGCCGGGCGTCGGACATGCGAATCTGGATGTCGGTCGTCCCCTGAACGATCAGGACAGGACCCCGGTAGGTCTTCAGGAGATCGGCGGGGTCGTAGGAGAATATGCTGATCAGGAAGCCCTGGAGTTGCGGCGTGAACAGCGGCTGGAGCGCCGGGTGGAAGCCGGACACGTCGATCCGCTGGCCGCGCTCAAGCGAACCCAGCGCGCGCTCGGACTGCTCCAGCACGTCGGGCGGGTTGGCCGGGTTGGAGGTGATCTGCTCGCGGATGACGTCGCTGAGCCGCCGGCCGCCCGCCGAGATCAGGATCAGGCCGCACACGCCCTCGGCGTCCTGCGCCGTGACCTGGGCCACCAGCCCGCCCTCGCTATGCCCCGCAAGCCAGACGCATTCGGCGCCGGTCGTCACTCGCGCCTGCGCGATCCAGGCCTTCATGTCCTCGGCATAGGCGGCGATCGTCGGCCCGGCCTCGCCGAAGCTGGCGCCTCCGCTGGCGAACTGGCCGCGCTTGTCGACGCGCAGCGTGGCTATCCCTTCCTCGGCCAGCGCCTCGGCCAGCTTGCGGTAAGGGCCGCCGGCCACGCCCATGGGGTTGTTGCCGTCCCGGTCCGTGGGGCCCGACCCCGGGATCAGAACCATGACCGGCGCGTCCGGCCGGTTCTCGGGCGTCAGCAGGGTGCCCTTCAACAGGCCGCCCGGGCCCTCGGCCTCCAGGAAGGTTTCGACGGGCGCAGCGTGGGCTGCGGGCGCGGCCGTCAGCAGGACGGCGGCGGCGATGATCGTTCTGGCGAGCATGGGGTCCCCCTTCGGTTGGCGATCAGGCGGTGCGGCGTTCGGGATCGGCGTTCCAGACCCGCCAGCTTTCTATGACTGCGGCCAGCGCGGCCATGCCGAGCAGGCCCAGGATGGCGCCATTGGCCAGCGGCTGAGGGCCGAGCAGGGCGAGCGGAAGCCCGATGAGTCCACCCCACAGGGCGAGGCGCCCCATCAGCCGGTTCGACTTGTCCCACGCCAGCCGGCTGGTCAGCGCCCAGTAGGTGCGCACGCCCACCCAGGGGTTCGGCGGGACCTTGCCCAGCACGGCCCCGATCAGCAGCATGATGGCGCTGATGAAGACGCCCAATTGCCGGTGCAGCTGCCCGCCTTCCGTGAACACGCCATAGGCCATGCCGCCTATCAGCGAGGCCAGGCAGACCATGGTCCCGATCAGCACGGCCTGCACGAGCGCGAGGCCCCGCTGAACGGACCCTGCGGACTTGCGGATGCTGTGCGCCGTCAGGCCGTAGGCCGCCGCGAGGAAGACGGTCACGGCGCCCAGCACCCAAGCGGCTTCCCTCCGGTCGCCCCATCGATCCACGGTCCCGTCCGCCGCGAAATGCATCGGGATCGGCGTCTCGGGGCCCCGCAGGCCGAGCCAGAGCGCGAAAGCGAGACAGCCGGCGACGGCCAGAAGGGCGGCCAGGTGAGGGCTGCGGGGGTTCTGTGGCGCAGTGGTCATGGCTTGGTCTCCGGGACGGGGCGCGGAAGCTGTGCGGATGGGCCGGCGAGGTCGAGGAGGAAGGCCAGGGCCTCCTCGAGGGCCGAGATGTTCAGGCGGTAGCGGATTGACGCGCCCTCGCGCTCGCTCTCCACCAGACCGGCCTCCTTCAGCGCGTTCAGGTGGCCGGTGACCGTCGGCCAGCTCATGTCGAAGGCCGCGGCGATGTCGCCGGACGCCTGCGGTCCGTCGCGCAGCATGTCGATGATGCGGCGGCGGACGGGGTGCGACAGGGCCTTGAACACGCTGTTCATAGGTGACAGCCTAATTAGGAATAAGCCTAATTACAACTGCCGCGGCCGTTCGAGGAAAATTCCGGATCAGATCGGATCAGAGCGAGAAGCTGACGCCGCAGCCGCAGCTGGACTTGGCCTGGGGGTTGTGAACCCGGAACTGGGCTCCGATCAGCTCGTCCACGAAGTCGATCTCCGACCCCCCGAGCAGCGGCAGCGAGACCGGGTCCACCAGGGCCACGACGCCGTCGCGCTCGATGCGGATATCGTCGTCCTGCGAGGTCTCGACCAGATCGAACGCATACTGGAATCCCGAACAGCCGCCGCCATCCACGGCCACGCGCAGCATCAGTTCGCGGCCCTCGCTCTGCGACAGGGCGCGGATGCGCGCGGCGGCGGCGGGAGAAAGGGTCACGGCTGGCGGTGCGTCGGTCATCTTTGGGCTATATGAGGCTCGCCGGGCCGCAGGGAAAGACCCGCCGCCCTTCCGGAGAGACGATTGAACGCCCCCTTCACGACCCAACCGGCCCGCGCGACCTGGGCCGAGAATCCCCAGGCTTCGCGCGGCCGCCTGCATCCTGAACCGGACAGCGCCACCCGCACGCCCTTCGCCCGCGACCGCGACCGCATAATCCACTGCACCGCCTTCCGCCGGCTGAAGGAAAAGACCCAGGTCTTCGTGGCCCACGAAGGGGACCACTACCGCACCCGCCTGACGCACAGCCTGGAGGTCGCCCAGATTGCCCGCTCCCTGGCGCGGGCGCTGGGCCTCGACGACGATCTGGCGGAGGCGGTCGCCCTGGCCCACGACCTTGGCCATCCTCCCTTCGCCCACGCCGGCGAGGACGAACTGCACCGCTGCATGCAGGCCTACGGGGGCTTCGACCACAACGTTCAGACCTTCCGGGTCGTGACCGAACTCGAGGAACGCTACCCGGCCTTCAAGGGGCTCAACCTCAGCTGGGAAACCCTCGAAGGGGTCATCAAGCACAACGGTCCCGTCGATGCGAAGCTTGATGAGCCCGCCTGGGCGCCGGTGAAGGCCTACAACCGGCAGCAGGACCTCAGGCTCGGTACCTTTGCGTCGGCCGAGGCGCAGGTCGCCGCGATCTCGGACGACATCGCCTACAACAACCACGACGTGGACGACGGCCTGCAAGCCGGCCTGTTCACTATTGCGGACCTCATGGAGGTGCCTCTCATCGGGCCGATCCTCGTCCAGGCGCGCCGCGATTACCCCGACATCGACGACCGCATGCTGCGACTCGAGGCCGTGCGACGGATGATCGGCGCCATGGTCGACGATGTCCTCGCCGAAACCCTCCGGCGCGCCAGGGAGACGGGCGTACAGTCGCCGGAGGACGTCCGTATGGCCGGCAAGCTCTTGGTGCAGTTCTCGCCGGAAACCCTGGAAGCCCTGGCGCGGCTGCGCACCTTCCTGCACGAGCGGATGTACCGCCACTGGCGGGTCAACCGCACGCGGAGCCAGGCGCGTCGGGTGCTGGCCGAACTGTTTGACCTGTTCATGCGCGAACCAGAGGTGCTGCCGACCGAGTGGTACGACCGCGCTCGTGGCGGCGGCGATGCGGAACGGGCGAGGGCGGTCTGCGACTACATCGGCGGCATGACCGACCGCTATGCGATCGAAGAGCATCGCAAGCTGTTCCGCATGGACGTCGGCCATGAGGTGTAAGCGCCGCGCAATCCGTTGGGCGCGTTAACCTCCTCGTCTAAACTTCGCCCCGATCGCGCGCGATTCGTTGCGTCCGCTCCCAAAGGCACGAACCTCATGTCCGACCACGACCGCGGCGCCTACACGCCGCCCACCGACGATCCTCTGGCCTTCGACGCAAGGGTGACCCATGCGCGCCGGCCGGTGCCCCTGACGCTGGTGGCGAGCGGCGTGGTGCTGGTGGTGATGGTCGTGGCGGTGGTGCTCTTCTATCGCTCGGGCGTGCGTGGCGCGAACGAGCCGCCGCGGGTCGTTGGTGAATCGGTGGCGGAGATGAAGTCGGCCCCGGTCGAGGAGGCCCGCCCCATCGACCAGGCCGCCGGCCTTGAAGTCTACGTCGACGACCAGCCGCTCGACGCAACGCCCACCTTCGCGCCGCCGCCGGAACAGCCCCGGCCCCGTCCGGCTGCGCCCGTGGCCGTTTCCGAGCTGCCGTCGGCCCAGCCGGCGGAGTCCCTCAGGCCTGCGGCCCCCGCGGCGCCGACCCCGGTGCAGGCCAAGGCCGCGCCGACCCCGCCGGCGCCGCAGCCCGCCCCGGCGCCGGTCCGGACCGCCGAAGCCGCCACGCCGCCGGCCGCCTCGGTCGGAGCGTCCGTGCAGATCGGCGCCTTCTCCAGCGCGGCCGTCGCCGACAGCGAGTTCGCCAAGGTCCGAAGCGCCTTCGCCCAGTACACCTCCGGTCGCGGCAAGCGGGTGGAGCCGGTCGAGCGGGACGGCCAGACCCTCTACCGCACCGCCTTCACCGGCTTCCCGTCGAAGAGCGAGGCGCAGGCGTTCTGCAGTGCGCTGAAGGCTGCAGGCCGCGCCTGCATCGTCCGCTGACGGATCGCGGAGCCGGTGATCACCGCCTGCATCCTCGGTTGCTCCGGCCCCGTCCTCACCGTCGAGGAAGCGGCCTTCTTCCGCGATGCGAGGCCGTGGGGCTTCATCCTCTTCCGGCGTAACGTCGAGACGCCCGATCAGGTGCGCCGGCTGGTGGACGACCTGCGCGCCACGGTCGGGCGCGAGGACGCTCCGGTTCTGATCGACCAGGAAGGCGGCCGCGTGCGGCGGCTGCGTCCGCCCCACTGGCCCGATTATCCGCCGGCGCGCGCCTATGGCCAGGCGGCCAGCGATCCGGTGGTCCGGCGGGAGCTGACCCGCCTTGGCGCACGGCTGATGGCCCATGACCTGCGAGCCCTCGGGATCAACGTCGACTGCGTGCCGGTGCTGGACGTGCCCCAGCCCGGAGCCCACGACATCATCGGCGACCGGGCCTACGCCGAGGATGCCGCGACCATCGCCAGCCTCGGCCGCGCCGCAGCAGAAGGGCTGCTGGCGGGCGGCGTGCTGCCGGTGATCAAGCATATTCCCGGTCACGGCCGCGCCATGGCCGACAGTCACCACGACCTGCCGGTGGTCGATGCGCCGCGCGAGGATCTCGAACGGGTCGATTTCGCCCCGTTCCGCGCCAATACCGACATGCCCATGGCCATGACGGCCCACGTCATCTTCTCGGCCATCGACCGAAAGCGCCCGGCCACCACCTCGCGCAAGGTGCTGAAGGCGGTGCGGCGGGACATCGGGTTCGACGGCTTGCTGGTCACCGACGACCTGTCGATGAAGGCGCTGTCGGGGACGTTCGAGGAACGGGCCCGCGAAGCGCGCCGGGCCGGCTGCGACGTGGTCGTACACTGCAACGGCGACATGGCCGAGATGACGGCGGTGGTGGACGGCGCCGGCGCGCTCAAGGGGCGTAGCCGCCGCCGGGCGGAGGCCGCGCTGGCCCGCATCGTGCGCGACCCCGAGCCCCTGGATCTGGACTGGGCCCGCGCCCGGTTCGCCGAGACCTTCGCCGGCGCCAGGGCCGCGCCCGGGCCGGCCGCGGGTGAAGCATGAGCGAGAGCTTCCAGCCAAACCTCGACTTCGACGCGGCCCAGAACGCCGCCCAGGAGGGCGAGGCGCTGGTGGTCGACATCGAGGGCTACGAGGGGCCGCTGCACGTGCTGCTGGCCTTGGCCCGCACCCAGAAGGTCGATCTCCTCAAGCTGTCGATCACGCGCCTGGCCGAGCAATACCTGGCCTTCGTTCAGGAGGCGCGTCGCCAGCGCTTTTCGCTGGCCGCCGATTACCTCGTGATGGCCGCCTGGCTGGCTTATCTGAAGTCGCGGCTGCTGCTGCCCAAGCCCGAACACAAGGACGAGAAGGGCATGCCGGCCGAGGACATGGCCGCGGCGCTGGCCTTCCGGCTGATGAAGCTCGAGGCCATGCGCAAGGCCGTGGAAGACCTGAAGGTGCAGCCGCAGCTTAAGCGCGACGTCTTCACCCGCGGCGACCCTGAGGCCATGGTCGTGCTGCCGTCGCGCGAGATCGAGGCCAGCCTGTACGATCTCATGAGCGCCTATGTCTCGCAGCGCCGCCGGGAATCGCAGCGGCTCTACACGCCGGCGGCGGTGGAAGCCTTTCCTCTGGATGATGCGCGCGACCGGCTGCGCGAGATGCTGCCGCGCCTGAAGACCTGGACGCCGCTCGCCAAGGTCGCGCCGGAGGCACACGCGGGCGGCGGGCCGACGCGCGCCTCGTATCTCGCCTCCACCTTCTCGGCCTCGCTCGAACTCGTGAAGGACGGCCTGATGGAGGCGAAACAGCTCGAGGCCTTTGCCGACATCTACCTGCGCTCGCGCGAGATCGGCTTCCCGCTGGAGCTGACCCCATGAGCGCGAGCCATCACGACCCTGCAGAAATCGAGCGCATGGTCGAGGCGCTGCTGTTCGCCGCGGCGGGCCCGCTCAGCCTGGCCGACATCCAGCGCCGGCTGCCCGAGGGCGCCGACGCGGGCCGCGCGGTCGAGGCCCTGCGCGTCCGTTATGCCGGCCGGGGCGTCGAACTCGAGATGGTCGCCGACCGCTGGCGCTTCCGGACCGCGCCCGACCTGGCCTTCCTCATGACCGAGGAGCGGGAGGAGCCGCGCCGGCTTTCCCGCGCGGCGCTCGAAACCCTGGCCATCATCGCCTACCACCAGCCGGTCACCCGGGCGGACATCGAGCAGATCAGGGGCGTATCCATCAGCAAGGGCACGCTGGACCTGCTGCTGGAAATGGGATTCGTGCGGCTGCGCGGCCGCCGCCGCACGCCCGGAAGGCCGGTGACCTACGGCACCACCGACGCCTTCCTGGAGCACTTCGCGCTGGCCAACCTGGCGGACCTGCCGGGCGCGGCCGAGATGAAGGCGGCGGGCCTGCTGGACATGGGCGTCCCCGCCGGCTTCGAGGTGCCCGATCCCACGCGCGCGGCCGAACAGGACGGCGACCTCCTGCCCCTGGAGGACGACGAGGACGCGCCCGAGTTCGCCCAGGACTTCGTGAGCGACGACGATCGCTAGGGCGCATTAACATTCCTTAAGCAGCCCGGGACACAGGCCTTGCCTATGCTCGTGCGTTCGTCTCCGGAGACCGCCATGGCCGCCATCGACCGCCGCACCTTCTTCCTTTCAGCCGCCGCGCTTGCGGGCGTGACGCTGGCCGGCTGCGAGCGGGGTTCCGCCGAGCGCACGGTAGTGGGCGGCGGCAAGCCGACCTTCGGGACCTTCGGCTTCGATACGGCGGGCATGGACCGGTCGGTCGCGCCGGGCGACGACTTCTTCGCCTACGCCAACGGGAACTGGGTGCGGACGACCGAGATCCCGGCCGACCGCTCCAGCTTCAGCAGCTTCAATGTCCTGACCGAGCAGGCGGCCCAGCGCACCCGCGCCATCGTCGAAGAGGCCGCTCGCGACACGGCGGCCGGAGGCGAGGCGGGCAAGATCGGCGACTACTACGCCGCCTTCATGGACGAGGCGGGGATCGAGGCGCGCGGGGCGGCCCCGGTACAGCCGGCCCTCCAGCGGATCGCGGCGATCGCCGACAAGCGGGCGCTGGCGATGGAGCTGGGCGCCAGCCTGCGCGCCGACGTCGATCTGCTCAACGCCACCGACTACTACACCGACCGGCTGTTCGGCCTGTGGGTGTCGCAGGACCTCGACCGGCCGCAGACCAACTCGCCCTATCTGGTGCAGGGCGGCCTGGGCCTGCCGGATCGGGACTTCTACCTCGAAGGCGGCCGCATGGCCGAGATTCGCGACCAGTACCGCGCCCATATCGCCAGGGTGCTGACCCTGGCGGGGGTCGCCGACGCCGAGGCCAAGGCCGGGCGCATCCTGGCGCTGGAAACGGCCATCGCCCGCCACCATGCGACCCAGGTCGAAACCAACGACGTCAAGCGCGGCGCCAACTACTGGACCCGCGCGGACTTCCCGGCCAAGGCCCCCGGGCTCGACTGGGCGGCCTTCTTCGCCGCGGCAGGCCTGCAGGGACAGCAGCGCTTCATCGTCTGGCAGCCCGGCGCCGTCACAGGCATTTCGGCCCTCGTCGGCTCGCAGCCGCTCGAAACCTGGAAGGACTATCTCGCCTTCCACGCCGTCGACCGCGCCTCGCCGTACCTGTCGAAGGCCTTCTCCGACGAGAACTTCAACTTCTACGGCGCCCAGTTGAACGGCACGCCGCAGCAGAAGGAGCGCTGGAAGCGGGGCGTCGACGCGGTCAACGCGGCCATGGGCGAGGCGGTGGGCAAGGCCTACGTCGAGCGTCACTTCTCGCCCCAGACCAAGGCCAAGGCGGACCAGATGGTCCGCAACATCGTCGCCGCCTTCCGCACCCGGATCGACCGGCTGGATTGGATGAGCGCCGAGACCAAGGCCCGGGCCAGGCGCAAGCTCGACACCCTGAAGGTGGGCATGGGCTATCCGGACCGCTGGCGCGACTACAGCGCGCTGGAGGTGCGGCGCGACGATCCGCTGGGCAACGCCGAGCGCGCCTCGCTGTTCGAGTACCGTCGCAACCTCGCCAAGATCGGCAAGCCCGTGGACCGGGGCGAGTGGTACCTGCTGCCGCACGTGGTCAACGCGCTGAACGTGCCGCTGGAGAACCGACTGATCTTCCCGGCCGCGATCCTGGAAGCGCCGTTCTTCGACCCCAACGCCGACGACGCGATCAATTACGGCGGCATCGGCGGCGTGATCGGCCACGAGATCACCCACAGCTTCGATTCCACCGGAGCCCTGTTCGACGAGACCGGGCGGCTGAACGACTGGTGGACTCCTGCGGACCTGCGGCGCTTCGAAGCCGAGGGCGCCGCGCTCGCGGCCCAGTACGACGCCTACCAGCCTCTGCCGGGCGTCAACATCAACGGCCGCCTGACGCTGGGCGAGAACATCGCCGACGTCGCCGGGCTGGCCACGGCTTACGACGCCTACCGCCTGACCCTGCAAGGGAAAGAGGCGCCGATGCTGGAAGGCTTCAGCGGCGACCAGCGGTTCTATCTCGGCTGGGCCCAGGTCTGGCGCACGAAGTTCCGCGAGCCGGCCCTGCGCAACTATGTGCTCACGGGCGTCCACTCGCCGGGCGAGTTCCGCGCCGCCACCGTGCGCAACCAGGATCCGTGGTATGCCGCCTTCGACGTCCAGCCGGGGCAGGCGCGCTATCTGGCCCCGGACCAGCGGGTGAAGGTCTGGTGATCGAACGACCTGCGGCGCTTCGCCTTCACTGGCTAGGCGCCCGGCTTTGGCCTATATCAGCCGCCAACAGAACGACGCCGCGGCCGCGCGGCGCATGTGGAGATCGCGCCGATGGGCTCGTTTAGTATCTGGCACTGGGTAATCGTCGCCATCGTCGTGCTGCTGCTGTTCGGCGGCCGCGGCAAGCTGTCCAGCCTGATGGGCGATGCGGCCAAGGGCGTGCGCGCCTTCCGCGACGGCCTCAAGGGCGATGAGGACAAGTCCGACGCCTCGACCGCTCCGCTGCCTCGCCCCGAGGCCGAGAAGGAAGACCTGAAGCGCTGAGGCCCGCGGGCCCGCCGCCGCTCGGGAAAGGGCGACCTGTATGCTGCCTGGAATAGGGGCCGGCGAGTACATCCTGATCGCCGTCGCGGCGCTCGTCGTGATCGGGCCCAAGGATCTGCCGCTTGTCATGCGCAAGCTCGGCCAGTTCGTGAACCGCCTGCGCCAGATGGCCGGCGAGTTCCGCGCCAGCTTCGACGAGATGGCCCGCCAGTCGGAGCTCGACGAACTGCGCAAGCAGGTCGAGGAATTGCGCTCGGGCCGGCTGATCGATCCGATCACCGCCGACATCGCCCCGGCGATGACGGAGATCGAATCGGACCTTCGCGCCTATCCCGCGCCGGACATGGGACCGCCGCCCGCCGAGGAGCCTGACCGGCCGGCGCCGGAGCCGAAGCCTGTGAAGCCCAGGGCGAGCCGCGCCGCCAGGCCGAAGGCGTCGCCGGCCGGGTCGAAGGCGGCCAAACCGGCCAAGGCTTCTTCCGCGAAGGCGCCCCCGGCCGCCAAGACCGGCGCCCGCACAGCCAAGCCGGCCGCCGCGAAGCCGGCGCCGAAGGCGTCGACCCGCACCGCCGGCGCGCCCGCCCGCAGCCGCAAGGCCAAGGCGCCATGAGCGACGCTCACGATCCCGACGAAGCCGACATCGAGGCGTCGCGCGCACCCCTGCTCGACCATCTGCTCGAGCTGCGCCAGCGCCTGATCTGGTCGGCGGTGGCGATCTTCGTCGCCTTCGTCTTCTGTTTCTTCTTCTCCGAGCGGATCTACCTGTTCCTGATCCATCCCTTCCAGGTGGCCGGAGGGCTGATCGAGGCCCAGAAGGCGACTGGGGGCGGCCATGGCCCCTTCGACCTGATCCTCGGCCTCATGCGCCTGCAGGAGACGCCCCTGGCCAGCGCCGGCCAGGAGCTGGAGCTCATCTACACCGGGCCCCTGGAATTCTTCTTCGCCAAGCTCAAGCTGGCCGGCTTCGGCGCCATCATCCTCAGTTTCCCGGTGCTGGCCTGGCAGCTCTACCGCTTCGTCGCGCCGGGCCTCTACCGGCGGGAACGTAACGCCTTCCTGCCGTTCCTGGTGGCGTCGCCGGTGCTGTTCCTGCTGGGCGCGGCGCTGGTCTATTTCGTCATGCTCCCGTTCGTGATGTGGTTCTCGCTCAGCCAGCAGATCACGGCGCCGGGGGTGACCGTCGAACTGCTGCCCAAGGTCTCCGACTACCTCAGCCTGGTGACCACCCTGGTGCTGGCCTTCGGCCTCTGTTTTCAGCTGCCGGTGGTGATGAGCCTGCTCGGCCTGTCGGGCATCGTCAGCGCCAGCCAGCTGGCGGCCGGCCGCCGTTACGCCATCGTCGGCGTCGTCGTGCTGGCGGCCATCGTCACCCCGCCCGACCCGATCAGCCAGCTGATGCTCGCCATCCCCCTGGTCGGCCTCTACGAGGTCTCGATCTGGTGCGTGCGGCTGATCGAGGGGCGGCGGCGGCGCGAAGAAGCGTAACGCCCGGCCCCCCGCTTCCCCTTCGCGGCGGCGCGCCTTAAACAGGCGCCTCTCTTCCGCAGCCCGCCGCGACCGACGCCATGCACGACATCAAAGCCATCCGCGAGAACCCCGACGCCTGGGTGCGCGGCTGGTCATCGCGCGGGATCGCGGACGCCGACAAGGTCGTGGCCGATATCCTGGCGCTGGACGAGCAGCTGCGCGCGGCCCAGACGCTCGGCCAGACAGCGCTGGCGCGCCGCAACGAGGCGTCGAAGCTGATCGGGGCGGCCAAGGCCAAAAAGGACGAGGCCGAGGCCCAGCGCCTGATGTCCGAGGTCGAGAACCTCAAGGGCGAGATCGCCGCCGTCGCCGAGACCGAGCGCCAGGCCGCCGAGGCCCTGCGTGACCGGCTGGCGTCGCTGGCGAACCTGCCCGCCGGTGACGTGCCCGATGGCGAGGACGAGGCCGGCAACGTCGAGCAGAAGCGCTGGGGCGAACCCCGAGAAATCGCCTCCCCGCGCGACCACGTCGACCTCGGCGAGGCGCTGGGCATGATGGACTTCGAGGCCGCCGCCCGCATGTCCGGCGCCCGCTTCGTGGTGCTGAAGGCGGGGCTGGCGCGGCTCGAGCGCGCGCTCGGCCAGTTCATGCTCGACCTGCAGACGACCGAGCACGGTTACGTCGAGGTCAACCCGCCGCTGCTGGTGCGCGACCAGGCCATGTTCGGCACGGGACAGCTGCCGAAGTTCGCCGAGGACCTGTTCCGGGCCGGCGAGGAGCACTGGCTGATCCCCACCGCCGAGGTGTCGATCACCAACATCGTGCGCGAGCAGATCCTTTCCGAAGAAGAGCTGCCGCTGCGCATGACGGCCCTGACCCCCTGCTTCCGCGCCGAGGCGGGGTCGGCGGGCCGCGACACCCGCGGCATGATCCGCCAGCACCAGTTCAACAAGGTCGAGCTGGTCTCGATCACGACCCCCGACCAGGCCGCCGACGAGCACGAACGGATGACGGGCTGCGCCGAGGCGGTGCTTGAGAAGCTCGGCCTGCCTTACCGCCGTATGCTGCTGTGCAAGGGCGACATGGGCTTCTCGGCGCGCCGCACCTATGACCTCGAGGTCTGGCTGCCGTCGCAGGACACTTTCCGCGAGATCAGTTCCTGCTCGCAGTTCGGCGATTTCCAGGCCCGGCGCATGGACGCGCGCTACCGGCCCGCCGGAGAGAAGGGCACGCGCTTCGTTCACACCCTGAACGGCTCGGGCCTGGCGGTCGGCCGCACCCTGGTCGCCGTGATGGAGAACTATCAGGACGAGGGCGGCCGCATCGCCATTCCCGAGGCGCTGCAACCCTACATGGGCGGCCTGAGTCACATCGGCTGATGCGCATCCTGCTGACCAACGACGACGGCATCTCGGCCGAGGGCCTGCAGGCGCTGGAGACCATCGCCCGCAAGCTGTCCGACGACGTCTGGGTCTGCGCGCCGGAGCTGGAACAATCCGGGGCGGGCAGGGGCATCACCCTGACCGCGCCCCTGCGCGTGGGCAAACTGGGCGAGCAGCGCTTCGTGGTCACGGGCACGCCAACCGACTGCGTTATCCTCGGCGTCAACGATCTCATGGACCGGCCGCCGGACCTGATCCTGTCCGGCGTCAACCGCGGCGCCAATCTCGGCGAGGACGTCACCTATTCCGGCACCGTTGCCGGCGCGCTGCAGGGCATGGCCATGGGCATCCGCTCGGTCGCCCTGTCCCAGGCCCTGCTGCGCTACCAGGACGAGGTCGTCGCGCCCTGGGAGACCGCCATCGAGTACGCGCCGGGCATCCTCCAGCGGCTGGTCGAGTCGGAATGGCCCGACGGCGTGGTCATGAACCTGAACTTCCCGCACGTGCGCCCCGATGGCGTCACCGGCGTGGAGGTCACGGTGCAGGGATTCCGCGACTCGGCCCAGATCCACGCCGAACGCCGCACCGACCTGCGCGGCCGCGACTACTACTGGATGGGCTTCCGGGGCGACCGGCAGAACCCGCCCGAAGGCACGGACCTGCGCGCCGTCATGGAGGGGCGCATCTCGGTGACGCCGCTGCACATCGACCTCACGCACCGGCAGACCGTGCATGAACTGAAGCAGGTGCTCGGGGGTGTGCCGCCGAAGCTGCGCGAGACGGCGGAGGCGATGTGATGGGCGATCCACGCGATCACGACGAGGACTCCGCCCGCGCCCGCATGGGCCGCCTGATCCTCGCGCTGCGCTCCCAGGGCATCGTCGATCCGAAGGTGCTCAACGCCATCGAGCAGACGCCTCGCGAGCTGTTCGTGCCCGACCTCTTCCAGGAAAGGTCGTGGGAGGACACGGCCCTGCCCATCGACTGCGGCCAGACCATCAGCCAGCCCTACATTGTGGGCCTGATGACCCAGGCCCTGGACGTGCATCCTCGTCACCGCGTACTCGAGATCGGCACCGGGTCGGGCTACCAGGGCGCGGTGCTCTCCAGGCTGGCGCGCTACGTCTACACGGTGGAGCGCTACCGCGCCCTGCTCACCGAGGCGGAGCAGCGTTTCAAGGCGCTCGGGCTCGAGAACATCATCACCCGCTTCGGCGACGGCGGCGAAGGCTGGCCCGAGCAGGCGCCCTTCGACCGGATCATGGTCACCGCCGCGGCGCCGGTGGAGCCGACCAACCTTCTGGCCCAGCTGAAATCGAACGGCATTCTGATAGCGCCGGTCGGCGCCGGCCCGGTGCAGACGCTTCTGAAGTACACCGGCGACGGCCACGGGTCGTTCCGTCGCGAAGCCTTGTGCGACGTGCGTTTCGTGCCGCTCGTGGCCGGCGCTGTGCGCGACGCTTAACCTTCCGGAAACCAATCCGGGTCCGATTCTGGTCGGGCGGTTTCGCCACGTTTTTTCCGCTTTCCCGCGTTCATCTGCCTCCCGCCGTGGGGGAGGGGATTCGCCCCGCGGGCGAGTAACCGAGAGTGTGAGGGGGACCCCATGGCCCGACAGTTCGGCATCCTGGCGGCGGTTGTGCTCAGCCTTGCGGGCACGGCCTGCACCTCGGTTTCGGTCGAGATGGCGGAGCCGAAATACGCCACGCGCCTGGAGGACCTGATCCCCGACGAGCGGGCTTCGGCCCCGGCGCCCGAGCGGCGGCCGGCCGCGGACCCCTACGCGCGGCGCGAACAGGATCCGGGCGTCCGCGATCGCGACGAGGCGCCCGGCGCGCCGGCCTTCCGCCCCGAACCCATCCGCTCCGAAGATCTGCCGCCGGTCGATGACGCTCGCCCGACCGACCGCTATCAGGACGACCGCTACGCCCGCCGCGATCCGCCGCCGACACGCTTCGACGAGCCCCCGGCGAGGACCGAGCCCCGGAGCGAGCCGCGAAGCTACGAACCGCGTCCGACGCAGCCCGCCTCCGAGGCCGGCGCGCAGTACATCGTGCAGCCCGGCGACACCCTGTCCGGAATTTCGCGCCGGTTCGGAGTTTCCCCGGCCCGCATCATCGAGCGCAACGGCCTGACCCCCCAGGGCGCGCTTCGGTCGGGCCAGCCGCTGGACCTGCCCGCCGGCGCCATGGACCATGGTCCGGACCCCTACGCCATGGGACCGTCGCCGCGCGGCCTTCGCGCCGCGCCCGGCGCAGGCCTTAGCCAGCAGGCTTCACGAACGCCCGCGCCGGAAAGCGAGGTCGCGCCTCCGCCGCCGCCGCCGCCTCCGACGCGCGCGGAGAC
>JAEZEZ010000047.1 GCA_023432855.1 Pseudomonadota bacterium | reverse complement strand
CCGCAGGGCGACCCCGTCGGCGCGGGCCGCCAGCTGCTCGAGCGCGCGGTTGGCGTGCAGCACCCGCCCGCCCCGGTCGAGCACCGCCACCGCGTCGCTCAGCCAGTCGAGGGCCGAGAAGGCCAGGCGCGCACGAACCTCGGCCTCGCGCAGCCGCCGCCCGACCTCAAGCGACAGACGAACGTGAGGCGCCAGCACCCGCAGCAGAGCGAGATCCTCCGGCTCCACCGCCGGCTGGCGGGGCGAGCGCATGACGGTGATGTAGGTGCTGCGTCCCGGCTCGCGTTCCACCTGGCTCGCGCCGAAGTAGCGGCAGTCGTGCCGCGAGAGGAACTCGGCGTAGAAGGGCTCCCGGTCGATCTCGGTTTCGTCGGCAAAGATGTCGGCGTCGTGGATGGCCTTCATCCGCGGGTTGGCGACGGCGAACTGGACGCGCCGGTTGGGCGCGGGGCCGATGGCTAGGTACTCCGCCTGGGTCATCGGCCGCATGTTCCAGCAGCGGAACAGGCTGTGCCTGAGGTCGGGCAGGGCGAAGCCGTCGAGGCTGATGGCGCGCGCCGAGGTGAGTTCGCCCACCGCGGCCAGGCCCGCGTCCCATCCTCGCGGCTCCAGAGGCGCCCGGTGGATCGCCTCGATGCTCCGGGCCAGCTGGTCGGATACGCCCACGCGCCATCGCCCTCCTGGTTCGCCAGAAGGTAGCACGAGTTCGCAGAACACGGGATTCCGAAGCGCCCGCCCCGATCCGTCGTCATCAGAACCGATGATGCTCCCGCGCCCGACGACCGCTCCAATCGGGAAAACGGGAGGAATCCAATGCAACGTCATCACTGGCTCCTCGGCGGCGCAGCGGCCGTCATCGCCGTGGCGGCCGCCCAGCCGGCGGCGGCGCAGGACCTCGGGACCTACGCCAAGGCCAGGCTGGATATCGAAACCGGGATGGCTGAGCTCATCAACGAGGCGCGGCAGTTCAAGCCGCGGCGGCGGTATTGCCCGGAGTCCCTGCTGCCCCCGGATGTGCAGCGCCTGAGCGAACTGGATTACGCGGCCAGGGCGCTGAAGGCCCGCCTCGCCGCCCACAAGACCGAGCTGAACGCCTTCCTGGCCACCAATCATGAAATCTACGCCCGCCTTATCGTCGAAGGGCGCGATCCATCGAGCCGAGGCTACTGGAAGTCCGCCGACAACCTGACGCGCGCGATGGACGCCGAGATCGAGCGCATCCGAAATGCGCTTATCCGGGCCAAACGCTGCGAGCCCACCGGAACGCCGCCAACGCAGGTCGAGGACGAAAAGCCGAAGCCGCCGCCCCCGCCTGCCCCGACTCCGCCTGCCACCTATCCGGTGAACATCCCGGACGTTCCGCCGGGGCCCGTGTGCGAGCGCGACCGCCAGGACCTGCTGATGGCCGCGCTGGAAGCGCGCTCCAACGCCAACTTCAGCGCGAACAACACCCACGTCTACTGGCTGGAGGTGCGCGCCTACCATCGCGCGGGCCACACCACCGCCGAGGCGGTGCGCGCCGCCCGCGCCGAGTTCGAACGCCAGGAGGCGCTGCGCCGGCAGGCGGAAGCGGCCTACCAGGCTGTGCTCGCCCTGGGCGTCAAGCCCTGCCCGCCTCCGGGCGCGGAACCGCCCCCGCCTCCGCCGGTGACAGAGTTCCCCTCGCCCATGACCTTCCCGGGGGGCGATCCTGTCGAGCCGCCTCCGCCGCCCTCCCCGCCGCCGGACGACCGCGTCTCCATCGGCGTCGAGGTCGGCGTGCGCTGGCTTGATGACGAGATGACGCAATGGGGGCTCGCCAAGCGCGTCCTCCCCTCGGGCGAGGAGCGGCTCGTCGGGAGGGTCCAGGTCGAGGAACTGGAGGGCCTGGGCGGGAGCGTGGAGTTTCCTTTCGGCTCCTTCGGCCGCGTCATCTTCCACGGGTCGTTCCATTCCGGCGACGACGAGAGGTCCTTCTCCGCCACGGCTCCGACGATGGACGACTTCGGATGGGGCCTTCTGCTGGAGGATCCCTTCGCGGGAACCGGCCTGTTCGTGGGCGACAGCTGGGACGTCGAGACCCGTACGACCCAGGACGTCGAGCAGTGGGACGTCGAGGTCGGATTCCTGCCGGCCGGTTTCTACATTCCCGGCACGGACACCCTTCTGGATCTGCCCGGGGTCACCACCCGTGTCTGGCCGAGCGTCTTCTACGAGGCGTTCGACCAGAGCGGCTCGGCCGAGGGACGATTTTCATTTCCCGGTTCGACGTTCCAGATCGACAACGAGCTTCGCTACGAGATCGAGGAGCGGTTCCTGGGCGTCAAGCTGAACGCCGAGGTGAGGGCGCCGCTGGCGCAGAACTTCGACCTGATCCTCCAGGGACACATCGGCGTCGCCCATTACACCGCCGATGGGTTCGTGACCCAGGCGGTGACGTGCGGCTTCTGCGCGCCGGACCTGCAGGACATCCGCCAGCGGGCCGACCTGGACGCCGACGCCGCGGTCTTCGTCACGGGGCTGTTCCTGAGGGCCCACTGGCAGATCGGGGAGCACGCCGGCGTGGAGGTGGGGGGCGGCTTCGACTACCGCTCCGATCGCCACCATCTCGAAATCCCGCTGACTCCTGATCCGGACACGACCCTCTTCCCGAACCAGGGATCATTCAACCCGCAGATCGGAATCCGGATTTACCTGAACTGACCTGAGCAGCTCGAACAGCAGCCGGTAGGGACCGTCGATGAAGCCGCGCAGGTCTTCGGGCCGGCGAACCTGGGCGGCGAGATAGACGGAGTGGAAGAGACGGGCGCCGGCGGCGGCGCGGGTCTCGTCCAGGCCGTAGATCGCCTTCAGGAGTTCGGCGACGATGGCTTCGCGGCGCGCGTCCATGTCCGCGATGGCGGCGGCCAGCTCCGGTCGTTCGGCGCCCAGCGAGCGGATCGCCAGGTCGAGGCGCGGATCGATGCCCGCCGTCAGCTTGAGCAGGGTCTTGCTGGCGGTCTCGGGCTTCCGCGAGGCCAGGGCGACCTCGCCGATCTGGTCGGTGGTGCGCCGCCGCCAGCGTTCGACGAGCGCCTCGAGGAAGGCCTCGGTCGTTGGGAAGTGGTGGTAGAAGGAGCCCCGGGTGCGGCCCGCGGCCTCGCAGAGCGCCTCCAGGGAGAGCGCCGCGGCGCCGCCCTCCCTGAGCCGCGCCTCGCCCAGGGTGAGCCAGCGGTCGCGGGTCCAGCGCCGCTCGCTCATCGGCGGACCGAGCTGAAGCCGCCGCCCAGGGCGATGACGGTGAAGGCGCGCAGCGGAAACACCTTCTGCAGTGCGAAGCCGGCGCTGAGCGTGATCCACAGGGCCAGCCCCGCGAAGGCGGCCGCCAGGACGGTGAGGAAGAGGCCGACCGGCCGGGCCTCGGGCCGCAGCGCCGCCCACAGGAATCCGAGCGCCATCAGGACGACGGCGGCGCTGGCCATGTGCCAGACGTAATAGCCCATCCAGCGGACGGCGGGACCGAGCGCCTCGGCCCTCTGGATCGGAAGGCCGATGACGGGCGTGCCCTGCACCACATGTCGGAAGGCGGTGTAGGCGGCGCCGGCCGCCGCGACCAGATAACCCGCGCGCACCCTCAAGAGGCCGCGCTCCAGGAGCCGGCCGCAGCCATGAGGCTGAACAGCACGAATGGCGGGACCTTCAGCGGATTGAAGCGGGCTCGGCGGCAGACGTAGAGGGTCAGCACGGCCAGCGCCGCGGTCAGGACCGTGAGTCCGATCCCCACGTCGGCGCCATCGGTCGACCAGGCGGCCCATCCGAAGCCCGCCGCCAGGGCGACGAGGACGATGGTGATCCCGTGCCAGCACAGGAACATCAGCCATCGCGACGCGGGCGCGAGGCCCTTCACCGCGAGCAAGGGGGCGACCACCGCGCGGCTGCCGACAAAGGCGTGGATGATGACGCCGGTGGCAGCGAGCACGGCGGCGAGAACATAACCCGGCATGCGCTTTCCCTTTCCATACCCTTTGGTATGGTATGTCATATCTCCGGCCGCGGCAACGCTGCTGTTTGAGCCCCGGGCCTCGCCGTGCTAGGTCGCGCGACCTTTCCTTCCACGAACTGTTCCCATGGCCCTGAAAGTCGCGATCGTCGGCTTGCCGAACGTCGGCAAGTCCACCCTCTTCAATGCGCTCACCCAGACGGCCCAGGCCCAGGCGGCGAACTATCCGTTCTGCACCATCGAGCCCAACGTCGGCGACGTGGCGGTGCCCGAGCCGCGGCTGGACAGGCTGGCTGCGATCGCCGGGTCCAAGGAGATCATCCCCGCGCGCATCAACTTCGTCGACGTCGCCGGCCTGGTGCGCGGCGCGTCGAAGGGCGAGGGCCTGGGCAACCAGTTCCTGGCCAACATCCGCGACTGCGACGCGGTGGCCTTCGTCACCCGCTGCTTCGAGGACGGGGAAGTGACCCACGTCGAGGGCCGGGTCGATCCGCTGGCCGATCTCGAGATCATCGAGACCGAACTGATGCTGGCCGACCTGGAGAGCCTGGAGAAGCGGGTCCAGAACCTCGAGAAGCGGGCCAAGACCGGCGACAAGGAAGCCGCCCAGACCCTGCGCCTGGTGAACGTGGCGCTGGAGCAGCTGCGCGCCGGCCGGCCGGCCCGCGCGGCGAAGGTCGACAGGGACGACGAGAAGGCCTGGCACATGCTGCAGCTGCTGACCTCGCTGCCGGCGCTCTACGTCGCCAATGTCGACGAGGACTCCGCCGCCACGGGCAACGCCCTGTCCGCACAGGTCGCCGAACGCGCCGAGCGGGACAACGCCAAGCTGGTGGTCATCTCGGCCAAGATCGAGAGCGAGATCGCCATGCTCGACCCGGCCGAACGCGCCGACTTCCTGGAGACCATGGGGCTGGAGGAGCCTGGCCTGAACCGGCTGATCCACGAGGCCTACGCCCTGCTCGGCCTGCAGACCTACTTCACGGTCGGGCCCAAGGAGGCCCGCGCCTGGACCATCCACATCGGCGACACCGCGCCCCGGGCGGCCGGCGAGATCCACACCGACTTCGAGCGCGGCTTCATCAGCGCCGAGACCATCGCCTACGACGACTTCGTGAAGTTCGGCGGCGAGGCGGGCGCGGCCGAGGCCGGCAAGATGCGCAAGGAAGGCAAGTCCTACGTCGTCAAGGACGGCGACGTGATGCACTTCCGCTTCAACGTGTGATCCTCATTCGCACTCCCTACCCGTTGGGTAGGGTGGATCGCGGCCCCCGGCCGCGAGACGGGTCGGGCCCGGCGTCAGCCGGGTCGGGGGCTCGCCGGTCAGCCGTGATGGACCGACCGCGCTGCGCGCGGCCCGATCCGTCCCGGCGCCTGCTGCGCCGGGGCCCCGTACCCAACGGGAAAGAATTTGACGGTCTCCTGCCGCCGCGACGTAATGCGCTTTCGCTTCAACGTGTAATCTGCGCGGCGCGACAGCTGGATCGGCGGGATTCGATGAAGGTCATCGGCGATTACGACGAGGGTTACGCCCTGCTGCAGGGGCTGTTTCCGGCCGAGGTGTGCCGGGCCTTCTTGCACCGGCTGAAGAGCGACATGGACCGGGCGGGCATTTCGCTCGACCGCTTCGCCAGTTCCTCCCCCATCGTGAAGAAGACCTCGGTGGACATCTCGGACGAGACCTACCGGCCGATGGTCAACTTCCTCTGGGGCCTGACGCCGGCGATCAGCGGGGTCGTCGGGAAACGGCTGCTGCCGACCTACAACTACTTCCGGCTCTACCAGGAGGGCGACGTCTGCCTGGTGCATTCGGACCGGGAGTCCTGCGAGGTCAGCCTGACCCTGACGCTGGCCTACAGCGACGGCCGGCCGTGGCCGCTGGACGTCGGTCATGCCCGGGTCGAGGCGCAGGAGCCGATCAAGGACGATTTCGGGGACGACGCCTTCAGCAGTGTCGAGATGCAGCCGGGCGACGCGGTGCTCTACCAGGGGGTCAACCGGCGTCACGGGCGGGTCAGCCCCAATCCCAATCGCTGGTCGGCCCACATGTTCCTGCACTGGGTGGACGCCGACGGCCCCAACGCCGCCCTCGCCTTCGACCAGCGCAACGCGCCGCCTGACGTGATCGACTTCAGCTTCTAGAAGCATGGCGCGTATCTCCCTTCCCTCAGAGGGGGGACGAGCGCGCGATCCCCTTCCCTCCCTGGAGGGAAGGACGAAGAAAAAAGGCCCCGGATCGCTCTGGGGCCTTTGTCTTTACCGCCTTGCCGCGGCGCTCTGTTCGCGGACCGGCTTGAACTCCGATCCGTCGCGCCACTCGGGCCAGCGGTCGGAGAAGGCCAGGCCGCGGCCGATCTCGTAATAGACCTGCAGGTCCTGGAGCGCCCCGCCCCAGTCCCAGTCGGCCGACCATTCGTCGCCGGGCTGGTGGTAGCGGTTGCGGTTGTAGTCCTGGGCGCCGGCGCGGCCGGCCTCGGCCCCGCCGTTGACCAGGGTCTCGCCCGAGCCGGCGTAGAGCATCGGCACGCCGCGCTTGGCCAGCGGGAAGTGGTCGGAGCGGTAGAAGCTGCCGGCCTCGGGGCTGGACTCGGCCACCACCTCGCGGCCCTGGAGCGCGGCGATGCGGCCCAGGTCGTCCTCGAGGTTGGACTGGCCGAAGCCGACGACCTCGATGTCGCGGGTGGCGCCCAGCACGTTCAGGCCGTCCATGTTGATGCCGCCGACGGTCTTCTCCAGCGGATAGACGGGGTTGGAGGCGTAGAACTCGGAGCCCAGCAGGCCCTTCTCCTCGGCGCCCACGGCCAGGAACACGATGGAGCGGTCGGGCTGCGGGCCGGCCGCGAAGACGCGGGCCAGCTCGATCAGGGCGGCGGTGCCCGTCGCGTTGTCCACGGCGCCGTTGTAGATGGTGTCGCCCTCGGCGTCGGCCACGCCGATGCCCAGGTGGTCGTAGTGGGCGGTGTAGAGCACCGTCTCGTCCGGCCGGGTCTTGCCCTTCAGGATGCCGACCACGTTGTGGGTGACGATCTGCTCGGACTTCACCGCGAAATCGGTGGAGAAGGTGGCGGCGATCGGCACGGCCTTGAAGCCCTTCACCCGCGCCTTGGCCTTCAGTGCGTCGAAGTCGAGCCCGGCGCGGCGGAACAGGTCGACGGTCACGTCCCGCTGGATCCAGCCCTGCACCGGCGCGCGGTCGGCGTTGGGGTCGGCGCGGACGATGTCGAACTGCGGCGCGGACCAGGAGCCCTTCACCGTGGCCCAGCCGTAGGAAGCCGGCGCCGTCTCGTGGACGACCAGGATGCCGGCGGCGCCCTGGCGGGCGGCCTCCTCGAACTTGTAGGTCCAGCGGCCGTAGTAGGTCATGGCCTTGCCGCCGAAGGTGTTGAGGGAGGGCTCCTCGAAGTCGGCGTCGTTGACCAGCACGACGGCGACCTTCCCCTTCATGTCGACGCCGGCGTAGTCGTTCCAGCCGCGCTCGGGGGCGTTGATGCCGTAGCCGACGAAGACCAGCGGCGCATTCTCGAGCGTGATGCGGTCGACCATGCGCTGGGTGCCGACGACCACCTCGTCGCCGTAGACGGCCGGGCGCGACCAGGAGCCGTCCGCCGCCCGCAGGGAGATGGTGGGCGTGCCGACGGTCTCGAAGCGGTTGAGGGCGACCTTCTGGTACCAGCTGCCGTCGGGGCCGCCGGGCTGGAGCCCGGCCTTGGCGTATTGCTCGGAGATGTAGGCGATGGCCTTTGCCTCCCCAGGGGTCGCGGGGCCGCGGCCCTCGAACTCGTCGGAGGAGAGGATGCGCACGTGCTCGGACAGGCGCTGGGCGTCGACGGGATTGGCCGGCGGCGCGGCGAGGACCGCAGCGGGGGCGCCGATCGCCAGGACGGCGGCGAGCGCACAGGACAGACGGATCATTCAAAAACCCTGACGGTGAACGGGAGGCGGCGACGATAGACCGCCCGGCCCCGCCCCGTCGAGCCTCAGCCGCCGCCGATCGAGCGGGACAGCCAGCCGATCGGACCGGTCATGGCGACCAGGATGACCAGGGCGTGCCACCAGCGCCGGCGGACGAAGATGAGCGAGACAAACAGGGAGAAGATGACGAGGTCGGTCAGCCTGTGGGACAGCACCGCAGCCACGGACCGACCCTCGACCAGGGCGCTCACCAGGCTGCTCAGCGCCACCCAGCCGAGGGCGGCGCTCATCAGGGTCCAGAAGTAGCGTCGTGTTCCCTCGTAGTAGGTCCTGAGATCCAGCCCCTCATCCGGGACCTCGTCGGGCAGGACGACCGAGGCCATGAGGAACAGGAGGATCAGCAGCACGAGCTGCGGCAGGAACTCGGCGATGGCGACCGGGCCTGGATCGACCTCGCCCGGGAACATCGCCCACCAGATCTGCACGATGAGCAGGACGACGATGAAGGCGACGACGGGCGTCGCCCAGTCCCAGCGGATGCGCCCGGCCGAACGAAGCAGCCGGCTCAGATTCACCAGCAGAGTGGTGAGCGCGAGCCCCAACACGATCGAGGCGAAGACGATGACGTATTCGGATGCGCTCACGCCCGCCTCTCCCCCCGTCCCTGGCGGGAGGCTAGGCCGAAGAGCCGCCGGCCGACAAGCTCACCGTCCGCGGGCGGGATCCACCGCGCCGCCCGCGGGCCAGGCGCCGTCGCCGACCCGCTTCAGGTCGAGCTCGATGATCCGCACGGGCTCGCGGCCCTGGGCGATGTATTCGCCCACCTCGTGCCAGCGGCCGTCCTTGATGCGGGCGGTGAAGCGCACCACGGCGTTCGGTCCCGCCGGCCGCTCCCATACGAAGCCGTCGCCCGACACCTGCAGCGGATAGTCGTGCTTCTCGCCGCCGACAAACGTCGTGAAGGTGTAGGCGGCGGTCTTGGCATCGAAGCTGATTACGGCGAAGGCGTTGAACTGGGTGTCGCCTCCGGGCCCGTAGCCGCGGCCCTCGACCAGCTTGATGGAGCCGCCGAGCAGGTCGCCGACGCGTTCGGTCTGGATCATGTCGTAGCGCGCGCCGCCGGGCTCGACGGCCCAGGCGGGGCCGGCCCATTCGCCATCCAGCGCATCGAGCCGGTCGATGGCGGCCCGCACTTCGGGCGAGCCGTTCGGCGACGGGGCCATCTGGGCGGAGGCAGCGCCCGGGACGACCAGGGCGGCGGCGAAAGCGACTGAACGGCAGAAAGCACGCATGGGACCTCTCCTTCCGTCTGAGACGCTTTAGATAACAAAGTGCTCTACACTGGTCAAATCACCGGCCGAGCACCCTGCCCGCCACTGCCGCGAGGCGAAGCCGGGCCTCGGCGCTCCACTGGCCGGGCGGCGTCAGCAGCGCCGCGTCCAGCACCGTGTCGATGGGCGACGGCGTGCGGGGCGTCCGGGCCAGCGCGGCGGCGAGGCCGGCCACCAGCGCACGCGCCTTCGCGGCGTTGGCCGTCAGGGTCTCCAGCACATGCCCGGCTTCCACCTCGGCCACGTCGTCGCGCCAGCAGTCCCAGTCGGTGACCATGCAGACCGAGGCATAGGGAAGCTCGGCCTCCCGCGCGAGCCGGGCCTCGGGCATGTTGGTCATGCCGATCACGTGGCAGCCCCAGGCGCGGTAGAGCTCGCTCTCGGCGCGGGTCGAGAACTGCGGGCCCTCCATGGCGAGGTAGGTCCCGCCCTCGACCACCGGGGCGCTCGCCGCGTGCCCCGCCTCGGCCGCCAGCGCAGACAGGCGCGGACAGACGGGCCGGGCCAGGGAGACGTGGGCGATGACGCCGTCGCCGAAGAAGGTGCGCTCGCGGGCGAAGGTGCGGTCGATGTACTGGTCGACCATGACGAAGGTTCCCGGCGGCAGGTCCTCGCGCAGGGAGCCGACGGCGGAGAGGGAGAGCACGTCGGTGCACCCGGCCCGCTTCAGGGCGTCGATGTTGGCGCGCGCGTTGACCTCGCCGGGCAGCAGCCGATGGCCGCGGCCGTGGCGGGGCAGGAAGACCAGGCGCACGCCGCCCAGTTCGCCGAACAGCAGCTCGTCGGAGGGTTCGCCCCACGGGGTGTGGAGCCGCTTCCAGCGGGGGTTGTCGAGCCCCTCGAGGTCATAGACGCCCGATCCGCCGAGCACGCCCAGCACCCAATCGCCCATGCCTTGCCTCCGTCCGGTCAACGCCAGACTTGGACGAACTCCGGCAGGTTGGGAAGGAAGTCGACGCACACATGCAGCAGCACGACGAGGCCAAGGCTGCGGGTACGCGCCCACAGGAGGCCGAAGAACAGCCCAGTCGGCGACAGCACCGCCACCGTGTAGGCGGCCACGTGCAGGGGGTGGTCGAAGGCGCCGAACTCGCCCGCGCCGGCCCGCAGGAACAGCCCCGGCGCGTGGGCGAGGCCGAACAGCAGCGCGCCGAGGACGACCGCGCCCGTCTCGGAGCGCAGGAAGGCGGCGAGGCGCGACTGCAGCACCGCACGGAACAGGAACTCCTCGCACAGGCCCACGCTCAGCAGCAGCCAGAGGAAGGTCCCGGGCACGGCCCAGGCCATCAGCTCCGGCGTCGGCGGCAGGGCGCTGATGTGCTTGAGACTAGGGCTGGCGACGACCTGCAGGGCGAACAGCAGGCCGCCCAGCACCAGCAGCGCCAGCCAGAAGCCCCGCTGGCCCAGGCCGAGGCGGAACAGCGGCGCAACGCGCGCGCCGAGCAGGGCCAGCAGGAGGGCCGGCAGGACGACGTGGACGAGGATCTTCGCGCCGGAGCGGACCATCTCCTGCGCCGGGTTCTCGGGGAAGGCCTCGGGAATGGCCGAGAGCCCCCAGCCCAGGAACAGGCCGGCGTAGACGATGGCCAGGTAGGCGATGACCGCGCCGGTCTCGAGCGCCGGCCGGCGGACCGGGACCTCGCGCGGCGCCGCCTTGCGCGTCAGCAGCCAGGCGACGCCCGGAAGGACCACGCCGAAGATGCCGAAGAGCATGACCGGCTCTTCGATCCCCTGCCCCGGCGCCTGGGCCAGCAGGGCGACGGACCCGGCCCAGACGGCCAGATAGAGGGCGATCCAGCCGACGGCGGCCAGGCTGAAGCTGCGGGCGAACGCCATGAGAAAACCCCCGGAAGTCGTGCTTCCGGGGGTTTTACGGCCAAGCTGGCCGCGGACTCAATTAAGAGAGGTTCATGAACGCGTCAGTGCGACGCGTCGCGCCAGACCGTCTTGTAGGAGAACCAGGTCAGGACGGTGAACAGGGCCAGGAAGATCATGACCGCCAGGCCCGTCTGCTTGCGCTCGGTCGCCTTGGGCTCGCTGGCCCAGGCGATGAAGGCGGAGACATCCTGCGCCATCTGGTCGACCGTCGCCGGGGTGCCGTCGTCGTAGGTGACCTGATCGGCCGAGATGGGCGGCGGCATGGCGATGAAGCCGCCCTGGGGCACGTGGTGCTTGTCGCCCGACCAGGCCGAGGACAGGTCGCCCGGGAAGTACTTGTTGTAGTATTGGCCCGCGCCGACCGTCAGGCCCGCCGGCGGACGGACGTAGCCGACCAGCAGCGAGTAGAGGTAGTCCGGCCCGCCCTGGCGCGCCTTGGCCATGACCGACAGGTCGGGCGGCGCCGCGCCGCCGTTGGAGGCCGCGGCCGCCACGGCGTTGGGGTACGGGTTCGGGAAGCGGTCGGCCGAGGTGCCCGGACGGGTGATCGCGTCCCCCGACTCGCTGTCGATGTCGGCGATCTCGTACTCGGCGGCGATCGCCTTCACGTACGGGTTGTCGTTGGGGTTCTTGGCCCAGCGCTTGTCGTAGAACGGACCGTTCTTCAGGCCGAGGTCGCGGAAGGACAGCAGCTCCATGCCGTGGCAGGAGGCGCAGACCTCACGGTAGACCTTGAAGCCGCGCTGCAGCTGGCCCTGGTCGAACTTGCCGAAGGGACCCTCGAAGCTGAAGTCGACGTCCTTGGGCTTGGCCCCGCCGCCGGCCGCCATGGCGGGCGCAGCGGTGAGGCACAGGGCGGCCGCGAGGCCCGCGATGAGTGTCTTGGTCGGCGTCATTGCGCGGGAACCTTGGCTTCGTCTTCCACGTCGAGCACGGGCGCGGCGATGGTCTCCGGCACGGGCAGCGGCGTCTCCCGCAGGCCAACCCACGGCATGATGACGAGGAAATAGAGGAAGTAGTAGGCGGTCAGGATGCGGGTCAGCCACAGGTAGTTCAGGCCGATCGGCTGGCCCTCGGCGTTCTGGGCGACCGAGAAGACCATCTCGTCCGGCAGCTTGGCGCCACACCAGCCCAGGCCCAGGGCCACCACCAGGAAGATGATGAAGAACCAGCGGGCGGCCGGACGGTAGCGCAGCGAGCGCACCTTGGAGGTGTCCAGCCACGGCAACAGGAACAGGATCCCGATCGAGGCGAACATCACCACCACGCCGCCGAACTTGTCGGGGATGGCGCGCAGCATCGCGTAGAAGGGCAGGAAGTACCATTCGGGCACGATGTGCGCCGGCGTCACCAGCGGGTTGGCCGGGATGTAGTTGTCGGCGTGGCCCAGCGAGTTCGGGTTGAAGAACACGAAGGCCGCAAACAGCATCAGGAACAGCAGGATCGCGAAGCCGTCCTTCACCGTGTAGTACGGATGGAAGGGCACGGTGTCGTGCTTCAGGCGCTCCTTGGGGATCATGATCCCGACCGGGTTGTTCTGGCCGGCGGTGTGCAGCGCCCACAGGTGCAGCACGACCACCCCGAAGATCACGAACGGCAGCAGGTAGTGCAGCGAGAAGAAGCGGTTCAGCGTCGGCTGGTCCACCGCGAAGCCGCCCTGCAGCCAGGTCAGGATGCCCTCGCCCACCACCGGGATCGCGCCCAGCAGGTTGGTGATCACGACCGCGCCGTGGAAGGACATCTGGCCCCACGGCAGGGTGTAGCCCAGGAAGCCGGTGGCCATCATCAGCAGGAAGATGACGACGCCGAGCATCCAGATCATCTCCCGCGGCGCCTTGTAGGAGCCGTAGTAGAGGCCGCGCAGCATGTGGATGTAGACGGCCAGGAAGAACATCGACGCGCCGTTGGCGTGCACGTACCGGATCAGCCAGCCGTAGTTGACGTCGCGCATAATGCGCTCGACCGAGGCGAAGGCCTGGTCGATGTGCGGCACGTAGTGCATGGCCAGCACGATGCCGGTGGCGATCTGGATGACCAGCATGAGGGCCAGGATGCCCCCGAAGGTCCACCAGTAGTTCAGATTGCGCGGCGTCGGCAGGGCGGCGTAGTCCGCGCCCATGCGGATGATCGGCAGGCGCGCGTCCATCCACTTCTCGAAAGCGGATTTCGGCACGTAGGTGGATTCGTGTTCGCTCATCTCAGCCCACCTTCACCCGGGTGTCCGACAGGAAGCTGTACTCGGGCACTTCCAGGTTCGAAGGCGCCGGCCCGACGCGGATGCGGCCCGATGTGTCGTACGCCGATCCGTGGCAGGGGCAGAACCAGCCGCCGTACTGGCCGGTGCCGAAGGTCGGCACGCAGCCCAGGTGGGTGCAGGAGCCGACCACGATCAGGTACTGCTCCTTGCCGGGCTTCACGCGATCGCTGTCCGCCTGGGGATCCTTAAGGTCGCCGAGCGGCGCGGCCTTGGCCGCCTCGATCTCCTTGGGCGTGCGGTAGCGGACGAACAGGGGCTTGCCCCGCCACTTGACCACGATCTGCTGGCCCTCGGTGACCTTGGTCAGGTCGACCTCGATGGAGGCCAGGGCCAGGGTATCGGCCGCCGGGTTCATGGTGTCGATCAGCGGCCACGCCGCCGCCGCTGCACCGCCCACCGCCGCAGCCCCCGCCGCGATGTGGATGAAATCGCGCCGGGTGGGGTCTTCCCCCTCCGGATGCGCGGTCACGACCGTCTCGGTCACTTCGTTCACCCTTTCGTCGGTCCGTCGGCCTTGGCGGCGTCGGGCCCAGTCACTAACAAGATGGCGGGAGACGCCCACCCGCCGCGGCCGGGATTCGGCCCCGGTCGCGCGTCGGCAGGACCGTTAGAATGCGTCTCGCGCTTTTTCAACCGGACATTCCGCAAAACCTTGGCGGCGCCATCAGGCTGGCGGCGTGCATGGGCGTGCCGCTGGACGTCATAGAGCCCTGCGGTTTCCCGCTTTCCGACCGTTCGCTGAAGCGCGCGGCCATGGATTACGGCGAGAGCGCCGAGCTTCGCCGCCACGACGGCTGGGACGATTTTCTCGCGTTCGCCTCGGGAAGGCGGCTGGTCCTGTTCACCACCCGCGCTGCCGAGCCCCTGCACGGCTTCGCGTTTCGCCCGGACGACGTGCTGCTGTTCGGCCGTGAGAGCGCGGGCGTCCCCGAGGAAGTACACACAGCCGCCGACGCCCGGCTGCTGATTCCGATCCGCCCGCCCGCGCGTTCGCTGAACCTGGTGACGGCGGCGGCGATCGGCCTGGCCGAGGCGCTGCGCCAGACCGGCCAGCTTCCCGAACCCGCGCCGCTGGCGTTTTCGCCCGGCCCGGCCTAACCACCGCCCATGAGCGACCCCCAGCCCCTGGACGACCGCAAGCAGGCCGCGACCGACTGGTTCCGGACCCTGCGCGACCGCATCTGCGCCGAGTTCGAACGGCTCGAGGACGAGGCGCCCGAGAGCCTCTATGGCTCCGGTCCCGGCCGCTTCGAGTTCACGCCGTGGCAGCGGGCCGAGGGCGGCGGCGGCGTCATGGGCATGCTGCGCGGCCGCTTCTTCGAGAAGGCCGGGGTCCACATCTCGACCGTGCACGGGACCTTTTCGCCCGAATTCGCGAGGACCATCCCCGGCGCCGCCGAGGACCCGCGCTTCTTCGCCGCGGGGATCAGCCTGATCGCCCACCCGAGGAACCCTCGGGTCCCGGCCGTGCACATGAACACCCGCCACATCGTGACCACCCAGGGCTGGTTCGGCGGCGGCGCCGACCTCACCCCGGTGCTGGACGTCCAGCGAAGCCAGGACGCGCCGGACGCCAGGGCCTTCCACGCGGCGATGAAGGCCGCCTGCGACGCCCACGATCCGGAATGGCATGCCCGCTACAAGGCCTGGTGCGACGAGTACTTCTTCCTGCCGCACCGGAACGAGCCGCGGGGCATCGGCGGCATCTTCTACGATCACCACGACAGCGGCGAATGGGACCGCGACTTCGCCTTCACGAAGGACGTCGGCCTGGCCTTCCTCGAGGTCTATCCGGCGATCGCGCGCGGGCGCATGGGCGAGGCCTGGACGCCGGAGGAGCGCGAGGAGCAGCTGGTGCGCCGGGGCCGCTACGTCGAATTCAACCTGCTCTACGACCGCGGCACCCTGTTCGGGCTGAAGACCGGCGGCAACGTGGAGTCCATCCTCAGCTCCATGCCGCCCGAGGTGAAGTGGCCATGATCACCCCTCTCCCGCCGGGAGAGGGCCGGCTCCACGTACCGGAGCATCCCCGCGGACGCGGGGAGGCGCAGGTCCACGTGGAGGGTGAGGGGTCAGGCGACCTACAGGACAAGGCATAATCCCTCATCCCTCACGCAAGAACCTCCGGCGCTGCGCGCCTCCGGTGCGTGAGCCTCCCTTCTCCCGCCGGGAGAAGGATTATTCCTCCAGGAACCGCCGGATCCACCGCCCCACCCGCTCGCGGTCGTTGGGGGATTTCAGGCTGTCCACGGCCGCGGTGGCGAAGTCCGGATCGTAGCGCTCGGGGCGGGCTTCGATGAGGGCGGCGGCGTAGTCGGGTTCGAACTCGGGGTGGAACTGGAAGCTGATGGCCGGCTGGTCGTCCCAGGCTAGGCCGGCGTAGGGCGTGAACCCGCTGGCCAGCAATACGCGTGTCGAGGGCGGCTGCTCGACCACCTGATCCTGGTGGGAGGCCGGCGCAGAGATGGCGCCTGCGCCGTCCATCCAGGGTTCGCGATTGACTACGTCATAGCGATGCAGCCCGATGCCCCAGCCGCCAGGCGACTTGATCACCCGCCCGCCGAAGGCCTCGGCCATGACCTGGTGGCCGAAGCAGACGCCGACCAGCTTCGCCTTCCCGGCCGAGGCGCGCAGGAAGTCCTTCAGCGGCTCGATCCAGGGCAGCGGGTCGTAGACGCCCGCGGCCGAACCGGTGACGAGGTAGGCGTCGTAGGCCTCGGGCCGCTCGGGAAGCTGCAGCGCCTGCACGTCGAAGCGGTCGAAGGGCCCGCCGAGCAGCCGCTCGAACATGTCGGGATAGGCGCCGAAGCGCTCCTTGAGCGGCGCGGGCGGCGCGCCGGTTTCGAGTATGGCGAGGTTCAAGGGCGGTTCTTTCATCAACCGGATGTGGTGCGGCCTCGTCCTTCGACAAGCTCAGGATGAGGCCGGATGAGACGGAGCCGCCGAACTGAAATCCTCATCCCGAGCCTGTCGAAGGACGAGGATTTCACCCCTCCTGCGCGGCCATCTCGTGCAGCCGCTCAAGCGCGCCGCCGGCGGGGAAATCCTCGGCCACCCACCAGTCCTCCACGGCCCTGAGCGTTCGGCCCACGGCCGGGCCCTGCAGCCCCGCGGCCATGGCCTCGGCGCCGCCGAGGGGGAAGCGCGGGACCTCCCAGGAGCCGGCGAGGGCCAGCAGGGCGCGGGCGGCTTCGGAGTGGTCCGGCTGTTCGGCCCAGGCGCGTCGTACGCGGTCGTCGAAGGCCGGGGAGCCCACGCGGTAGATGGCGGCGCGGGCGAGCCTCGGCTCCATCGGCAGTTCGATGCGCGGCTCGGGCGCGGCGGCCGCGACGAGCCGGTCGCGCTGGGCGTTCGACAGACGCAGGGCCTCGGCCGTGCGCGCGACGGCTTCCGGATCGTCCGGCAGCAGGGCCGAAAGGCGCAGGATGGGGTCGGCGTCGATCTCGACCATCTGTTCGAAGCGGGTCATGTCCAGCTTGCCGGGCAGCACCCGGGCCAGCACCCCGGCCTCGGCCATCAGCCGCACGGCCGCCCGGGGATTCTTCGCCGCCATCAGCTTGAGCAGCTCCTTGGAGATGCGCTCGGCCGACAGCCGGTCCATGCCGTCCTTCAGCCGGGCGCAGGCCTCCAGCCCCGCGGCGTCGGCGTCGCCCCGGCCGTACCAGGCGAAGAAGCGGAAGAAGCGCAGGATGCGCAGGTAATCCTCGCGGATGCGCTGTTCCGGGTCGCCGACGAAGACGATGCGGCCGAACTCCGCATCGTCGATCCCGCCGCCCACGACGTCGTGCACCGTCCCGTCCCGGTCGGCGTAAAGCGCGTTCAGCCGGAAGTCCCGCCGCTCGGCATCCTCGCGCCAGTCGGTGGTGAAGGCGATCACGGCGCGTCGGCCATCGGTCTCCACGTCCCGGCGCAGGGTGGTGATCTCGAAGGGCCGACGGCCGGAGATGGCGGTGACCGTGCCGTGCTCGACGCCGGTGGGGACCGCCCGCAGGCCCGCCGCCTCGATCGCCGCGGTGACGCGGTCGGGCGTCAGCACGGTGGCGATGTCCACGTCCTCGACCTCGACTCCCATCAGGGTGTTGCGAACGCAGCCCCCGACATAGCGCGCGCACCCCGCCCCGCCCTCGGCCTCGAGCGCGTCCATGACGGCGAGGGTGGCGGGTGATGTCATCCAGGGCTGGGGGGGAAGGGTGGTCATGGGGTCGGGTTGTAGATCGCTTCGAAGTCAGGATCACGTACTGCCGTCATTCCGGCCGCAGTCCGCGCAGCGGACGGAGAGCCGGAACCCAGCAAACGCGCCGCTGGTCGCCGGCGTCCATGCGCAGCGTCGAGGTCGGAGCTGCCGAGTTCGGATAGCTGCTCTGCAGCTTCTGGAATGACGGGGGTCAGGGGATGGGTCCCGCCTCTCTCCAGAAGGAGAGCCGCTTCACCCCAGCACCTTCTCCACGGCGTAGTTGTGGATGGGCACGCCGCCGACGTCGAAGTCGCGCCGGCGCACGACGGTGAAGCCCTGGCCGAGGAAGAATCGGCGGGCGGCCTCGCTGGCCTCGGCGTAGAGGCGAGGGATGGCCTGGCCGTGGGCGATCGCCTCCAGCCGCTCGTAGAGCTCGGACGCGACCCCGACCCCGGCCGCTTCCGGGGCGCAGTAGAGGAAGTGGATGTGGCCGTCGGGCTCCAGGTCCGCGAAGGCGACCGGCCGGTCGTCGCCATCGGCGGCCACCAGGCGGGTGCGGCCGTCGCGCATGAGGGCGTCGAGCCGCCTGGGCGACGGTCCCAGCCCGGCCCAGGCCTCCACCTGCTCGGGCGTATAGTCCCGGGCGCCGATGCCCCGCACCGAGCGGACATAGACATCGGCCAGGACCGGGGCGTCCTCGGGCCGGTATGGCCTGAAGGTCGGCCGCAAGGCCTCCGCCACGCCCTCGTCGCGCGCTTCGGCCCGGCCGGAGGTGTCGCCCTCCTCGCCGGCAAGCCGCGCGCGCAGGGCGCGGATCATGCCGGCGGTTGCGCCCCAGATGTTCCGACCCTCCCACGGCATCTGGTAGTAGAAGCGCCGGCGGCCGTTGAGGTCGTAGTGGGCGCGGACGTGGTTCGCCTCGTCCATCAGCCAGTCGAAAGGCGTTTCGAACGCCTCGGCCACCTCGTCCGGGTTCAGCGTCAGGGTGAAGCCCGGCCGCACCAGCGCCACCACCGGCGTGACGATGAAGCCGGTCACCGTCTCGTAGCGGTGCGACAGGCCCAGGGGTTCGATGAACCCCGACTCCAGGCCGACTTCCTCCCAGGCCTCGCGCAGCGCCGCCTCGACGGGTCCCTCGCCCGGATCGAAGCGGCCGCCGGGAAAGGCGACCTGGCCGGTATGGCTGCGCATGTTGTCCGAGCGGCGGGTGAGCAGCACGGTCGCCCCTTCCGGCCGCTGCACGATCGGGATCAGCACCGCCGCGTCGCGCAGGACCGGGCGTTCGGCCGGCCGGAAATCCGGATTGAGGTCGAAGTCGGAATGGGCCGCCCGCGCCGCCGGGTTGAAGCTGTCGAGCGGGTCCAGGGCCGCGAGCAGGCGCGCCCTCAGGGTCTCGCCGCTCACGGTCGGTGCATCCCGGCCGGTCCGAGGGGGAAGAAGACGCCGCGCGAGACCACGCCGAGCTGGGGCCCGCCGTCCGTGGCGCGCTCCTCGGCCATCTCCACCAGTTCGTAGAAGACCGGGCGGTCGATGCGCGCCTCCAGGCCCCGCCGCACATGCACATAGGGCGCGGGCTCTCCCGTCTGCGGGTCGGTCTCCACCCGCAGCGGGTTCTCCTCGCCGGCCTCGGTCTCGTCGCCCACGTCGGTGGTGAAGACCAGGGCGCCGTCGCGCCGGTCGACGCGCACGGCCCGGAAGGGAACGTCCTCGACGGTGATGCGCAGCTTCTCGACCGGGGTCACCAGCCAGTAGCCGTCCGGATCCTTGCGGAGCACCGTCGAGAACAGGCGCACCAGCTCCTTTCGCCCGATGGGCGAGCCCTCGTGCAGCCAGAGGCCGTCGCGGCGGATGACGATGTCGATGTCGCCGCAGACCTCGGGGTTCCACAGGTGGACCGGCGGCAGGCCGCGCTTGCCCGCGGCCTCGGCCACGGCCGCCAGGCCAGTCTTCGGAGCTGGATCAGAGGACGTCACGCCCCTGAGGTAGGCGCAAGCCGCGTATCCTACAATCGGCGCCGTTCAGGCGGCATCCCGGCGCACCGGGCCGCGGGGCGATTCGCCGCCCGGCGTCCGGATCAGGATGCGCCGCGGGTCCGCCGGCCCCGGCAGCACGACGCCCTCGGCCCTGACGAAGCCGAAACGCCCGAAATAGGGGGCGTCGCCGACGAGCAGCACGGAGGCCAGACCCATCGCCGCCGCTTCCTCGCAGGCCCGCTCGACCAGGACGGCGCCGACGCCGGAGCGACGCCAGGCTTCGTCGACCGCGATCGGACCGAGGAAGGCCGCGGGGACCTCTCCGATCCGGATCGGCCAGAGCCGGACAGACCCGACCACGCTTCCGCCGTCCCGCGCCACCAGGGACACGAGCGGGCGCGCGCCCTCGCGCAGACGCTCGGCGGTCTTGGCGAAGCGGCCGGGCCCGAAGGCGGCGGCGACCACCGCCAGCACGCCGTCGCGATCGGCGGGGGTCTCGGCCTCCACGACGGGGATCGACGGGTACTGGGGCAGTGGCTGGCTCATACGCACCTTCAACGCAGCCGGCGCAAATAGGGCGCCGCCGGCCGTCGTCAAAGGCCGTCAGCCGATTTTCGAGAAATCCGGCGCCCGCCGCTCGAGGAAGGCGGTGAAGGCCTCACGCGCTTCCGGCGAGGTGAGCTGGCTGCTGAAGGCCTCGTTCTCGCGCTCCATCTGGGCCCAGATGGCGGCGCCGTCGCGCATCAGGCGCTTGGTGAGCTGCAGCGACCGGGGCGCCCGGCGGGCGAGTTCGGCGGCGGCGCTGGCGGCGGCCTCCTCCACCCGCCCCACCGGCAGCGCCTCGTTGACCAGGCCCCAGGCGGCGGCGTCGCGGCCGGTGACCACCTCGCCGAGGGCGAACATGGCGAAGGCCCGGGCGTGGCCGATGCGGGCCGGCAGCAGGACGGTCGAGGCGGCCTCGGGGGCCAGGGCGAGATTGACGAAGGGCGTCGACAGCCTGGCGTCCTCGGCCACGAAGCTGAGGTCGCAGTGCAGCAGGAAGGTCGTGCCGATCCCCACCGCCGAGCCCTTGACCGCGGCGACCACGGGCTTCTCGTACCCGGCGAGAATCTTCAGCACCCGGAAGGCGTTCATGCCGCCGGTTCCGGCGCTGGCGATGGCCACGAAGTCGTGGATGTCGTTGCCGGCGCAGAAGCTGTCGCCCTCGCCGCGCAGCAGCACGACCCGCACCGCGGGATCGGCCGCGGCGGCCTCCAGCGCGTCGGCCATGGCCCGGTACATGGCGTCAGTGATGGCGTTCTTCTTTTCCGGCCGGTTGAAGGTGATGGTCATCACGCCGTCGGCGACGCCGGTCAGGATGTGTTCGCTCATCATTGGTCTCCAATGGTCGCCGCCCGCCACCACACGACGCCCTGCGCGTCGGGTTCGGAGACGGCGCGCCCTCGCGAGCGCAGGCAGTTGAGGTGGGCCAGGCTCTCGCCCGTGGCCATGCCGAGCAGGTCGTCGCCGATGCCGCGCGCGAACAGGGCGCCGAAGACGTCGACGGCGCGGCGCGGCTCGCTCAGCAGGCGCTCAAGGCGGTCCAGCGACCTCTCGTGGCCCCGGCGCAGCGCGGCCAGCCGTTCGTGCAGCCCCCGGAACGGCAGGCCGTGGGAAGGGAGCACCAGGGCGTCGGCGGGGAGCTCGCGCTGCAGCTTGTCCAGCGACGCCAGCCAGTCCGAGAGCGGATCGGCGTCGGGCTCGGTGGGCCAGACGGACACGTTGGAGGAGATCTTGGGCAGCACCTGGTCGCCGGAGACCAGCACCCGGTCGTCCTCGCGCAACAGGCACGCGTGCTCGGGCGAATGGCCGTTGCCCATGACCACGCGCCAGATCCGCCCGTCGATGGCGATCTCCTCGCCGTCCTCGATGCGCCGGTAGCTGTCGGGCATGTGGTGGACCGCCTTGCCGAAGCCGCCGAAGCGGGCGCGCCAGGAGGCGATCTGCTCGTCGCTCCAGCCGATGGAGCGGTAGAACTGCTCGCCCTCCTCCGGCGCGTCCCGGCCGGTGTCGGCCATCAGCATGCGGCAGGTGACGTACTCCAGCCGCGACATCCACAGCCGCACGTCGAAGCGCCGCGTCAGCCAGCCGGCCAGCCCGACGTGGTCGGGGTGCATGTGGGTGCAGATGACCCGGCGGATCGGCCGGCCTTCCAGCGGACCCGCGAAGCAGGCCTCCCAGGCCGCCATCGCCTCCTTCGTGCGCACGCCGGTGTCGACCAGGGTCCAGCCGTCGCCGTCGCGCAGGGCCCAGACGTTGATGTGGTCGAGTTGGAAAGGCAGCGGCTGGCGCAGCCACAGGACGCCGTCGGCCACCTCGACCGCCTCGCCCGGCGCGGGCGGCTCGGCGAAGGGATAGGCGAGCTGGGCGCGGGGCGGCTCGGCCATGACGTCGTCGGCGGCGCCGTCAAGCAAGGTCAGTATCCTTTGAAAACGCGAACCTGAACATGCGTTCATTCCGCCGCCGCGTCAAAGCCGCTTTGGAACCGCAGCGAGGCCACGGTCTTCCGGCATGGGTGCGGACTTGACCGGGCGGCTGCGCCAGCGCATGCGTCCGCCTGAACGAAAATTAATCTGGGAGGAATGCCGATGAAGCGTTTAGCGCTCACCCTGGCGCTGATGTCCGGCTTCGTGCTGGGCGGCGTCGTCATCGCCAACGATGCGGATGCGCAGGAGCGGCGCGGCCGCAACCTGTCGCGCCCGACCGAAACCCGCGACACCTCGGGCGAGGTGATCAAGGACAAGGGCGGCAAGGCCCTGTCCATGGAAGAGCGCAAGGCGCGCGGCATGGCCGACGCCGCCGGCATCGTCCAGCGGGCCGGCCTGACCTGCACGGTCAGCGACGCCATCTACAACGGCGCCGGCCGCACGGCCGGGGATGACGGCAAGCCGATCGAGGTCCAGACCTACGAGATCGCCTGCCAGCAGGGCCTCGGCTACCTGCTCGAGGACCGCACCACCGAAGTGCGCGCCTTCGACTGCATCGTCGCCAAGGCGGCGGCTGACCGCGCCGCGGCGGCCGCGACCGACCCGAAGGCGGCCAAGCCGCCGGTCTGCGTCCTGCCGGGCAACGCCGACCTGAACGCCGCGCTCCAGCCGCTGGTCGCCCAGGGCGGCGCGCGCTGCACGGTCACCAACGTGAGCTACATCGGCTTCAGCCCGAGCAACAAGATCCAGCGCTACGAGGTCGCGTGCTCCGAGGGCATGGGCTACATCCTCGACCGTCCCGACGCGGGCTCGACCGCGACCCTGTCGGTCAACGACTGCCTGGCCGCCGAGGCCGGCGGCTACGACTGCGCGCTGACGCCGAAGGCGGCGCGGGTCGCCTACATCACGTCCATCGCCGGCCGTTCCGACCGTCCCTGCACGGTCGCCGACGCCCGCTACATGGGCAAGGCCGGCGAGAGCCAGTTCTTCGAAGTGGCCTGCAACGGCGCCCAGGGCTTCGTCATGGAGACCAAGGCCGGCGCCGTGGTTCGCGCCATCGACTGCATCGAGGCCCAGGGCATCGGCGAGGGCTGCAAGCTGTCCAGCACCCAGGCGGCGCTGGAGCAGCGCGAGCAGCAGTATCTGGCGCGCCTGCGCGCTTCGGGCGTGGTCTGCGACGGCGACGAGTTCCGCCTGATCGGCAAGGACTCGCGCGACAACCGCGACGTGGTCGAGTTCCGCTGCGCCAACCGTCCGGCGGGCCTGGTCGCCTTCGTCCCGGCCGCGGCCAGCGGCAATGTCACCAGCTTCGACTGCATCGAGGCCGAGGGCCGGGCCATCAAGTGCCAGCTGACCACCCGCGAGACCATCATCCAGGTGCTGAACCGCGTGATGGCGTCGAAGGAGTGCACGGTCACCAACTACGCCGTCCTCGGCGCCTCGGCGACCGACGGCGAGGTGCTGGAAGTGGCCTGCGCCGGCGACAAGACGGGCTACATCGTCGACCTGCCAACCAGCCGCACCGCCTTCACCAAGACGCTGAGCTGCCAGCAGTCGGCGTCGCGCGGCGGCGACCGCTGCCGCCTGCCGGAGAACCAGGGCTAGGGCCGGTTCACCACTGAACGAAGAGGGCCCCCGGAGCGATCCGGGGGCCCTTTTTTAGGGCGGTCATCATGGCAACTACGGAGTCCAAGGCGCTGCTTCCTGCAGTACTTCTCATCCTGCCAATACTGCTGGCAGCTTGCACCGACGGCTCACTGGAAGTGGGGGGCGCTCGCCTGCACCCCAGCGCAGAAAAAGGTTCGAAAGGCCGACTGGAAGTGCGGATGGCAAAGGACGTCATTGCGCCGCACATCCGAAACAAGAAGGTTGTCTACGTAGGTGTTGGAGCGTGCGAGAGGGGCGCAGCCGAGCGATACACCTCCGCCTTTGTTGACGGCTTCAGCCTTCCGAGTGTGCAGCTCAGCACGCGGACCCAGGAACTGAATGATCCCGTCACACTCACAATCGAGGTCGACGAGGCCCTGCTGAATCGCCCCTGCGCCTTCGTCCTTGTGACCGGCATGTTCGGCAGTGGTGGAGAGTCACGCCCCATACCAATCAGTACGGGAGGTCGGCGCTTCTGATGCTCCACAGGCTGCCACCGCAGACTTGGTGGCAGCAAGGCTTCACCGAAGCACGCTCGCTTCGAAGTCCAGCATGCGGTCGGGGACCGATAGCTCGTTCTCGACCGTGAGGATGGCGGACACCAGATCTTCGGCCGTGTAGTCTTTTACACAGACACCGTTCGCATCAATATAGTATAAAATCCAACCTAACTCGTACTTCTGGATCTCGACGCGCGCGATTGATTGCTCCTGACCTCCCGAGGACAAATTGGCCGCCAAGACGATGCGTCCCATGCACCTCTCCTCTTGAAACTCTCCCTCGCCGACTGCGCACGGCGGCGCCTCCGATGAACGCCTCCTTCGCCGCGAGGCGACGGACTAAGCCCCGAGCGTCTCCTGGAACCGCACCGGGCGGCCCTGCGCCGCCGGCGCGAGTTCGCCGTCGCGCATGACGACCGAGCCGCGGACGATGGTGGCCATGGGCCAGCCCCTGGCCTCCATGCCGTCGAAGGGCGTCCAGCCGGAGCGGGTGGCCATGTCGGCGTGGGTCAGGGTGCGGCGGGCCTTGAGGTCGACGATGGTCAGGTCGGCGTCGTAGCCCTCGGCCATGCGGCCCTTGCCGGCGATCTGGAAGACACGCTGGGCGCCGGCGGAGGTCATGTCGACGAAGCGTTCGAGGCTCATGCGGCCCTCGGCCACGTGGGTCAGCATCACCGGCACCAGGGTCTGCACCCCCGGCATGCCGGACGGAGAGGCCGGATAGGGCCGCGCCTTCTCCTCCAGCGTATGGGGCGCATGGTCCGAGCCGATGACGTCGGCGACCCCCTGCTCCACCCCGCGCCACAGGCCCGCCCGATGCGCCGCGTCGCGGATCGGGGGGTTCATCTGGGCCAGGCCCTTGAGCCGCTCGTAGGCCTCGGGGCCCTCCAGGGTCAGGTGCTGGGGCGTCACCTCGACGGTGGCCACGTCCTTGTGGCCGGCGAGGAATTCGATCTCGTCGGCGGTGGTCACGTGCAGCACGTGGATGCGCTTGCCCAGCTCGCGCGCCAGCTTCACCAGCCGGCGGGTGGAACGGATGGCGCTCTCGGCGTCGCGCACCTCGGGGTGGCTGGTCCAGTCGCCGGTGCGGGCCAGCTCGCGGCGCTCGGCCAGACGGAACTCGTCCTCGGAGTGGAAGGTGGCGCGGCGGTTCACATGGCGCAGGATGTCGGCCACCCCGTCGTCGTCGGGCACCAGCAGGGTGCCCGTCGAGGCGCCCATGAACACCTTCACGCCGCAGCAGCCCGGCAGGCGCTCCAGCTCGCCGAGGAAGGCGGCGTTCTCGTGGGTGCCGCCGACGTAGAAGGCGTGGTCGCTCCACATGCGGCCGGCGGCGCGCTCCAGCTTGTCGGCGAGCATCTCGGCGTCGGTGGTGGTCGGCTCGGTGTTCGGCATTTCGAACACCGCGGTGACGCCGCCCAGCACCGCCGCGCGCGAGCCGGTCTCGAGGTCTTCCTTCCACTCCAGCCCCGGCTCGCGGAAGTGGACCTGGGTGTCGATGACGCCGGGGAGCACCGTCAGCCCGGTCGCGTCGAACACCTCGCCCGCCGACGCCTGGGACAGGTCGCCGATGACGGCGATGCGGCCGTCGCGCACGCCCACGTCGGCCAGGCCGCGCCCGGCGTGGTTCACCACCTCGCCGCCACGGACGATCAGATCGAAGGTTGCGGCCACGGCAGGCCTCCCGGGAAAATCAGGCTTCGGTGTCGGCGTGCAGCGCCAGCGCCGCGTCGACCACCTTGTCGACCGGCACGTCGTACATATGGTTGATCGTCTGATCCAGACGAGGGTCGTGGCGGCGGAAGTCGTCCATCGACTTCGGCCCGCGCACCGCCCGCCCGTTCGGCCCCCACGGGCCTTCGAGCGTCTCGTCCGACGGCCCGAACACGCCCAGCACGGGGATGCCGGCGGCCGTGGCCAGGTGGGTCCAGATGGAATCGTTGCCGACGTACATGCGGCAGCGCTTGAGCATGGCGCAGGTCTGCAGCCGGTCGAGCCGTCCCTGGGCCTCGATCACCCGTTCGCGCGCCACCGTCATGCGGATCGCGTGCGCCGCCTCGCGGTCGGCCTCCTCGCCCACGATCAGCAGCCGGCCGTCGGACATCGGGCCGTCGGGGCCCAGCAGGGTGCCGGCCACCTTGGCGAAGCGTTCCTCTTGCCAGACCTTGCCGATCCAGTTCGATCCCGGGCCGATGGCCAGGATCGGCCCGTCGCCCGGCTTGGCGTACTCGGCCAGGAACTCGTCGACCTCGGCGTCGGTCTCCGGCGAGGTGTAGAGCCAGGGCGCCGGCGGATCGTCCTCCAGCTGCATCACCCGCGCCGCCTGGATCACCTTGTGCGGAACGGGTTGGTCCTTGGGCCAGGGCTGGCGCACCGCCCGCTTGCGCCGGCTGAGCCAGCCGGACAGGTCGGTGCCGCGCAGGTCCACGACCAGGCCCCACTTCTGGGCCCGCACGCGATTCCACAGCTTGAACCGTTCGCCGCGCCCGTCGCCCTCGATGACCAGCAGGTCGTCGAGGTTGGGCATGTCCCGGAACAGGGGCGCGGAGGCGTCGCTGCCCACCAGGGTGAAGCTCGCCTGGGGGATCTCCTCGTGCAGCCGGCGGAGCAGGCCCGACGACATGATCGCGTCCTCGGGGCGGGACTCCAGGATGCAGAGAATCGGAAAGCGGGCGGCCATTGCGCCTTCTTATAACGCGTTAACGGTTTTCCGCCGCCGTTTGTGACGGGGCCGCGGGGCGACTACATCGGAGCCATGCCGATCGCCCGCCTGCCCAGCCGCGCCCTCGTCCGTGTCTCCGGTCCGGAGTGGCGATCCTTCCTGCAGGGCCTGCTGACCCAGGACGTGGATACCCTGGCGGACGGCGAGCTGCGCTTCGGCGCCCTGCTGGCTCCGCAGGGGCGGCTGTTGTTCGACCTGTTCATCGCGGGCGACGGCGACGGAGCCCTGCTCGACGTGGAGGTCGACCGGCGCGAGGACCTGATCCGGCGGCTCATGATGTACCGGCTTCGGGCCAGGGTTGAGGTCGCCGCCGACGACCGGTCGGTCCATGTCGCCTGGGGCGAGGACGTATCGCGCGGCCTCGCCGACCCGCGCCTGCCCGGCCTCGGCGCGCGCCTCTACGGGGATGCAAAGGCCGACGCCGACGCGGACGCCTGGGAGGCCCACCGCCTGGCGCTGGGCGTCCCCGATCCGGCCCGCGACGCCGTCGCCGACAGGACCTATCCGATCGAGGCCAACTTCGACCTCCTGAACGGCATCGACTTCCGCAAGGGCTGCTTCGTCGGCCAGGAGACCACCTCGCGCATGAAGCGCCGCGGGGTGATCAAGAAGCGCATGCTGCCGATCGTCTTCGACGGCCCCGCGCCCTCCCCCGGCGCGGAGGTTCTGGCCGGAGACCTGCTGGCCGGCGAGGTGCTGACCGGCGGCGAGGGCCGCGCCATGGCCCTGCTGCGGCTGGACCGCATCGAGGGGGCGGAACTGAGCGTGGAAGGCCGCCCGGTGCGGGTTGAGCGGCCGGAGTGGTTCGCGGGCTGAGCGGCGGGCCCGCCCTCGTCCTTGACCCAAGCGTTGCCGTTTCGTTCTGGTCAGGCCATCATGCCCGCATGACCGCCCAGACTCGCTGCCCCTGGCCCAAGGATGATCCGCTCTACGTGGCCTACCACGACGAGGAATGGGGCGTGCCCGAGTACGACAGCCGCGCCCTGTGGGAGAAGCTGGTGCTCGACGGCTTCCAGGCGGGGCTGGCCTGGATCACCATCCTGAGGAAGCGCGAGGCCTTCCGCGCGGCCTTCGAGGGTTTCGACCCCGAGAAGGTCGCGCGCTACGGCGAGGCGGACCGGGCGCGGCTGATGGCCGACGCCGGCATCGTGCGCTCGAACGCCAAGATCGACGCGGCCATCTCGGGCGCGCGGATCTATCTGGACATGCGCGAGCGCGGCGAGGATTTCGCCGACTTCTGCTGGGGTTTCCTGCCGGACGGAAAGCCGCTGCAGAACCGCTGGGACACGATCTCGCAGGTCCCGGCGCAGACGCCGCTGGCCGTGGAGGTCTCGAAGGCGCTGAAGGCCCGGGGGTTCAAGTTCTGCGGGCCGGTGATCGTCTACGCCTGGATGCAGGCCGTCGGCATGGTCAACGACCACCTCACCTGCTGCTTCCGGCACGGGGCGCTGGCGCCGGACCGCCGAACGGCAGGGTGAGCAGCCGCCCGAGCCGCAGATCCCCGGCCTCGCGGAACTCGTCGAGGCCGATGGTCATGCCTAGCTGTCCCAGCCGAGGCTCGCGGCGATAGAGGCGGAAGATCCGGTCCCAGGCGGAGAGGATCGTGCCGAAGTTGCTGTCGGTCTCCTGCCGGATCGTCGAGTGGTGGATGCGGTGCATGTCTGGGGTGACGAGCACCGCGCGCAGGCCTCGGTCCAGCCAGGCCGGCAGGGCGATGTTGGCGTGGGCGAACATGGCCGCCGCGTTCAGCAGCACCTCGAACAGGACCACCGCCAGGGGGTCGGCCCCCAGCGCGACCACCACCGCGATCTTCACGCCCATGGAGAGGACGATTTCCACGGGGTGGAAGCGAAGCCCGGAGGTGACGTCGAGTTCCTGGTCGGCGTGGTGGACGCGGTGAAGCCGCCACAGCCACGGCAGGCGGTGGAAGGCGACGTGCTGGGCCCAGACGGCGAGGTCCAGAAGCACCAAGGCCAGCAGGATCTCCAGCCACGCCGGCGCCGCCGCGAGATTGAGGAGGCCGACGCCCCGTTCCTGGGCCCAGAGCGCGCCGATGACGGCGCCCAGGGGAAACAGCACGCGCAGCACAAGGGCGCTGATCGCCAACAGGCCCAGGTTGCCCGGCCAGCGCGCCCACCGCGCCACCGCCTGGACCCGCCGCGGGCGCACGAACTCCAGTCCGGCCAGGGCGAGGAAGACGCCGGCGAAGGCGAGCAGTCGGATGAGGGGTTCGTCCACGGCCATGCTTCACAGATAGGGCGTCCCCGCGCCCGCGACACCTGGGCCCGCTTCCGTCGACTCGGCCGTCGGGCTATGCCTCGGTCATGCCCACCGCCGCCCAGCCGAAGGCCCAGCTCAGGGCCAAGCCCAAGGCGAAACGCCGCCGCGGCCCGCACCTGCGCCTCGAGCGCGAGTGCGGAGAAGTCGTGGTGTGCGGGGTCGACGAGGCGGGCCGCGGCCCCTGGGCCGGCCCGGTGGTGGCCGCCGCCGTGGTCTTGAACCCGAAGAAGCTGCCCAAGGGGCTCGACGACTCCAAGAAGCTGACGGCGGAGAAGCGCGAAACCCTCGAACTGGCGATCAAGGAGAAGGCGGTCTGCTGGGCCGTGGGGTCCGCCGACGTCGACGAGATCGCCAGCCTCAACATACTGCACGCTTCCGGCCGGGCCATGCTACGGGCGGTGGAGCAGCTGCATACGCCGCCGGTCGTCGCCCTGGTGGACGGCAATTACCGCTTCCCCCTGCCCTGCGAGGTCCGCACCGTGGTCGGCGGCGACGCCCTGTCCGCGTCCATCGCCGCCGCCTCGATCCTGGCCAAGGTCGCCCGCGACCGCATCATGGTGGAGATGGACCAGGTGTTCCCCGGCTACGGCTTCGCCCGGCACAAGGGCTATGGCGTGCCCGAACACGCACGCGCGCTGAAGGCGCTGGGCCCCACGCCGATCCATCGCATGACCTTCCCCCGGGTGCAGCGGGTCCTCGGGCTCGGCCAGTTGAGCCTCGACCTCGTCGAGGAAGAGATCGACCTGGAGCTGACGCTCTCCTGAGGCGACCTAGCCGTAGAGGCGCTCTGCGGCGATGCGGGCCATGCGGCGGTGGTCGTGGCCGACGCCGGGGATCACCTCCAGGCTCCAGTTCATCGGCAGACCGGCCCGCTGGGCCACCATGCGGGCGATGCGGAAGAAGTTGCGGCCGCGGGTGAGCCGCGCGCGCCCCTGCCGGTCCGCCGTCGGCGTGTGCAGGTGCGCGTCGCCGTGGTTGGGGTCGTTGTCCTCGGCGCCCAGCAGGATGGTCAGCGGGCTCTTCAGCGCCGCGGCGAGATCCGACCGGTCCATGGGCGCGCCGGCCAGCCCGTAGATCAGGGGGGCCGAGGGCGTCGGCAGGGTGTAGAGGCCGGCGTTGGCGGCGACGATGCGCTCCGCCCGGGAGCCGGGCTGGAACATGGCGAAGCGGTGGGCCACCTGGGCGCCGCCCGAGTGGCCGAACACGTCGTAGCCGGTCCGCTCGGACCCCGTGGCGCGCACCAGTTCTGCGAACACGCGGTCGAAGTCGCCGAAAATCCAGGCCTCGCGCCGCGGTTCGACCTCCCAGGTCACGTCGGCGTCATCCAGCTTCGCGCGTTTCGGCAGGTCGACATCGTCCCGCAGCGGCCGGCCGAGGACGCGCAGGTTCTTAACCAGGCCGCCGAGCTGGTAGGCGGCGAAGTCGTAGTGTTCCGTCGGATACCTGAGGGCGGCGACCAGCACGCCGCGCCGCTCCGCATGCCTGGCCCAGGTGTCGCGGTAGAGGCCGGCGCGGCGTCCGCCGCCGGGCAGCACCAGGAGGATGGGCGACGCCGGGGTGAAGTTGGCAGGCCGATGGTAGACGATCTCTATGGGCCGGCTTTCGCGGCCCGGACCGCCGGGAAGCCAGAAACGCCCGGAGCCGGGGGTCAGGACGGGAGGCGGGTCGAACGCGCCGGCCAGCGCCCACGACGACCTCCCGGCTGCGGCGGCCGCCAGGCCCCCCGCCAGGATCGTACGTCTCGACAGGTTCATGACTGGGTCCGGGGAGACCTCAGAGCTGCAGCCAGGCGCCGCAGATCACGCCGAGAATCAGCGACATGACGCCGCCGGCGAAGGCGATCATCGGGCGGCTGATCTCGATTTCCTCATTCATCGCCGCCGACACCCGGCGCCAGTCGACGACGACGTCGACGTTGCGCGTGGGGGCCGGGCCCAGTTCGGCGGCGGCGGCGTAGGCGCGGTGGGCGGACTGAAGGGCGGTAGACACGAGGTAACTCCGGTACTGGCGTGAGGACTTTTTTTGTTCGTGGCCACAAGAACGCGCTCGCGGAGTCGGCGTTCCTAGCGCCCCGCTTAAGCCGGCGTTTACCGCGATCGCGCGAGTCTGCCGGACTTGATGGCGGGGGACTCCATGCTCGAGACCGGACTGGTGCACGTCGGCGATTGCGTCGAGGTCCTGAGAAGCCTGCCCGACCGGTCCGTGGACATCGTCTTCGCCGACCCGCCCTACAACCTGCAGCTGGGCGGCGATCTGCTGCGGCCGGACAACTCAAAGGTCGACGCCGTGGACGACGACTGGGACCAGTTCGCCAGCTTCGAGCACTACGACCGCTTCACCCGCGAGTGGCTGAGCGAATGCCGCCGGGTGCTGAAGGACGACGGGACCCTGTGGGTCATCGGCAGCTACCACAACGTGTTCCGCCTGGGCGTGGCGGTGCAGGACCTGGGCTTCTGGGTGCTGAACGACATCATCTGGCGCAAGTCGAACCCGATGCCGAACTTCAAGGGCACGCGGTTCACCAACGCCCACGAGACGCTGATCTGGGCCGCCAAGTCGCGGGGCCAGAAGCGCTATACCTTCAACTACGACGCCCTGAAGGCCTTCAACGAAGACGTCCAGATGCGCTCGGACTGGACGCTGGCGCTCTGCACCGGCGAGGAGCGGCTGAAGGGCGAGGACGGCCAGAAGGCGCACCCGACGCAGAAGCCCGAGGGCCTGCTGCACCGTGTGCTGCTGGCCGCGTCGAAACCCGGAGATGTGGTGCTGGACCCCTTCTTCGGCACCGGCACCACCGGGGCCGCGGCGAAGCGGCTGGGGCGCCAGTGGATCGGCATCGAGCGCGACCCGAACTATGCGAAACTGGCGAAGAAGCGCATCGACAAGGTCACCCCGGCCGCGCCCGAGGACCTGCAGGTGATGGGGTCAAAGCGCGCCGAGCCGCGCGTGCCGTTCGGCTCCATCGTGGAGGCGGGACTGCTGCGGCCGGGCGACCGGCTCTACTGCCCCAAGGGCGAGCGCGAGGCGCGGGTGCGCGCCGACGGCTCCCTGGTGCACGGCCAGCTGACGGGGTCGATCCACAAGCTCGGCGCCCTGCTGGAGAACGCGCCGGCCTGCAACGGCTGGACCTACTGGCGTTTCAAGTCCGACCAGGGCTTCCAGCCGATCGACGCCCTGCGCGCCCAGGTGCGCGCGGCGATGAACTGAGGCCCGCGCGGACGGCCTTCAGGAACACGCTCGGCAGGGCCTGAAGGCCCGCCTCGTCCACGAGCACCGCCTCAGGCGGCGCATCAGCTTCCGCGCGCAGTACGCTGAGCGTCAGGGCGAAATGGGTGAAGACGTGCTTCACGTCCGCCACCGCGACCCAGTCGCCCGCGACCGGGGCGGCGGCCCTCCCCTCCTCCAGGCTCCACGGCTCGTCCCGCCATGCGCTGGTCGGCAGGCCCAGCATGCCGCCGAGCAGACCCGACTTCGGCCGACGCACCAGCGCCACGCGACCCTTGTCCTCGATGACATAGGCGACGCCGTAGCGGCGGGGCCGCGCGCGTTTTGGCGTCCTGCGGGGGAAGGTCTCCGGGTCGCCCCGCGCAAAAGCGGCGCAGTGGGCGGCGACCGGGCAGCGGTCGCAAAGGGGCTGGCGCGGACGGCAGACGGTGGCGCCGTGGTCCATCAGCGCCTGGGCCCAGTCTCCCGGGCGATCCGGGGCGACGAGGCCGGCCGCCAGCCGTTTCAGTTCAGGCTTGGCCTCGGGCAGGGGCGTCTCGACGGCGAACAGGCGCGAGATCACCCGCTCGACATTGCCGTCGACGACGTTGGCCGGGCGGTCGAAGGCGATGGCGGCGACCGCGGCGGCCGTATAGGCGCCCACGCCCGGCAGCGCGCGCAGCGCCTCCTCGGTATCGGGAAAGACACTGCCGTGATCGGCAGCCACCGCGCGGGCGCAGGCCAGCAGGTTGCGCGCCCGGGCGTAGTAGCCGAGGCCCGCCCAGGCGGCCATCAGGTCCTCGTCCGCCGCCGCGGCGAGGTCGGACACCGTCGGCCAGCGGCGCGTGAAGCCAAGGAAATAGGGCGTGGCGTGCGGGACGGTGGTCTGCTGCAGCATCACTTCCGAGAGCCACACCCGGTAGGGGTCAGGCCTGACGCCGGCCGCGCGCCGGGCCGGGCCCACCCGCCACGGCAGCGCGCGCGCATGGTCGTCGTACCAGGCGAGCAGCGCGGCGCGGAGGGCGGCGGGATCCATGCGCGTTCCGTAGAGGCGCAAACGCCGTGGGTGAAGACCGCGCGATGCGCTATCATCGCCGCATGGCCCGACGACTGCCCACCAACGAGGAAGCCGCCCGCATCCTCACTACCAAGCGCACGCGCCCGCCCTATCGCGCGGCGCCCACGGCCGGGCGGTCGCTGGGAAAGTTCATAAGGGCGCTGGACGAGCGGTTCGGCCAGGGGACCGGCGCCCTGCACGCGCGCTGGCGCGAGATCGTGGGCGAGAACCTGGCCCGCCGGACCGAGCCTGCGAAGCTGACCAAACCGCGATCGGGCGGCCCGGCCACGCTCGAGGTGCGGGTCGACGGGCCGGCCGCGGCCCTGATCCAGCACCAGTCCACCGAGATCCTCGACCGGGTGAACCTGTTTCTGGGCAAGGATGCGGTGGGCAAGCTGCGCATCGTCCAGGGCCCGGTGAAGGCGCCGGACGCGGCGCCCGGCAGGGCAAGGCCCCGCCCCGCCCCGCTCGACGCCGCGGCCGAGAGGGAACTGCGCCAGTCCCTCGACGCGGCGCCCGAGGGTCCGCTGAAACAGGCCCTGGAGCGGCTTGGGCGGGGAGCGATCAAGGGCGACGCCGGACGCCGTTGACAAAAAGCCGCCGCGCTTGTTCTCGACTGTAGCCGCGCGATGCCCGACAAACGGGGGGAATCGCGCTTGAATAATCCTTCCGTCCAAGGAGACGACGCCATGGGGCCCATCGCCCGCCGCACCCTGATCGCCGCCGCCGGCGTCGCCGCCCTCGCCCTCGCCGCCTGCAACGGCGGCAAGGGAGGCGCCGGCACCGACATCAGCCAGGACATGTCGATCGGGTCGGCCGACGCGCCGGTCACGGTGATCGAGTACGCCTCGCCCACCTGCCCGCACTGCGCCACCTGGAACGAGGAAGTCTTCCCCGAATTCAAGAAGAAGTACGTGGACACGGGCAAGGCGCGCTACGTCCTGCGCGAGGCCATGATCCACGGCGCGCCCGACGCCGCGATCTTCATGCTGGCCCGCTGCGCCGGCGACGAGCGCTACTTCCGGGTGGTCGACGGCGCCATGCGCAGCCTGCCCGAACTGCAGGCCACCGGCGACGTCCGCTCCTGGGTGTTCCGCATCGGCCAGTCGATGGGCATGAACGACAAGCAGATCGACGCCTGCATCACCGACGAGAAGAAGCTGCAGGCGCTGCAGACCCGCTATGACAAGCAGATGGAGGAGTTCAAGGTGACCAGCACCCCGACCTTCATCGTCAACGGCAAGAAGATGGAGCAGCCCGCGCCGCCGACCCTGGCGGAGCTGTCGGCCGTCATCGACCCGCTGCTCGCCGGCAAGAAGAAGTAACGATGCGCCCTTCCCGCCGCCTGCTGACCGCCGGGCTGCTCGCCCTCGGGGCCGCGGGGCCGCCCGCGGGGGGGGGGGGGGGCGCGCCCGGGGCCGCCGCCC
>JAEZEZ010000120.1 GCA_023432855.1 Pseudomonadota bacterium | reverse complement strand
GGTTGCCCGGCGGCCGCTGAGGTCGGGAGGAGGAAGCCCGGCTCAGTGCTCCATGTCGGTCGGCGTGCCGGGGGCCGCGCTGAAGATCTCGGGCCGTTCGGCCCCGGTGACCTCGATGATGCCCGCGGCGCCGCGGTCGACGCGGCTCAGCGCGTGGTCGACCAGGATGTAACTGCCGGGAACCTCGAACTTGAGGTCGACAGCCACCGCGCCTCCGGGCGCCACGGTCACCGTCTGCACGTCCTTGACGACGGGGCTGGTGAACGAGCCCATGTTGTAGACGGTGTCGAAGATCTCGCCGATCACATGGAAGCTCGAGGTCGCGTTCGGGCCGCCGACGCCGAAGTAGATGCGGGCGGTTTCGCCGGCCTTGATCTTCATCCGCTTGTCGCCGGTCAGCGCCTTGAACGCGCCGTTCATCACGTAATAGGTCGGCCGTTCGTCGAGCAGGCGCTCGATATCCTCGGTCAGCTCGCCCTTCGTGCCGTGATCCTGCTCGGTATAGAGCTCACCCTGCATCACGTAGAACTCGTGATCGACCTTGGGCAGACCGCCTTCGGGCTCGACCAGGATCAGGCCGTACATGCCGTTGGCGATGTGCTGGGCCACCATCGGCGTGGCGCAGTGATAGACGTAGAGACCGGGCTTTTCGGCGCGGAAGGTGAAGGTCTTGGTTTCACCCGGTTCCGCCAGGCTGGCCGCGGCCCCGCCACCCGGTCCGGTGACGGCGTGGAAGTCGACGTTGTGCATCATGACGCTGTCGTCGGCGTTCTTCATGGTCACTTCGACCGTGTCGCCCACACGCACCCGAATGAAGGGCCCCGGAACCTTGCTGTTGTAGGTCCAGTATTTGTAGGTCGTGCCGTCCGCGAGCTGGCCGAGGACTTCCGTCGTCTCGAGGTTGATCTTGATGTGGCGCGGGCCGGCCGTGGCGGCCAGGGGCGCCGGCAGGTCGGTGCCGAGGCGGACGATGTCGCGCGCGGCCTCCGCGGGGGCGGCCTCATTGGCGAACGAGGCGGCGGGCATGGCGGCGGCGAGGGCGAGGACGGCGGCGCTGGTGAGGAAGGCCAGGGCTTTCATTTCATTGTCTCCGAGGCGCTTTATTTGCTGTGCGCCGATGGAGACGTGATTACGCCGCCGCCTGATCGGGCTGGTTGCGCCAGAACAACTTCGAGCGCCGGGCGGGCTCCGGAATTGTACGTAGTGGATGCTACGTAGTCGCCGCAAATACTCTTTCAGGGAAGCAATTGTGGCCCGCAGGGTCCGGCGGCAGCGCGCGGCCGCCGGGCGTCACTCGACGATCAGGACCCCGGCCATCCCGGACTCGGCGTGTCCGAGGACGTTGCAGGCGAACTCGAAGCGGCCCGGGCCGCCGAAACGCCAGACCAGTTCCGCCTGGGCGCCCGCGGCGACGGACACCGCATTGGGGTGGTGGTGGTCGCTGGAAAGGACCTCGTCCTCGGACATGACGGCCATGCGCTCGCGATGCTGCGACTGCGCCGCCTGGTCGCCGAGCGTGAGTTCGTGGACCAGCGCGCCCTCGTTGACCACGACGAAGCGCACGGTCTCGCCTGCGCGCACGCGGATCTCCGAGGCGTCGAAGGCGACGTCGAGCGCCTTCAGTACGATGGTCCGGGATACGGCGGACGGTTCGCCGGGGGCGCCGTACGCGGCTGGCGCGGCGTGGTCTGCGTGGTCCGCGTGGCCCGGACCCGCCCACGCCGCGCCCGCGCTCGCGAGGGCGAACGCGGCGACTGCGATGGCGGCAGACCGGGATGTCATGGAGTCGCTCCGAACCCGCGGCCGTGAGCGGCCGTCACACCGACGGAGAGGAGCGCATCAGGCGGTTCGAGACCACCTGGGAAAACTACGGAGGCCGGAAAGGTCCCGGCTCCGGCGGGGCGGTCGCCCGCCCCGCCGGTTCGATCAGGTGTCGCCGTCGGCGATGTCGGCCACCAGGCCGTTCATCGGTTCGCCGCCGGCGGTGGTGACGATGTCGCCTTCGTCCTTCACGCCAGGACGCGCCGCGCGCATCTGCTGCTCGGACACGGCGTCTGACGCCGGCGCCGGGATTTGATCCTTGTCGGCCATGGGAAACTCCTCTTCTCCGTCCCTGCCGGAGAAATGCCACAAACGGACGTCGATGTCATGACGGCGCGGTGTCGCGGACCGGCGTTCTGTCCGCTCAGGCGACCGACAACAGCCGGATGCGCGGAGCCGCGAGCAGATCGGACGCCAGCCGCCGCATCTCGCTGCGGGCCGAGAGCATGCTCATGGACAACCGTCCCGTCGCGCGGGGGTCAAGCGGGCTGCGTCCGGTCTCGAACATCTCGCGGTAGGCGACGCGATCCTTCAGTCCATCCAGCAGTCGGTAGCCGCCCCGTCCCTCGCCCGCCGCCATGCGCGCCGCCAGGTCTTCGGACAGGCGGGTGCGAAGGTGGGCGGTGCGATTTCGCACCACCACCCAGTCCGGCCGGTGCTGGCCGGCGGCGTCCACGAACTCGGCCAGCTCGCCCCGCCCCGCGCCGGTCAGCACGGCCCGAAGGTCGAGCGGACTGTCGCTGACAGGCGTGATCACGGTGTCGGCGGCGAGGCAGGCCGCAGCCTTCAGCCACAGCGCATGGCTGACCGCCTCGAGGTCGATGAGCAGAAGGTCGACGCCCTTGGCCCGCGCCATGTCCGTCGCTTCACGTATGGCGGCGCTGGCGTCGCGGCTGCTGGGCGTGCGCGTGCGCGGCCAGAGCGGCGGCGGCAACAGCTCGGGAGCGGGCAGCCCCTTGTCCAGGCGGAGCGCCACGAAGTCGCTGAGGCCCTGGGTGGATGCGTCGAGGTCCAGCACGCCCGCCCGCAGTCCGAGATCTGCGGCGGACGCGGTCAGGGCGGCGGCCAGGGTCGTCTTGCCGACGCCGCCCTTGTGACTGACGAAACAGAAGGTTCTCAACCTATGCCCGATGCATGACCTGACGCCCGGCGCAGATGTTAACCCCAGAATCTCCGTTTGTCCGGCCCAGCTGGCCGGACTTGCTGTCGCAGCGCAATCTGGACGCCGAATTGACCGGCGCGGCGGTTGACCCGGCGGGCGCCGCCGATAGTGTGCGCCCGCCTTCCAAACCGGGAACTGACAATGGCCGAACAGAGCGCCCCTTCCGCCTATGACGTGGTGATCATCGGAGGCGGTCCCGGCGGCTACAACGCCGCCATTCGCGCCGGCCAGCTGGGCCTCAAGGCGGCCTGTGTGGAGATGCGCGGAACCCTCGGCGGCACCTGCCTCAACGTCGGCTGCATGCCTTCAAAGGCGCTGCTGCATGCTTCCGAGCTCTACGAGCTGGCGCACAAGGACTTCGCGAAGATCGGCATCGAGGTGCAGCCGGCGCTGAACCTGCCGACGATGATGAAATCCAAGGAAGACAGCGTCACCGCGCTGACCAAGGGCATCGAGTTCCTGTTCAAGAAGAACAAGGTGGACTGGGTGCGCGGCCGCGGCCGCATCGCGGCCCCCGGCCAGGTCGAGGTGACGGGCGAGAACGGCGCGGTGGTCATGCTGCAGAGCCGAAACATCGTCATCGCCACCGGCTCCGAACCCACCCCCCTGCCGGGCGTCGCCTTTGACGGCCAGAGGATCGTGGACTCCACCGGCGCCCTGTCCCTGCCGGCCGTTCCGAAGAAGCTGGTCGTCGTCGGGGCCGGCATCATTGGACTCGAACTTGGATCGGTCTGGCGGCGGCTGGGCGCGGAGGTGACCGTGGTGGAGTTCCTCGACCGCATCACGCCGGGGATGGATTCCGAACTCGCCACCGCCTTCCAGCGCGCGCTGACCAAGCAGGGCATGAAGTTCAAGCTCGGCTCCAGGGTGACCGCCGCGAAGGTGTCCGATGCGGGCGTCGAGCTCACGGTCGAGCCCTCAAAGGGGGGCGACGCCGAGACCCTGGCGGCCGACGTCGTCCTGGTGGCCATCGGCCGCCGGCCCTACACCGACGGCCTGGGCCTGAAGGAGATCGGCGTCGAGGTCGACCAGCGGGGCTTCGTGAAGACCGACCATTTCCGCACGGGCGTCGACGGCGTCTGGGCGATCGGCGACGCGATCCTCGGCCCGATGCTTGCGCACAAGGCCGAAGAGGACGCGGTCGCCTGCATCGAGATCATCGCCGGCAAGGCGGGGCACGTGGACTACGGCCTGGTTCCGAGCGTGGTCTACACCTGGCCGGAAGTCGCCTGGGTCGGCAAGACCGAGGATGAGCTGAAGGCCGAGGGCGTCGCCTACAAGCCCGGCAAGTTCCCCTTCACCGCGAACAGCCGCGCGAAGATCAACCATGAGACCGAGGGTCTGGTGAAGGTCTTGGCGGACGCGAAGACCGACCGCATCCTCGGGGTGCACATGATGGGCCCGCAGGTCGGCGAAATGATCGGCGAGGCCTGCGTGGCCATGGCCTTCGCCGGCGCCTCCGAGGACATCGCCCGCACCTGCCATCCGCACCCCACCCGCTCCGAGGCCCTGCGCCAGGCGGCCATGGGCGTGGAAGGCTGGACCATGCAGGCCTGACGCCGGTGGCCTCGTACAAGCGCCTGTTTTCGAAGGCCCTGGCCGCCGCGCCCGGGCGGCTGCACTTCGCCGCGCACAGTCATCATCTGTGGCCGGATGTGAGCCTGGACGCCCAGATCCAGGCCTGGACCGACGCCGTCACCCTCGCCGACCGCAAGTGGGACAAGGTGTTCGGCGAGGTCTACCCGGCGGCCCAGGCCAACGTCGCCGGTGAGCTGGGGCTGCCGGACGCGAAGACGATCGCCTTCTCTCCCAACACCCACGAGCTCCTGGTGCGCCTGTTCTCCGCGCGCAGCGGCGATCGCGCGCTGCGCGTACTGTCGACCGACGGCGAGTTCCACTCGTTCCGGCGCCAGGGGGCCCGCTGGGCCGAGGAGGGGCGGGTCGAGCTGACCCGCGTCGCCTGCGAGCCCTGGGATGATTTCGACGAACGCTTCGTGGAAGCGGCGCGAAGCGGAGAGTGGGACGTCATCTTCCTGAGCCACGTCTTCTTCAAGTCGGGACGCGTCTTCCTCCGGATCGACGAGCTGGCCGAACTCGCGCGCCCGGAAGGTCCGTGGGTCGTGGTCGACGGATACCATTCCTTCCGCGCCATCCCGGTCGATCTCTCGGGCGCAGCCGACCGCATCTTCTTCATGGGCGGCGGCTACAAGTACGCCATGGCCGGCGAGGGGGCGGGATTTCTGCACGCACCGGAGGATTTCGCGGAGCGACCGGCGATCACCGGCTGGTTTGCGGAGTTCGGAGACCTCCAGGCGCCGACGCCGGGCGGCGTCGGCTTTGCGGCGGACGGCACGCGATTCCTCGGGGGCACCTTCGACTCCACGGGAATCTACCGGCTGAACGCCGTGTTCGACATGCATCGGGAAGAGGGCCTGACCACTTCCGACGTCTCGGAGAAGCTCGACGCCCTCTCGGGCCAGCTGATCAAGGCCATCGAAGCCGGTCGGGCCGGCCGCCTGGCCGAGGCGGAGATCCTCAACCCGCTGGACAATCGGAGCCGCGCGCGCTTCGTCGCCTTCCGGCACCCGGAAGCCCAGGCCTGGAAGAAGGCGCTGATGGAACATGATGTCATCACTGACGTCCGCGACGACGTCCTGCGCGCAGGCATCGGCCTCTATCACGACGAGGAGGACGTCGAAGCCTTCTGCGCGGCGTGCGATCGGCTGCTTCGCTGACCCTGGATCGGGCTTCGCGCGAGACTATTGCTCGCGGAAGCTCCGCCAGAAGCGCTGGCCGAGGGGTTCGATCAGGTACTGCAGCGCCGTGCGCTTCTTGAGCGGCACCACGACTTCGACCGGAAGGCCCGGCTTCAGACCAGTCTGGCCGCCGCGCACCTCCTCGAGGATCGCCAACTCCGACGGCGGCACGACCACTTCGGCGCGGAAGTAGCGGGCCCCGGTCTTCTCATCGACGAAGCTGTCGGCCGAGATCTTGGTGATGCGCCCGTTCAGCAGGGGCAGGCTCCGCTCGTGGAAGGCGGGGAAGCGGACCTCCGTCTCCTGACCGATCTTCAGGTCGTCGGCGTCCTGAGGCGCCACATTGGCTTCGAGCACCAGCGAGGCCTCGTCGGGCACGACTTCCATGAGCTTGTCGCCGGGGCGGACCACGCCGCCCACCGTGAACACCGTGAGGCCGACCACCTCACCGGTCGCCGGCGAGCGGACAAGCGCCCTCGAAAGCTGTTCGCGCGCGGCGATCAGCTTGGGCTGCACCTCGCCGAGCAGGCGTTCGGTTTCCGACAGCTGCTGGGCGACTTCTTCCATCTGCTGGCGCTGAAGCGAAACGATCTGGGTCCGGGTTTCACCGATCTGGTCGCGGGTCCGGGCCACGTTGGCCTGGTAGGCGCCACGCTCGCCCTCGAGGCCGGCGGCACTCCGCTCGATCGCGCGCACGCGGTTTTCCGGGGCATAGCCCCGGTCGGCCAGACTGCGCATGCCTTCCAGCTCTTCGCCGATCAGCTCCTGCTGGCGCTCGTTCGCCTCGATCTGCCGTCCGAAGCCGGAGATCTGCTGGTTCAGCTGCGAAACCCGCTGGTTGAGCACGGACTGCTGAGTGAGCAGGCTTTCGCGCCGGGCCGCAAGCTGGGCCCGTTCCAGCTTCATGGCCTCGTCGGCGATGGCGCGGTCGGCGGGCGAAAGCGCGGCGAACTCCGCCGGCATGATGATCGCACCCCGGCCGTCGCGCTCGGCCAGCAAACGGGCGCGCGTCGCCAGCAGCGTCAGGGCCTGGGTCGTCAGGGCGCGCTCGGTCGCCCTCAGCTCGTCGGCGGAGATCTCGAGCAGGATCTGGCCCTTGGTCACCTGGTCGCCCTCGCGCACATGCAGGGCGGAGACTACCCCGCCGTCACGATGCTGGACCGCCTGACGATTGCCGGAGACCGTAACCACGCCTTGGGCGTAAGCCCCCGCGTCCAGCGGGAAGAACGCAGCCCAACCGAGGAAAACCACAAAGAACAGGACGGCGATCAACCCTCCGATCCGCATCTCGCGGCCGGGATCGTCTTCCATGGTCGTCGGCGCCTGGGGCGCGGGCGCGGCGCCGCCGGCCGTCGGAACGGGGAGCGGCTGGGCGCCTTCGCCGGGAGTATCTGTCATCGCCATGGCTTATCGTCTCAGCTTGCTGAGACCACAGTTGGGCGCGGGCGCGACCCCTTGTCGGCGGCCTGCAGCCGGGCCGCGACCTCGTCACGGGGCCCGAACATCTCGAGCATTCCCTCGCGCAGGACGACCAGCTTGTCCGCCGCGTTCAGCACCCCCGTGCGGTGAGCCACGAGCAGGACGGCTGCGCCGCGCTTCTTGAGGGTCATGAGCGTGCGGATCAGCGCGCCCTCGCCTTCGGCGTCGAGGTGGGCGTTGGGCTCGTCCAGAACGATCATCGCCGGCTCGCCATAGATCGCCCGCGCGAAGGCGATGCGCTGGGCCTGGCCCGAGGACAGGCCGCGGCCGCCGATGCCGAGCGTGCTGTCATAGCCCTTGGGCAGCCGCAGGATCATGTCGTGGGCGCCGGCGGCCTGGGCGGCGGCCACCACGCGCGCATCGATGTCCTCGGCCGCCCCGCCCGAGAAGGCCTCGAAGCGGGAGATGTTGTCCCGGATCGTACCGGCGAAGAGGATCGAGTCCTGGGGAAGGTATCCTACGTGTTTCGCCAGCCGGTCCGGCTCCCAGTCCTTCAGGTCGGCGCCGTCCAGGCGCACTGCGCCATAGTCAGGAGCGATCGCGCCCGACACCACCCTGGCCAGCGTCGTCTTGCCGGCGCCGGACGGACCGATGAGGCCCACGACCTCGCCCGGCTCGATGGCGAAGGAGATGCCCTTCAGGAGCAGGGCGTCGGAACCGGGCGCCCGGACGCTCACCTGCTCGACCTGCACGAGCCCCTTGGGCGGGGGAAGCTGGGTCCGGGGCTGTTCGGGCGGGTACTGTTCGAACAGCTCCGACAGGGTCTGGAAGGCCTGGCGGCCCTGGATGACGCCGGACCAGGCGCCGACCAGCTGCTCCAGCGGCTGAAGCGCCCGGCTCAGCAGGATTGAGGCGGCGATGACGGCGCCTGCCGAGACCTGGCGCTCGATGGCCAGCCAGGCGCCGACGCCCAACGCCAGGGACTGCAGCGCCAGGCGAAGGAACTTGATGGCTCCCGAGTACCGGCCGCCGGCGAAGGCGGCCTGCGCCTGCATGTCGGTCGCCTGGTGGCGATCCGTCAGTTGACGCGCCACCAGCGCGTTGCGCATGCCGAGCGCCTTGACCACCTCGGCCGAGTTGGCTGCGGTTTCCTGAGCGATATAGGCGGCCGCGGCGGCCTCACCGGCCTTCTGGAGCTTCGGCTTGACCGACTTCTCGTTGAAGTAGGCCAGCACCAGAAGGGTGATCCCGCCGAACAGGGTGATCAGGCCCAGGATCGGGTGCAGGATGAAGCAGAACAGCAGGTAGACGGGCGTCCAGGGGGCGTCGAACAGCGACAGGGTCCCGGCGCCGGAAAGCGTCGCGCGAAAGTTGTCGAACTCGCGCATGGCCTGGCCCACGCGCGGCGCGCCGGGGCCGGGCTTCACCCGCGCGATCAGGCGGCTGAGCACCTCGCCGGACAGAAGCCGGTCGAGCCGAAGCCCCGCCCGTACCAGCAGGCGCGAGCGCATGGCGTCCAGGCCGGCGAGAGTTCCCAGGGCGAACAGCACCACGACGGTGATGAAAAGCAGGGTCATGACCCCGCCGGTGGCCATCACGCGATCGTAGACCTGCAGCATGTACAGGGTGGGCGCGAGATAGAGGATGTTGACGCCGGCGCTGAAGACGAACGCCCACACGAAGTGGCGGCGGCACGCGCGCAGGGCGCTCCGCAAGGGCTCAGGAACCGCAGACAGATCGCCGAGCTTGAAAGCCATCGTCGTCCAGATGGGGCGCAGCGCCCAATTAAAAAGCGGCCCGAACGGCCGCCCGTTCCCCCCGAGGAACATTCGCTTTCTAGTTTAGCACAGGCCAAACGTCGATACGACAATGCGCCAATGGCCTCGCTCGTTGCGGAGCGCTAAGACCCGGGCGTGGTAGGACCAATCATTCTGTTCGTCGCTGACGGGGGCCCCGAGATCGGGGGCGGTCATGTCATGCGCAGCCTCACCCTGGCGCGAGCCCTTGAAGTGCAAGGCGCGCAGGTGGCGTTCGCGGCCACGCCCTTCGTGTCGGAAGTGCTTGACCGTTTCGCGCCTGACGTGCGCCGCGAGGATGGGGATCCCCAGGCCGTCGGGGCGTTCGACGCCATTGTTTTCGACCACTTCGGCCTGGGCGCGGCCGATCACCGCAGGTTCCGCCGTGACCGTCCGGCCATGGCTATCGACGACCTGGCGGATCGGCCCATGGCGGTGGAGGTGCTGCTCGACGCCGGACCGGAGCGTACCGCCGCCGACTACGAGGGTCTGGCTCCCCGCGCGCGCCTGCTGCTGGGGCCGCGGTGGGCGCTCGTGCGACCGCCCTTCGCCGCCGCGCGCCAGTCGGCGCTGGCGCGGCGCGAGGCTGGGGGCGAGGTGGGCAGGGTGCTGGTGTCGATGGGACTGACCGACGTCGGCGGAATAACCGGCCGGATCGTCCAGCGCCTGCTGCCCCGCACCGACGCAACCCTGGACGTGGTGGTCGGGCCGGCCGCCCCCAGCCTGGAGGCGCTGAAGCGGCTGTCCAGGCGCGAACCACGCGTTCGCCTGCACGAATCCCTGGGCGCCGAAGCCATGGCCGCGCTCTGCGCGGAGGCCGATCTGGCGGTGGGCGCCGGCGGGTCCACGACGTGGGAGCGCTGTGTACTCGGCCTGCCGGCCGTGGTGGTCGTGCTGGCCGGGAACCAGCAGCCGGGCGCCCGCGCCGTGGCGCACGCTGGCGCAGCCGAATGCGTGGACGCGCGCACCTCCGACTTCGAGGCCGCGCTCGATCGCAGCTTCACGGGCCTCGTGCGGTCTCCGGAACGCCGCAAGCGGATGGCCCGGCAGGCCTCTGCGCTCTGCGATGGGCAGGGCGCAGAACGCGCGGCGCGTGAGTTCCTGGCGGTGATGGCAGGCGCCAGCTAGGCCGCGAGGCGCACCGGGGGAAGCTTGAGGATGTCCGCCTGGGTGAAGGCGGGCTTCGTCGGGTAGAGCATGTAGTAGACCCGGCTCGCGAACTCGAAGTCCTGAGGGGTGTCCACCGTCCAGCGGCGAGCGGAGAGATCCTTCGCCTGCTTGAGCTGGGCGATCCGGAAACGCTCCGGGTGGCGGTACAGATAGGGCGTAACGTGTTCGCGCTCGTACGGGTCTCTGGCTTCGGCCTGCATGAGCCTGAGCGCCTCGGCCGTCATGACCTCGACGTCCAGGCCCACGGGGAAGGTGCGCTCCACCGTGTTGGACGTGTAGTCGGCCCCCGCCTCCAGATGCATGCGCACGCACGCGTCGATAACCGCGGGGTCCGCCAGGGGGCAGTCGGCCGTCAGACGCACCACGTGGGCGGCCGGGCCGTGGGCGATGGCCGCGCCCTGGAAACGCCCCAGGACATCATGAAGCGAACCGCGGAAAACGCGGACACCCAGACGCTCGACGTATTCGGCGAGCCCGTCGTCGCTCTCGTCGAGGCTGGTGGCGACCACGGTCCGTTCGAGCGTCGCGCAGCGTGCCAGCCGCTCGAGCTGGCGGCCGATCATCGGCATGCCGAGGATCGGTTTCATCACCTTGCCCGGCAGCCGGCTCGAACTCATGCGGGCCTGAAGGATGGCCAGGATCATCTGCGCGGCTCCGGTCGGCTCATGCGATCATGTCCCACGAAAGGGCCTCCCCCCTCTGCAGGTCCCTGGCCGCCGGCCTTCCGATGACCGCCGCCATCTCCTTGGGCGGAAGGCCGAAACCGGGGCGGATCGATCGGACGTGCTCCGGTCCGAGCGCCTGCCCCGCCGCCACGTCGCGAACGACGTACAGGGAGCGACGGAAAACGGCGCTGCCGCGCTCAGATCCCTTCAGATCGTAGTGGACCCGGCCGAGCGCGGACCAGGCGTCCCGGCAGTCCCGCACGAGGGCGGCGAATTCGGCCGGCTCCAGACTGAAGGCGGCGTCGGGACCGCCGTCGTCCCGCGACAGGGTGAAGTGCTTCTCGATCACGGCGCCGCCGAGGGCGATGGAGGCCACCGAGGCCGCCGAGCCCAGGGTATGATCCGACAGCCCCGCCACGCAGCCGAATGCCTCGCCCAGATGCGGCACGGTCCGGACATTGGCGTCCTCCACCGGAGCCGGATAGGCGCTGATGCAGTGCAGCAGGATCAGTTCGGCGCAGCCGTTGGACCGGGCCGTCTCGACGGCGTCGCCGATCTCTTCGAGGCTGGCCAGGCCGGTGGAGATGATCATCGGCTTCCCCAGCCGGGCCGTCTGGGCGATCAGCCCCAGGTCCACGGCCTCGAAGGAAGCGATCTTGTAGGCGGGCGCCTCGAGCCGCTCGAGAAGCTCCAGGGCCGACTCGTCGAACGGGGTCGAGAAGATGGTCACGCCAAGCTCGCGAGCCCTGGCGAAGAGGGGCCCGTGCCATTCGTAGGGCGTATGCGCCTCGCCGTAGAGGTCGTGAAGGGTGCGGCCATCCCATGGCCCGCCCGAAATCCGGAAATCCGGCCGTTCCGACGCAATGGTCAGGGTGTCCGGGGTGTAGGTCTGGAGCTTGATGGCGCCGGCGCCCGTGGCGGCGGCGGCGTCGACCATGGCCAGGGCGCGCTCGAGGGAGCCGTTGTGATTGCCCGACAGCTCGCAGATCACGTACGGCGGGTGCTGAACGCCGATCCGGCGCCCGGCGATCACGACTTCGGGCGTCATGCGGCGGCCTCCGAGGCTTTGGACGCGGCCGCCTTTTCAATCCTCAGCACATAGCGGTGGCCCCGGTGATCGAAGAAGGCGGGGTAACGGTCGTTGTCGACCACCCGCAGCAGGTCGAACTGTTCGGCCAGGGACCGTTCCGGGTCGAGCCGGCTATCGTCGGGCCGGCGGCGCCGGAACCAGCTCGGCTCACCCTCCTGCGGGACGCCGGTCGGCGGTTCGCCAGCCGCCATCATGCGCAGGCACATGGCGACGATGGCGTGGCCCATCCGGTCCCGCATCTCGTCGTTCAGCTCATGGCCTTCGAAGAGCAGTTCGTCGCGCATGAGAACGGCGCCCGAGTCCACCGGATCCGCCGCCTCGATCATGCACAGGGGTATGCGGTTGCGACCTTCCAGCACCTGCCACACCAGTGGAGAGAACCCGCGGCCGTGGGGCAGGTCGCTGGCGTGGACCACGACGTTCAGTCGGTTACGGCCAAGGACCGCGGCGGGCGTGATCTTCATGCACGAGAGGTAGAAGGCGACAGCGCCCTCGGGCACGTCGGCATGATCGCGCACGAGCGTCGCCCGGTCGCCGGCCGCGGCAAGGGCCTCCGCCAGCTTCGCGGCGAACGGATCGAACCACCCGGGCGTGTCGACCACGACGGTCACCGTACGCGGCCTCGCCCACCAGCCGGTCATGCCGCAAGCGCCTCCGCGCCCAGAGCCGCGGTGAGCGCCTCCACCACCCGCGCCGGATCGTCGTCGGCCATGGCGGGATAGAGCGGCAGGCTTAGGGTGGACGCGTACCAGGCGTCGGCGCCGGGCAGGCGCGGAGAGGGCGAGCGTTCGCGCCACCAGGGCTGGCGATGGACGGGAATGTAATGCACCTGGCTTCCGACGCCGTGCTCCCGCAGCCTCGCCATCAGCTCCGCACGCGTGACGCCCGCCGTCTTGAAGTCGACGTGCACGGCGAACAGATGCAGGGCCGGATCGGTCCCCGGGGCAGGGGCGATCGGCTGCACCAGGCTCGCCAGCGGCGCCAGCAGCGCGCGGTATCGCGCCGCCAGCCTCCGCCGGCGGGCCACGAAGGCGGGCAGCCGCTTCAGCTGTGACAGGCCGAGCGCGCAGAGAACATCCGGGAGCCGGTAGTTGAACCCGAGCTCGGTCTGCTCGTACCACCAGGGGCCCGGCGAGGTGTCGAAGCCCTCGCGAACCAGCCCGTGGCTGCGTAACCGGCGCATGTGCTCGGCCCTCCGGGCGTCGGCGGTCGTGACCATGCCGCCTTCGCCGGTCGTGAGCGTCTTCACCGGGTGGAACGAGAAACACACGGCGTCCGACCGCGCCGCGTCGCCGGTCCGGCCCCAGGGCGTGTCCGTGCCGAGCGCGTGGCAGGCGTCCTCGATCACGGCTGCGCCGCAGCGGCTGGCCGCGGCCTGCACGGCGTCCATGTCGACCGCATTGCCGCACAGGTGAACCGGCAGGATGGCCCGCGCCCGGCCGCCGGCGCGATCAAGCGCCTCGGCCAGGGTCGCCTCGGACATGAGGCCGGTGGCGGGGTCGACGTCGGCGAAGACCACGTCGGCGCCCTGCATGGCGCAGACGTTTGCGGTCGCGACGAAGGTGATGGAGGGCACGATACAGACGTCGCGCGGCCCGACCCCCAGCGCGGCGACCGCCAGGTGGAGCGCCGTGGTGCCGTTCGAACAGGCGACGGCGTGGCGCGCCCCCACGGTCTCGGCGAACGCCTGCTCGAACCGGTCGACGAGGGGGCCGGTCGTCAGGAAGTCGCCTCGCAGCGCCTCGGCCACCGCGGCGATGTCGCTCTCGTCAATGTCCTGCCGGCCGTAGGCCAGGAAGGGACGGCCGTCAGGCATGGCAGGCGTCCAGGAGGGCCAGCATGCCGGCGTCGTCCAGCTGCTCGGCGGTGTCGGAGGTATAGGCGAAGTCCTCCGCCACCTTCACACCGAGGCCATCCTCGACGAAGGAGGTCCGGGCGTATTCGACGAAGTCCGGCTCGATCGCATAACGGTCGCCCAGATCCACGGTCAGCCGCGCGTCGTCGGCAGAGATCATCGCCTCGTGCAGTTTCTCGCCCGGACGGATGCCGATGATCTTCTGCGGAGTGTTGGGCGCCAGGGCGCGCGCCAGGTCGGTGACGGTCGACGCCGGGATCTTCGGCACGAACACCTCGCCGCCACGCATCAGTTCGAGGCAGGAGAGAACGAAGCTCACCCCCTGATCGAGGGTGATCCAGAACCGGGTCATGCGCTCGTCGGTGATGGGCAGTTCGGTCGCCCCCTTCTCGAGCATGCGCTTGAAGAACGGCGCCACGCTCCCGCGCGAGCCGGCGACATTGCCGTAGCGGACGACCGAGAAGCGCGTGCCGATGTCGCCGGACAGGTTGTTGGCCGCCACGAAAGTCTTGTCCGACGCCAGCTTGGTTGCGCCGTACAGGTTGATGGGGCAGCAGGCCTTGTCGGTCGACAGGGCCACGACCTTCTGCACCCGGTTGTACAGGCACGCGCGCACGACGTTCTCGGCGCCCAGGACGTTGGTGTGGATCGCCTCAGACGGGTTGTATTCGGCCGCCGGCACCTGTTTCAGCGCGGCGGCGTGAACGACGATGTCGACGCCCCGGAAGGCCAGCTCTAGGCGGTCACGGTCGCGCACATCGCCCAGGAAGAAGCGCAGGCGGTCGAACTTTTCCTTCGGGAAGGCTTCCAGCAGCTCCTGACGCATCTCGAACTGCTTCAGCTCGTCGCGCGACAGGATGATCAGCCGCTTGGGGTCGTACCGTTCCAGTACGCGATGGACGAAGCGCCGGCCGAACGAGCCGGTGCCGCCGGTTACCAGGATCGACTTGCCGTCGAGCAGGCGACGGTCTCGCGGAGCGAAATCACGGGAACTGGACGAGGGTGTCGCGTCGTACATGGGGCCACGTCGGCAGACTGGATGAGCGATGGTGGCGGGCGGCCCCTAAGGGCGCGTTAACGATGTTTCCCAGGCGCCGGTCGTTTCTTCGCACGTCCTCACCGCGCGCCCGCCGGCTGGCCCTGCTCATTCGCCTGGGGACGCCCCCTGCGGAGCCTGTTGGCGAGATCGGAGGCCATGTCCGGAACCAGAACCCACGGCTCCACGAAATAGCGGTGGAACAGGCGGCGGGGCTCCGCCAGGAATCGGGCCAGCCACTCAAGCCCGAGGCGGGCCGCCCACCGCGGGGGCGTCGGCACCACCCCGGCCTCGTAATCGAAGGCGGCGCCGATCGGGAAAACCACGGCCGGGGGCAGGCGGTCCCAGTTGTCGACGATCCAGGTCTCCTGCCGTGGCATCCCCATGCCCACCAGCAGAATGTCCGGGGCGAACGCCTCGATTTCGGCCAGCACCGCCTCGTTCTCCGGTCCGGCCGGGTCGAAATATCCGTCGCGTTCGGCCAGGACCACGCCGGGATGACGCGCCAGAATGGCGTCCAGCGCCTTGCGTCCGACCCCCGGCCTGCAACCCAGGTGGAAGACCCGCCAGCGCTTCTCCGCGGCGAGCGTCCAGAAATCCTCCCGCCAATCAAGGTAGGTATTGCGGTGCTGGCGGCCCAGCTTCAGGCCCAGCAACCGCCCCCATGCGATCAGGGGCATGGAGTCGATCTCGATGATGTCCGCGAGGTCGTAGATCGCCTTCATCTCCGGCGCGCGCTTGAGCAGGGCGAGACTGTGCAGGTTGTGGTTGGCGACCAGGCCGCGGCGACCCTCGGCCACGCGTTCTGCGGCGAAGCCCAGCACCTCGGCTCGGGTCACGGCGTCCATCTCGGCGCCCAGCAGTCGGTGACGGGTCGGCGGCATGGGCAGAGCCTAGTCCTTCCTGGTTTCCGGCTCCTGAACGGTCGGCGTGGGTGGAAAGCGCGGCCGGAACGGGCTAATCCGCCCGGAGTCGGCGGCAAGCGAAGGGCGTTTCATGCGCGTCACCATGATCGGCACGGGCTACGTGGGCCTCGTCTCCGGCGCCTGTCTCGCCGACTTTGGCCACGTGGTGACCTGTGTCGACAAGGACGCCTCCAAGATCGCGCGGCTGAACCGGGGGGAAAGCCCGATCTTCGAACCCGGCCTCGATCACCTGATCGTCGAGAACGCGAAGGCCGGGCGGCTGTCCTTCACCACCGACCTGGCCGAAGCGGTGGACGGATCCGAAGCTGTCTTCATCTGCGTCGGCACGCCCTCGCGGCCCGACGATGGCCACGCCGACCTGTCCTACGTCTATGCGGCCGCCAAAGAGCTCGCGCCGCTGATCCGCCGCTTCACGGTCGTCGTCAACAAGTCGACCGTGCCGGTCGGAACCGGCGACGAGGTCGAGCGCATCATCCTCGAACACAACCCTGACGCCGACTTCGCGGTCGCCTCGAACCCCGAGTTCCTGCGCGAAGGCGCGGCCATCGACGACTTCAAGCGGCCCGACCGCATCGTCGTGGGAACCGAGGATACGCGCGCCGAGAAGGTGATGCGCGAGCTCTACCGGCCACTCACCGTGCTGGATGCGCCGATCGTCTTCACCAGCCGCCGGACATCCGAGCTCATCAAGTACGCGGCCAACGCCTTCCTCGTCATGAAGATCACCTTCATCAACGAGATCGCCGACCTGTGCGAGAAGGTCGGCGGCGATGTGCAGGCGGTGGCGCGGGGCATCGGCCTCGACAGCCGCATTGGCCCGAAATTCCTGAACGCTGGCCCCGGCTACGGCGGCTCCTGCTTCCCCAAGGACACGCTGGCCCTGGTGCAGACCGCCCGGGAACACGAGACCTCCATGCGGGTGGTGGAGACCACAATCGAGGTCAACGAAGCGCGCAAGAAGTCGATGGCCTCCCGCGTGGCGAACGCACTCGACGGCGAGGTCGAGGGCAAGACCGTCGGGGTCCTGGGGCTGACCTTCAAACCGAACACCGACGACATGCGCTATGCGCCGTCGCTGGACATCGTCCCGGCGTTGCAGGCCATGGGCGCCCGGGTCCAGGCCTTCGATCCGGAGGGCATGGAAGAAGCCAGCAAACTGCTGCCGGGCGTGGCGCTGAAGGACGGGCCGTATGCGGCCGCCGAGGGCGCAGATGCGCTGGTGATCCTCACCGAATGGGACCAGTTCCTGGCTCTGGATCTCGAGAAGCTGAAGCGCTCCATGCGCGCGCCTGTCGTGGTCGACCTGCGCAACATCTATCGACCCGATGACATGCGGGCGCTGGGCTTCAGCTACACCTCGGTGGGGCGGCCGTGAGGCCGACGCCCGCCGCGGGTTCGGCGATCCCGCCCGTCTCCATGCTGCGTTACGAGCGGGACTTCGGCGGTTTCGCCGAGGACCTGGGCCGGTCTTTCGAACACTGGGGTTTCGCCATCGTGGCCGACCATGGGCTCGACGAGGCGATGCTCGGCCGTGCACTCGCCGCGACACACGCGTTCTTCGCCCTGCCCGAAGAGGTCAAGCGTCGCTACCACGTCCCCGGCGCGGGCGGCGCGCGCGGCTACACGCCCTTCGGCGTGGAAACGGCGAAGGGTGCGGCGCACCACGACCTCAAGGAATTCTGGCATACCGGCCGAGACCTGCCGCCCGGCCATCCCTACCGGGCCTTCATGCCGGACAATCTCTGGCCCGCCGAAGTCGCCGGCTTCCGCGAGGCCATCGCCTCCCAGTATGCGGCGCTCGACGCCCTGGGGGTGCGAGTGCTGCGGGCGATTGCGCGCTACCTGGGCCTCGAGGACCACTGGTTCGACGGACCGGTGCGCCTGGGCAACAGCGTCCTGCGGCTCCTGCATTACCCCCCCGTGCCCGAGGACGGGCCGCACGAGCGGGCCGGCGCGCATGAGGACATCAACGTCGTCACGCTCCTGCTGGGCGCCGAGGAAGCCGGGCTGGAAATCCGCGACCGTGACGGACGATGGCTCCCGGTCTGTCCGCCGTCCGGGGCGGTGGTCTGCAACATCGGCGACATGCTGCAGCGGCTGACCAACAACCGCCTGCCCTCCACCACCCACCGGGTCGTCAATCCGGCGCCCGAGCGGCGCGGCTTCTCCCGATACTCGACGCCGTTCTTCCTGCACTTCGAACCGACGTTCCTGATCAGCACCCTGCCCGGGTGCATCGGCTCCCACCGGCCCGATCTCTACCCGGACCCGATCACCGCCGACGAATTCCTGCAGCAGCGGCTGCGCGAGATCCGCCTGAAGTAGACCGGCGGCCCCGCCCTGGGGCGGCTCCAAAAGCACCGTTTTTTAAGATCGACGGAGGCACACTGAAGCCTCGGGGTTTTCGACCCCGCGGGGGGCTGATGTCTAAACCGCCGATTCCATCGAACGAGGCCGAGCGCCTGGCGGTCCTGCGCGATCTGCGTCTGGCCGAGCTCGCGCCCCAGATGGACTTCGCGCGCATGACCCGTCTGGCCCAGACCATCGCCCGCGCTGAATTCGCCATCGTCGCCCTGGTCGAGGAGGATCGGGTCCTGGCGCTTCACCGCACGGCCGAGGGCCCGGCCGAGACGCCACGCGACGAGGCGCTGTCCTCGTGGGTCTTCGAAAGCGACGGGGTCTTCTGGGCCGAAGACGCTGCGACGGACCGCCGGCTGTGCGGCATGATGTTCGTCGCCACGCCACCGTACATCCGCTTCTACGCCGCCGCCCCGATCATTGTCGGAGGCCAGAAGGTCGGCGTGATCGGCGTCTCGGACACCGAGAAGCGCGCCTTCAGCCAGGAAATCGCCGATCGACTCCTCGACCTCGCCGCCGCCATCGCCAGCGAGTTCGAACTCAAGGTCGCGAAGGCGCAGCTCGCGGCAGAGGAAGTCCGGGTTCGCGCCGAGAAGACGCTGCTCGACGTGCTCGTCGAGGACGCCCCGCTGGCGCTGGCCATGTTCGACCGCGAGATGAGGTACATCCGCACCAGCCGCCGCTGGCTGAGCGACTTCCGGTTGCCGGACGAACCCCTGAACGGGCGCGATCACTACGAGGTCTTCCCGGAAATCGGGGCCGAGTGGAAGGACATCCATCGCCGCTGCCTGGCGGGCGCGCGGGAACGCCGGGACAGGGAATGCTTCCATCGATCGGACGGAAGCGTGCAGTGGGTGCGCTGGGAAGTGGCGCCCTGGTACGAAGCGAGCGGCGCCGTTGGCGGCATCATCATGATGACCGAGGACCTGACCGAAGAGGTCGAGGCGCACGAACAGCTGATCCAGTCGGAAACCCGACTGAAGCTGGCCACCGAGATCGCGGACCTAGTGGTCTGGGAATACTCCTTCGAGAAGCGGACGCTCGAGTACGCCAGCGGCCACATGCCCTCGGCCTTCGACGGCGACCTGAGCTACGAGCGCCTCGTGCGCGAGTGGCTGAGCCGCGTACACGAGGACGATCGCGAGCGGGTGGCCGCCCTGTGGACCCACCACATGGAAACGGGCGCCCTGTTCAACTGTGAATACCGCGAACTCGATCGGCTCGGCCGCGCGGTCTGGCGCCAGAACGTGGCCGACACCATCCGTGACGAGCGAGGCGCGCCGGAACGGATCGTCGGCGTGGTGCGCGACATCACGGAGCGAAAGCTGGGCGAGCTGGCCGTGGAGCAGGCCAGGACCGAGGCCGAGATGGCCAACCGGGCCAAGAGCGAATTCCTGGCGAACATGAGCCACGAGATCCGCACGCCCCTCAACGGGGTGCTTGGCGTGGCCAGCGCGCTCGCACGGAGCGGGCTCAACGACGATCAGCGGCAGATGGTCGAGATCATCGAGCATTCCGGCCAGGTGCTGGAGGCCCTGCTCAGCGATGTCCTGGACCTTGCCCGCATCGAGTCCGGCAAGCTGGAACTGCGTTACGAACCCTGCGACCTCGCCGGCGCACTGCGCGAAACCGCCACGCTGTTCCAGGCCGGCGCCCGCAGCAAGGGGCTGAGCCTGATCGCCGACATAGATCCGGCCCTGGACGGGACCTTCGACGCCGATCCCGTGCGTTTGCGCCAGGTCATTTCGAACCTCATGTCCAACGCCGTGAAGTTCACCTCCGAAGGCGAGGTGCGGCTGACCGCGGCGGTGGTCGGCGAAGCCGACGGCTCGGCAGTGGTTCGCATAAGCGTTTCGGATACGGGGATCGGCTTCGAGGAGGCCACCCGTCAACGCCTCTTCGAGCGTTTCGAACAGGCGGACGGTTCGATCACCCGTCGGTTCGGGGGCACTGGCCTCGGCCTCGCCATTTCGCGATCGCTGGTGGGCATGATGGGCGGACGGCTGTGGGCCGAGTCGGAGCCCGGGAAGGGCTCGAGCTTCACCGTGGAAGTGGCGCTGAAACGCGCTGACTACGCGGCGGCCGAAGTCGTCGAGAACGAGGTCCGTTCCGGCCACGCCCTCGATCGCCCGGTGCGCGTGCTTCTGGCGGAGGACCACCCGACAAACCGCCGCGTCGTCGAGCTGATCCTCGCCAACGCCGGCGTCGAACTGACGGCGGTCGAAAACGGCGCCCTGGCCGTCGAAAGCTTCGGCCTGGCTGAGTTCGATCTGATCCTCATGGACATGCAGATGCCCGTGATGGACGGATTGAACGCCACGCGCTCGATCCGCGCGACGGAGCGGGCCGAGCAACGCCGCCCGACGCCGATCTACGCGCTGACCGCGAACGCCATGCCCGAACACATCGAGCAGACCAGCGCCGCGGGCGCCGACGGTCACCTGACCAAGCCGGTTTCGGCTGAAGCGCTCCTGAGCCTCATTGCGCGGATCGCGGCTGGAGAAGACGTCGAGCTCGACAGTTCCGAGGACGTCGCTGCGGCCTGACGGCCCTGCGCAAGTCCAGAAACCGCCCGGCGCGCCTGGAGCGCAGGCGCTTCGCTTCCTGAAAAGCCGGCTAGCGCGCGATGCGGAGCCGGCTGATCTGGCCGGCGATGCGGTTGAAGGCCTCGTTCAGGTCGGCGACGTTTTGCACGTCATAGAAGTTGTCCGGCGTGCTCGCACAGTTGCGCAGCAGGCTCGACGAGCCGGTCTTCACCTCCACGCGGACCGTATAGAGCACGATGCCACGCGCCTTCATGTTTGAGCACAGTTCGGCCAGCCGCTGATCCATCCGGGCGGTGCGCTGCGAACCGCTCGAACCCACGTCCAGGCCCAGCCGGCGCATCCAGACATATCCGAGCGCGGAATAGGTGGAATCGTTGGGACTGTTGTACTCGCCCATGACGTTGTCGCCGTCGGTCATCAGGATGGCGATCTTGGTCACGTCCTGGTCGGTATAGGCCGCGCCGTCCCGGAACGGCGCGTTGGGGGACAGGAGGTGCCAACCCCAGATCAGACCCATCGGAATATTGGTGTTGCCGACCGCGACCATGTTGGAAATGGCCGTCTTGATATCGCCGGTGTCGCTGCTGAGCCGTTCGATCGGCTGCATTGTGCAGCCCGCGTTGGGCCCCTTTCCGCCGGATGTGTCCAGGCCGCTCGTGCCGTACTTCTGGGTCCGCCCCTGGTGCTTGAACCAGTTGCCGTAACCGCTGGAGCCCCAGTTCAGCCCATCGGGAAGGTAGTCGTTCTCACTATTGTACCACCGGAAAGCCGAGACCCTGTCGGTGTCCGGCGTATCGGGGGCGAAGTAGGGAACATAGAGGGTGTCGCCGTTACCGGCGCTGGGCGGGCTTTCTTCCACATCGTGGGGATAGGGACGGGACTCCACGCAGCCCGCCCAGTTCAGGTTCATGCGGTTGAGCATGGCGAAGCGATTGCCGGCGCCGTCGAAGATCTGGTCGTGAGTCGACGACCTCGCGCTGCCGTCGATCCAGTTGGCGTTGCGATACTGGGACCCCACACGAACTGTCATGGAGAAGGGCACCAAGCCGATCTTCAGCGCGTCGGGCTCCGTATTGGAGGCCGCAGCCTGGCTCAGGGTGTCCACGAGGTTGGCGGCCGCCGTCCGCAGGGTGGCGATCTTGGTCCCGGCCATGGAGCCCGTATTGTCGAGCACCAGGACGATCTCGAGCTTGTCGTTGGACCGGACGACATCCGCCTCGGCGCCGACCACGATGGGCCCGCCGAGGAACATGTTGGCCACCAGCGGCGTGACCGCCATGTCGGCCGATCCGGTCACCTTGCCGTCTTCGGACAGGACGAAGGTCGCCTTGGTCAGCTTGGTGTCGGGATAGGACTTCAGGTTGGACTGCAGAGCGCGAAATCCGATGACCTGGATTTCGCCGGCGCTGGTCGCGGCGGAACGAGCGGCTGCCAGGGAGGCGGCGTCCACCGCATCCTGCAGCGCGCTCTTCACCGTCGAAGCGCGATGGAAGTCGATGGCGGTCAGGGTGACCAGGGCGAGCGGAATGAGGGCCAGCGCGAAGACGACGGCCGTGCCGCCGTCCCGGCCCGCCAGGAACCGCCCGAGAAATCGCTTGCCCCGCCGCGCGGCCCCCGCCGCTGGCGACACGCCACCTCTAGAAGGCCGCATCGCAGTCTCCCTCCGGGCGCCGCGCGCGTCGGCGCGCGATCCTCCCGGGCCCACTATGGGTGGGCCGGGTAAACAGCGCGCTTGTGCACGCGGTTAACGGGTTCTTGCCCCGCCCTTACCTGGAAATCCGCAGTCGACTGATCTGGCCGGCGATCTGTTCGAAGGCGTCGCCCAGGTCGGCCACGTTCTGCACGTCGTAGAAGTAATCCGCCTTGGACGCGCAGTTCTGCAGCAGGGACGACGATCCGGACTTCACCTCGACACGGACGGTGTAGAGCACGATGCCCTGCGTCTTCATGTTGTCGCAGAGCTCGGCGAGTCGCTCGTCCATAGCCCGGGTCCGAGCCCAGTCGCTCGAACCGAGGCCAAGCCCAAGGCGCTCCATCCAGATGTATCCGAGGCCCGAGTAGGTCGACTCGTTGGGGCTGTAGTAGCCGCTGTTCACGTTGTCGCCGTCGGTCATCAGGATGACGACCTTGGTCACCTCGTCGTCATCGTACGGCGCGCCGTCGCGGAAGGGCGCATTGGGCGACAGAAGGTGCCAGCCCCACATCAGGCCCATCGGGATGTTCGTGTTGCCGGTCGCCACCATGTTCGAGATGGACGTCTTGATCTCGTCGGTGTCCGCCGTCAGGCGTGCGATCGGCTCCATGGTGCAGCCGCGGTTGGGCCCCTTGCCGTTGGAGGTGTCCAGGCCGTTCTTGCGGTACTTCTGGGTGCGTCCCTGGTGCTTGAACCATTTTCCGTAGCTCGACGAGGACGAGCTGATGCCGTCGGGCAGGTAGTCGTTCTCGCTGGAGTAGTAACGGAAGGCCCACACCTGGTCCGTGTCCGGCGTGTCCGGCGCAAAGTACGGCACGTAGAGGGTGTCGGAGTTGTTCGGATGCGGCGGGCTTTCCTGCACGTCGTGCGGATAGGGCCGCGATTCCACGCACCCGGCCCAGCTCAAGCCGATCTTGTTCAGCATCGCGAAACGGTTGCCGGCGCCGTCGAAGACGAGGTCGTGCAGCGAGGAGCGCGCGCTGCCGTCGATCCAGACCGCGTTCTGGTAGTCGGGATCCAGCCGCACCGTCATCGAAAAAGGCACGAGGCCGATCTTGATCGCATCGGGGTCCGGGTTCGACCTGGCCGCTTCGGTCAGGTCGTCGACCAGATTGGCGGCCGCCGTCCGCAGCGTGGCGATCTTGGTCCCGGCCATGGAGCCGGTGTTGTCGAGCACCAGGGCGATCTCGAGCTTGTCGTTGGCGCGGACGACCTCGGCCGCCGCGTTCACGTTCATCGGCCCGCCGAGGAAGAGGTCGGACACCAGCGGGTCGACGTCGACCCGCGCCGTGGCGCTGATGGTGCCGTCCTCGTTCAGAAGGATATTGACGTTCGAGACCGTGGCGTCGGGGTAGGTCCCCATGTTCGCCTGCAGCACACGCAGGCCGATGGCCTGGATCTCGTTCGGATCGGTCGCCTCCGACCGGGCGGCGGCCAGAGCCGCCGAATCCAGGGCGCCCTGCAGCGCCGACTTGATGGTCGACGCGCGGTGGAAGTCGATCGCCGTCAGCGTCAGCATGGACAGCGGAATGAAGGACAGGCCGAACATCATGGCCACGCCGCCACGGCGGGTCATGAACCGGCGCAGGAACCGGCGGGCGCGGCCCTTGGCGGTCGCGCCAACGCTCCTTATGCGAACTCCCAATCCAGTCATGGCTTTTCGCCCCACGTCCGGGTCCGGCATGGCGCCGAACACGGTTCTCCAACGCTCATTCTGGAGCTGCGCGGTAAATGAAAAGCCCTGCAAGAGAGGTTAAGGCGGGCTAAGCATGTCGGCCGATCTCTCTGGTTAGCGGCCGGAAAGCAAACGCCCCGGAGGCGGGAGCCTCCGGGGCGCAATGCATTCTCATTCTCCCGAAGGAGGGCGGCTTACCAGCCGCACTTCTCGCCACGGTTCTGGCGGGTGAGCCAGACGTCGAGGGTCTTGAAGTAGTCGGCCACCGCCGAGGCGTCGTTCTCACGCTGTCCGGTGAAGGCCGCCATCGCCTCGGGCCATGGGCGGGACTGGCCCATCTCCATCATGGCGTTGAAGCGCTGGCCGACGTCCTTGTTGCCGTACACCGAGCAACGGTGCAGCGGCCCCTTCCAGCCCGCCTGCTGGCAGGCGGCGCGGTGGAACTGGAACTGGTAGATGTGGGCCAGGAAGTAACGCGTGTACGGGGTGTTGCCCGGGACGTGGTACTTCGCCCCCGGATCGAAGGCGTTGGCCGGGCGCGGCCCCGGAGGCGTCAGGCCCTGGTACTTCAGCATCAGGGCGTTCCAGGCCTGGTTGTATTCGTCCGGGCTCGTCTCGCCGGAGAACACGTCCCAGCGCCAGCGGTCGACCATCAGGCCGAACGGCAGGAAGGCGATCTTGTCGAGCGCCATCTTGAGCAGGAACGGAATGTCTTCCGCCTCGCCCGGGACGGTGTCGAGCAGGCCGATCTGCTGCAGGTAGGTCGGCGTCGAGGCCGACAGCGCCACGAAGTCCCCGATCGCCTCGTGGAAACCGTCGTTGGCGCCGTTGCGGAAGATGAACGGCTGCTCGTTGTAGGCCCGCTGATAGTAGTTGTGGCCAAGCTCGTGGTGGACGGTCTGGAAGTCGTCCGCGTTGACCTTGGTGCACATCTTGATGCGGATGTCGTCCTTGTTGTCGATGTTCCAGGCCGAAGCGTGGCACACCACCTCGCGGTCGCGCGGACGGGTGATCATCGACCGCTCCCAGAAGGTCTCCGGCAGCGCAGGCAGGCCGAGCGAGGTGTAGAAGCCCTCCCCGGTCCGGACCATCTTCTCGGCGTCGTAGCCCTTGGAGACCAGCAGGTCGTCCAGGCTGTACGCCGACGCGCCGCCCTCCTTGGGCGCCACCACGTCGTAGATGTTGCCCCACTGCTGCGACCACATGTTGCCCAGCAGGTCGGCGCGGATCGGGCCCGTGCGCGGCTGCACCTCGTCGCCGTACTTCTCGTTCAGGCGCGCGCGGACGTAGCAGTGAAGGTTCTTGTAGAAGGGCTCGACCTGGGCCCACAGCCGGTCGGTTTCCCGGGCGAAGGCGTCCGGGTCCATGTCGTAACCCGACCGCCACAGCGCGCCGGTGTCGGCGTAGCCAAGGTCGCGCGAACCCTCGTTGGCGATTTCCACGAGCCGGGCGTAGTCGTCCCGCATGACCGGCGAGACGGTCCGCCAGCCCTCGTAGAGCGCCTTGGTCTCGGCGGGATTGCGCGAGGCGGCCAGCAGTTCGCTGGCGTCATCCAGGGTGATCTGCTTGCCCTGGAACTCGAACTTGCCGGTGGCGTAGGTCGAGTCCAGGCGAGTGGAGATCTGCGACAGTTCGTCGGCGGCGCCGGGACGGTCGGGCGCCGGCAGCACGAGGCCGCCCTTCAGCAGGTTCAGCTTCCGGCGGGTCGCCGCGTCGATCCCCGGCGTGTTGTTGAAGCGCGCCGCGCCCTTGGCCAGCTTGACGCCCAGCTCCGTGAACTCGGCGTTGGCCTGGGCCTCGAGCGCCATGGTGTCGGGCGTGATGTAGGTGGCCCGGATCCAGGCGATGCGGGCGGCGTACTCGCTGATCTTCTCCAGCTGGGCCTCGGCGTCGGCGACGAAGGCCTGGGCTTCGGCGGCCGTCGGGGCGGCGGCGGCGGCCGACCGGGCGCTCTGGGCGTAGGCCGGCAGGCCAGCGCAGAGTGTCAGGACGGCGGCCGCGGCTGCGGTCAGCAGTTGGCGTTTCATGCAACTCTCCTAGTGAACGGCTCCGCCTGGCCCCGGAGGGGGCGGCGGGGGCGGCGTCTGGGACTGTCGGGGATAATGATCGACGTAGCGAGGCGAGGCGCACCCGGCGAGGAGCCCGGCGGCGACCACGAGCAGCAGAAGTCTCATGTGTCCCTCCATGCGGCGCAGTCCGCCCCCCGACGGCCGCTAACCATGGGGGCGCATCCAAACCGTCACGGCGGAAAGGTCAAGTCTGGCGACGGGCTCAGTGCGCGGCCAGGACGACGCCCACCAGCACGGCGGCCCAGTGCGCCCCTGCGGCGGCGACGACGTGGCCATGCCAGATGGCGCGGTAGTACTTGAGCTTCTTGTTCACGTAGAACACCACGCCCGTCGTGTAGAGCAGGCCTCCCAGCGCCAGAAGCAGCAGCGCCGCCCATGACAGGCCTTCGATGAGCGGCTTCACCGCCACCAGCACCAGCCATCCTAGCGCAAGGTAGACGCCGACCCAGACCCGGCGGCCCAGTCCAGGCAGGAACAGCTTGCCCGCCACGCCGAAGGCGGCGATCGCCCAGACGGCGCTGGTCATCCCCCACGCCCAGGCGCCTTCCAGGTTATGGGTCGTGAACGGCGTGTAGGACGCCGCGATCATGACGAAGATGCCCGCATGGTCCAGCCGGCGGAGCACCGGCCGCCAGGGCGCCTTGCCGAAGTTGTAGGCGGTGGAGAAGCCCAGCATCGCCAGCAGTCCGAATGCGTAGACGCAGACCGCCGCCACCTGGCTGAGGTCGCCCACGCCGACCGACAGGCCGAGCAGCACGCCGCCGCCGAAAAGCGCGAAAACCAGGCCCGTCACGTGCACGACGAGGTCCGCGCACTTGGCGGCGGGCGTCGGGTAGTGTCGCGGCGGGATTACGGCGTCGGTCAAGGATGGGCCTCCGGAACAGCGGACACTGTCACACGGGCGGAAGGCGATAAAGGGGCCGGCGATTCAGGGACGCTCTGAAAGCACGCAGGCGTCCAGGCCCCCCGCGCGCACGTCGCCCATGGCGGCCTGGATGCGCGAGGCGCGCCCACGCACGTAAGGTCCGGGGTTGGCGGCCTTCCACTTGCGGGGGCTCGGCAGGATGGCGGCAAGACGGGCCGCCTGCTGTGGCGTGAGTTCGGCGGCGCTCGAACCGAACCAGTGCCGCGCCGCGGCCTCGGCGCCGTAGACCCCGGGTCCCCACTCGGCGACGTTGAGATAGACCTCCATGGTCCGGCGCTTGCCCCACAGGGCCTCGATCAGGACCGTGTAACCGGCCTCAAAGCCTTTCCGGACCCAGCCGCGGCCGGGCCACAGGAACACGTTCTTCGCGGTCTGCTGGGTGATGGTCGATGCGCCGCGCATACGGCCGGGTCGGCGTTCGTTGTGCTTCATGGCCTTGCGGATGGCTTCCAGGTCGAAGCCGCGATGCGCGCAGAAGCGGGCGTCCTCGGCCGCGATCACCGCGCGGACCAGATTGGGGGAGACGCGCCGCAGGGGCCGCCAGCTGCGCTGCAGGCCCTCGCCCTCGACCAGCCGGGAAACCATCAGCGTGGTCATCGGCGGGCCAACCAGCCGGTGCGCCAGCACCGCGGCCGGGGGGAGCAGGACGATAATGGCCAGGACCGCCAGGATCCGGCGCAGTCGGTTGCGGGGCGCGGGGGCGGCGTCCATGGAGTTAGAGGCTGTTCTGATCCGGAAACCGCCGGGTTAACGGCCGAGCTTGGCGACAGTGGGGCGGAGCTAGATGTCCGCCACCCCGGCGCCGCCCTCCTCGTCGCCCCAGGCGATACGATCACCCTTCGGGGACATGGCCACGGCGCTGATGGGCGGGCCGCCTTCGCGCACGGTCACCTGGCGAGTGGTGTTCAGCTCGGCGAACCACACCCGTCCATCGTTCGCGCCGGCGACGATGGCGTTGCCGTTCAGTGCGCCCGCCACCTGGGTGACCAGGACGCCCTCGCGATGGCCGACCTCCGCCGCCTGTTCGCCCATTGGGCCGTTGGCGCCGCGGAAGGGCCAGATCACCGCGCCCTCCGCGCCGGAGGTGGCCATCAGCTGGCCCTTCGAGACGAAGGCCATGCTCTTCGGCTTGCCGCCATAGCCGCTCATGCGCATGTCCTTGCCGTCGGCCAGCCGCCAGCCGTGCAGCATGTTCTCCTGCATGGACGAGATGAGGAACCTGCCGTCAGGGCTCCAGACCACCCCGATGTGGGAGCCGGCCCACTTGTAGAACTGCGGCTTCTGCTCGGCGATGCGGGCGAACCACACCGCGCAGCCGCCATAGGTGGCGCAGGCGATCTTGCGGCCCTTGGGATCGAAGGCCAGTCCCGCCACGGACCGCTCGTGCTGGAAATCGCGCCGGAACAGGGTGTCCTTCGCGTCGATGACATTGACCTCCCTGCCGGCGGCGAAGGCGATCATGTGGCTCTCCGGAGAGGCGGCCACGGCGTCGATCCAGCGCCCGGCCACGGCGGCCAGTTCGGTCACGCTCTCGCGCCGGGTCCAGACCACCCGCCCGTCGTCGCCGCCCGTGACGATCCCGTCGCCCGACGGATGCAGCGCGGCCGAAAGGATCGCGGCGTCGCCGTGCGCCTCGACCGTCTCGCCGGTTTCGAACCGCACGGTCCCGTCGCCGAGGGCGAAGACCGCGGTCCCGTCCTTCTGGAACAGGGCGGCGGTGACGAAGGCGTCGAAGTTCGTGTTCACGCTGCGCACGCCTCGAAGGCTTCGCGCAGCTTCGCTTCGTCGAGATTCCTCCCGATGAAGACCGCACGGCTCCAGCGCTTCTCGTCCGGCTTCCACTCGCGCTGGAGCTCGCCCTCCAGGATCATGTGCACCGCCTGGAAGACCAGACGCCGGTCCTCGCCCTTCACGTCGATGATGCCCTTGGCGCGCAGGATGTCGGGGCCCTGCTCGGCGAGAAGCCGGTCGATCCAGCGCGTGAACTTCTGCCCGTCGATAGGTCGCTCGGTCGACAGGGACACGCCGCGGATGTCCTCGGCGTCGGCGTGGGCGTGACCACGCGCGCCGTGGCCATGGTCGTGGTCGTGATGGTCATGCCCGCAGTGCTCGTCATGGACGTGCCCGGGCTCGCCGTGCGCGGGGTTCAGGAATTCAGGCTGCAGGTCGACGATGCGGTCGAGATCAAAGCCGCCGCGGCCCAGCACCGTCTCGAGCGGCACGTTGGACCGCTCCGCCCGGTGCACGGGGGCCAGGGGGTTCAGCCGCCGCAGGCGCGCCTCGACCGCCTCCAGCTCCTCCTCGGACACCAGGTCCGTCTTGTTCAGGATGATCTGGTCGGCGAAGGCGACCTGCTCGCGCGCCTCGCGGCTGCCGTCCAGCTGGGCGCCCACGTGACGGGCGTCGACCACGGTGGTGACGCTGTCGAGCCGCGTCCTGGCCTTCACGTCCTCGTCCACGAAGAAGGTCTGGGCCACTGGGCCGGGATCGGCCAGGCCCGTTGTCTCCACCACGATGGCGTCGAACCCGCCCTTGCGCTTCATCAGGCCCGAGACAACGCGGATCAGATCGCCCCGCACGGTGCAGCACACGCAGCCGTTGTTCATCTCGAACACTTCCTCGTCGGCCCCGACGACGAGGTCGTTGTCGATGCCGATCTCGCCGAACTCGTTGACGATGACGGCGTATCGCTTGCCGTGCTCCTCCGAGAGGATGCGGTTCAGCAGGGTGGTCTTTCCGGCGCCGAGGTAGCCGGTGAGGACGGTGACGGGGATCTGGGATTGCGACATGGCGCGCTAGATGGCGCGTGAGAGGCGCGATGCCAAGCACAGGCGCGCCGCATCGAACTTCCCGCTCAGCAATCGGGGCAGTCCGCCAGGGGTCCGGTCTCCACCTGGACGGTGGCGTGGCCGATGCCGAAGCGCCGCTTCACCTCGCTCTGGATCGCCGCCAGGAAGGCCGAGTCGGCCGCTGTCTCACGAACCAGGTGGACGGTGAGCGCGGTTTCGGTGGTCGACAGGTTCCAGACGTGCATGTCGTGCACCGCGCTGACCCCCGGCAGGCCGCCCAGGTAGGCGCGCACCTCGTCGAGGTCGAGGTGCTCCGGCGCCGAGTCCATCGCCATGTCGAACGACTGCCTCAGAAGGCCCCACGTACCCGCCAGGATGATGATGACGATGGCGATGCTGGCCAGAGGATCCACCAAGGTCCACCCGGTGAACAGCATGACGGCGCCCACGACGACGACCCCTAGCGAGATCGCCGCGTCGGCGATCATGTGCAGGTAGGCCCCGCGCACGTTCAGGTCCTCCTTGCGACCGCGCAGGAAGAGCATCGCCGTGCCGAGGTTGATCAGGAAGCCGACCCCCGCAACCACCATGACGGTCGTCTCGGCGACCGGCTGGGGACTGAAGAGTCGTCCTGCCGCCTCCATGGCGATGGCGCCGCAGGCGAAGACGAGCACCACGGCGTTGGCGAGGGCGGCCAGGATCGTGGCCTTGCCGTAGCCGTAGGTATGACGCCTCGAACCCGCCTGGCGCGCCAGCCAGGCCGCGCCGCCGGCCAACGCGAGGCCAAGGACGTCGGAAAGGTTATGGCCCGCATCCGCCAGCAGGGCGGTTGAGCCCGCGATCAGGCCATAGACCGCCTCGACGACCACGAAGCCCAAGTTCAGCAGGATGGCGAAGCCGTAGCGCCAGTCCCCCGGCGGCAGCGCATGATGATGGTGGTCGTGCCCGTGCCCGTGGCTATGGCCGTGCCCATGGCTATGACCGTGCGCGTGCGAGTGGCTCATGGCCGCCAGAACAGGATCATGGCCGAGAGGGCGAAGAGGACGAGGGCCAGCACCAGTCTCTCATAGCGCTCCCAGCGCTCGAGCTTAAGCCTCGACGCACCCATGAGCGCGAGCGAGGTGAACAGCATCATGCCGCCCAGCGTGGCGGCCGCCAGGATCAGGCTGAGCACGGCGAACGCCGACCAACCGAGCGGCGCGGCCGAAAGGTAGATCGGCAGGAAGGCCTCGCTCGGGTAGAAGGCCAGCACTGCGATCAGGCTCAGCAGCGCGGCGCGGTCCGAGGCGTGGCGGCGGGGCGGTCCGCCGGGCTCGGTCCTGCGATGGACGTCATCCACGGCCCGGCGGCGCGTGAAGAGAAAGTAGAGGCCGAGCAGGAACAGGATCCCCGCGGAGATCGCCGGCAGCAGGCCGGCGTAGCGCCGCTCGAGCTCGACGCCGAGAACCACGATGGCCACTCCAGCCAGGACCGTGACGGCCACGTGGGCCAGCCCTGACAAGGCCGCAGCGCCCAGCGTGCGCCCGTGCGACCAGCCCTGCCCCCGCCCGACCAGCACGAACGGGAGCCAATGGGTCGGCAGGGCCGCGTGCAGGAAGGCCGCGGCGAAGGCTGCGCTCAGCAAGGGGATTAGGAGACTGTCCTGGGAGGCGAACATCGGTCGCCTATATCGTGTTACACTATAACAGGCGAGCCCCCTCCGCACATTTGTCGCAAAGGCCCATTTCGCCCCCGCTTTTCGTTGACTCGCGAACGGCCGACTGTATAAGACACGCCCTCTCGCCCGCGGGACCACTCGCGGGCGCAATCTTTTTTGTCCGATAGAGGCTGCGCGATGTACGCGGTGATCAAGACCGGCGGCAAGCAATACCGGGTTCAACCCGGCGACCTGCTGGTCGTGGAAAAGCTGGAAGGCGACGCCGGCGCCGAGGTCGTTTTCGACCAGGTGCTGATGCTGGGCGACACTGTGGGGGCCCCGACTGTGGCGGGCGCGACCGTCAGCGCCACCCTGATCGAGACCCGCAAGGGTGAGAAGATCAAGATCTTCAAGAAGATCCGTCGCCAGGGCTATCGCCGCACCCGCGGCCACCGCCAGATGGAGTCGGTGCTTCGCGTCACCGGCATCGACGGCGGCAAGGGCAAGGCCGAGAAGTGGGACGGCGAAGTCGACCTGACCCCCAAGGCCGAGCGCGATCTGCGCGCCCGCAACCTGGCGCGTCTGGCCGAGCAGGCCAAGGCCAAGGCCGCCCGCAAGGCGGAGATGAAGGGCGCCAAGACTGCGCCCAAGGCCGCCAAGCCCGAGAAGAAGGCCGCCGTGAAGGCTGAGGCCGCCCCTGAGGCGGCGAAGGCCGAGGCCAAGACCGCCGCGCCGAAGAAGGCTGCGGCCCCGAAGGCGGAAGCCAAGGCCGATGCTGCGCCGAAGAAGGCGGCCGCGGCAAAGGACGACGCCAGGACCGAAAAGAAGGCTGCCGCGCCCAAGAAGCCGGCCGCCAAGAAGGACAAGGAAGCCTGAGGACCTGAGGGTCCGGCTTCGCAAGGAAACAGGAGCGCACCATGGCTCACAAGAAATCCGGCGGCTCTTCGCGTAACGGCCGCGATTCCGAATCCAAGCGCCTTGGCGTGAAGAAATACGGCGGCGAGAACGTCCTGGCCGGCAACATCCTCGTGCGTCAGCGCGGAACCCGCTTCCACCCGGGCGACAACGTCGGCCTGGGCCGCGACCACACCCTGTTCGCCACCGTAAACGGCCAGGTGAAGTTCACCACCAAGCGCGACTCCAAGTGTTTCGTGTCGGTGATCCCGGCCATGGCGGCCGAATAGCATAGCGGTCCGAAACGCCCGGATCGCCGCCCACGGGGCCGATCCGGACAAAGCGAACGCGGGGAGTCCGGACCACCGGGCTCCCCTTTTTCGTTCCCCGCGAGCTGCCCAAGGAGTGCGGCTCATGTGCGTGATCGACATCTCGCCCGTCATCGAAACGCGGCGGCTGAAGCTGAGAGCCCCCGAGGTTCGTGACCTGGACCGCATCCAGGCCATGGCGACGGACTACGACATCGCACGCATGACCCTGCGCATGCCGCACCCCTTCACAGCCGCGGATGCGAAGGCGTTTCTCGAACGTACGGTCAGCCAGGACCGCAGCCGCGAGAACACCTTCGTCATCGAACTGGAAGGCGAAGGCGCGGTCGGGGCGATCGGCCTCTTCCACGACGCGGATCCATACCCGGAGCTGGGGTACTGGATCGGGAGACCCTACTGGGGACGGGGCCTGGCGACGGAGGCGGCGGACGGCGCCCTGCTCTGGGCTGCCCGGTCCTGGCGCAAGCGGGCCGTGGCGGCCGGTCACTTTTCGGACAATCCCGCCTCGGGACGCGTGCTCGAGAAGGCAGGATTCCTTTACACGGGCGAGGTGCGCACAAAGCATTCGCGCGCCCGGGGCGAACCCGCGGACGTGCGAATGATGGTGTGGCTTGCCTGAACTCTAGGCCGCAGCCTTCTTCGCGCGTGGCTTCGCCGGGGGCTTCGGCTTGGTCGGCTCGGCGGCCTCGCCCTCGGCCTTCTTCGCGCGAGTCTTGCGCACCGGAGGCGGAGCCTTCGCCTTGCGGTCGGCGATCTCGGCGTCGATCAGCGGCATAAGCTCGGCCGCCGCAGTGCGCTGCTTCGCTTCCGGAGCAGATTGTTCGAGCCGCTGCGCGTTGTCCCGCAGCGTCGCCAGTTCCTTGTCCTCGAGGGAGGGCAGCATTTCGGCCATGGTCGCCATGTCTGCTCTCCTAACGGCGGCGGTACTGGGGGCGTTGTCCTGGGGTGGGAGCCGGTCCGGCGGTCTTGTGCCGGAAGGTAATGCGCCCGCGATCGAGGTCGTAGGGCGTCATTTCGACGGTCACCCGGTCGCCGACGAGCGACCGGATGCGGTTTTTCCGCATCCGGCCGGCCGTATAGGCCAGGACGGTGTGATCGTTGTCGAGCTTGACGCGGAACCGCCCCTCGGGGAGCAGCTCCTCGATCACGCCTTCGAATTCGATGAATTCTTCCTTGGCCACCAGACTTAGGCGCGCTGCAGGTTGACAGCGGACTCCTTGCCCGAGCGCGAGTCACGCTCGAGTTCGAAGGAGACCTTGTCGCCTTCGTTCAGCGAGCCGAGGTTCGAACGCTCCACGGCCGTGGCGTGGACGAACACGTCCTTGCCGCCGCCTTCAGGCGCGATGAAGCCGTAGCCCTTGGTGGTGTTGAACCATTTCACAGTTCCCGTGGTCATATGAGACTCCTTAGGTGACGGGACTGACCTTCGCGAACGTCGCGAGGGCCGTCGAGTCTGGAGAAGTAGGAGCCTTGGACCGAGCGCAGTGCGACGGGAGGGCGCGTTACGCTTCAGAGGTCGACCGGCCCCCTATAGTCCCAAAGACGCCTATTGTCTAACTCGGCAGTATCGCCACGTCTCGACCGGCGGACGCGTCTGGTCCAAAACCGCGCCATGAAGTTCCTTGACCAGGCGAAGATCTACATCCGCTCGGGCGATGGCGGCGGCGGCGCCGTGTCGTTCCGTCGCGAGAAATTCATCGAGTACGGCGGCCCTGACGGCGGCGACGGCGGCAATGGGGGCGACGTCTGGATCGAGGCGGTCGACGGCCTGAACACCCTGATCGACTACCGCTACCAGCAGCACTTCAAGGCGGGCACCGGCGTGCACGGCATGGGGCGAAACCGTCACGGCGCCAAGGGCGACGACATGGTGCTGAGGGTGCCGGTCGGCACCCAGGTCTACGAGGAGGATCGCGAGACCCTCATCGCCGACCTCGCCCGGGCGGGCGACCGCGTGCTGCTGGCCAAGGGAGGCAATGGCGGCTGGGGCAACGATCGCTTCAAGGGGCCGGTCAACCGCGCGCCCAAGCACGCCAACCCGGGCCAGCCCGGCGAGGAGAAGTGGATCTGGCTGCGGCTGAAGCTGATCGCCGATGCCGGCCTGGTGGGCCTGCCCAACGCGGGCAAGTCCACCTTCCTGGCCGCCGTCAGCGCAGCCCGGCCGAAGGTGGCGGACTATCCGTTCACGACCCTCACTCCCAATCTGGGCGTCGTCGACCTGTCGGCCAGCGAGCGCTTCGTGCTGGCCGACATTCCCGGCCTGATCGAGGGCGCCTCCGAAGGCGCAGGGCTGGGCACGAAATTCCTCGGCCATGTGGAGCGGACCGCGGTTCTGATCCACCTCGTCGATGCGACCCAGGATGATCCCGCCGCCGCATGGAAGACCATCCGCAAGGAGATCGAGGCCTACGGGGAAGGGCTGGCGGAACGGCCCGAGTTCACCGCGCTGAACAAGATCGATGCGCTCACGCCGGAACAGCGGGCCGAAATCGCGGCCGCCTTCGAGGCCGAGACGGGCGTCCGTCCGCGCCTGGTGTCGGGCGTGTCGGGCGAGGGAGTCCGGGAACTGCTGCGCGAGGCGTGGAAGCTCATCCGCAAACAGCGGGCCGCCGACGCAGGGGTCCCCGACGAGGAAGAAGCCGATCCAGCCGAGACCGCCGAGGGCTGGACGCCTTGACCGAGCCGCGGCTCCCCGTCCGCGCCGGCGAGCGGGTCGCGCTCTTCGGGGGCTCGTTCGATCCCGCCCACGACGGCCACAGGCACGTGGCGGATCTGGCGCTGGAGAGGCTGGGCGTCGACCGCGTGACCTGGCTGGTCTCGCCCGGCAATCCGCTGAAGGACCCGGCCAATCACGGGCTTGAGGAGCGCATGGCGTCTGCGCGCCTCAAGGCGTCGCATCCCATGATGGACGTTTCGGACATCGAGACCAGGCTGGGCGTGCGTCTGACCATCGACCTGATCCGGCGCCTGCAGGAGATTCATCCGGACGTTCGGTTCGTCTGGCTGATGGGGTCCGACAATCTCGCCGGGTTCAGCCGCTGGCGTTCGTGGGAGGAGATCGCGCGGCTCGTCCCCATTGCGGTCGTCGCCCGGCCGGGCTCGGAAGACGCCGTGCGCGATTCCGACTTCGCCCGGGCGTTCGCCGGGGCGCGCGTGGACGAAGAGCAGGCCGCCGGGCTCGCGGATCGGGCCCCGCCGGCATGGGTGTTCCTGCGCGGCGACCTGCACCCGGCCTCTTCGACCGACATTCGCGCGGCGGCCAAACGCGCCCGATGACCGGGAACTCAAGGCGTGCTAAGGTCGCTTCTTGCGGGTTAGTCCCATAGGAGTTTTCAGCTGAGCGCCCCTTCCGCGCATGACGCGCATCCGGACACGGCTTCCGACACCAAGGACCAGGAAGCGGTCCCATCCCGAGATCCCAACCTCAGTCTCGAGGATCTCATCCTGCGGCGGCTTGATGACGACAAGGCCCAGGACGTCGTCCACATCGACCTCAAGGGCAAGAGCTCCGTCGCCGATTCCATGATCGTCGCGTCCGGGCGTTCGCACCGTCACGTCGGCGCCATCGCCGATCACCTGCTGCGCGCCATCAAGGAGGCCGGCCATGGCCGCGCCCGGGTAGAAGGCCTGCCCCACTGCGACTGGGTGCTGATCGACGCCGGCGACGTGGTCGTTCATCTGTTCCGGCCGGAAGTCCGCACCTTCTACAACATCGAAAAGATCTGGGCGGTCGACGCGCCACACCGTACCGCCAGCGCCCAGGCCTGACGGCGGTCGGTTGAAGGTCGATCTCATCGCCGTCGGCCGACTGGGCCGCACGGCCGAGAACGGCCTGTGCGCCGACTACCTGTCGCGCGCCTCCGCTTCCGGCCGCTCCCTGGGCCTCGGCCCCTTCGATCTCCTCGAGGTCGAGCCTCGCGGCGGCTCGGGCATGGCCCGGGAAGCCGAAGCGATCCTCGCCAGGGTTCCGGCCGGCGCTGTCCTGATCGCCTGCGACGAACGCGGGCGCGACATGCCCTCGCGCGATTTCGCCGGTCGCCTCGAAAAGCTGCGCGACACCGGCGCTCCGCGCCTTTGCCTGGTCATCGGGGGGGCGGACGGCCTGGACCCGGCGGTACGCGACCGGGCGTCGATCCTGATCGGTTTCGGCGCCTGGACCTGGCCGCACGCCCTGGCCAGGGTCATGGCCGCCGAGCAGCTCTATCGCGCGGTCACCATTCTTGCAGGGTCGCCTTACCACCGCGACTAGGCCGCCCCGTTGCACTAGTCTCGCGCCGATGCTTCGCCGACGCCCCTTCGCTCTCCTCGCCGCCTTGTTGCTGGCCGCCGCACCGGCCGCGGCCCAGCGTGAAAGCGCCGAGCGGCTGGACGCCCGGCGTGCGGAGAGAGCCGGCGAACGCGACCTTCTCCGCGCTGACGCCCGCGCGGCCGCGCGGGATATCGAACGCCTTCGCGAGCGTCTCATCCGGCTCGCCCGACGCCAGGCCGTCGACGAAGGCACGGCCGTCGCCCAGCGCCGCCGGCTGGAGTTGCTGACCGCCCGCGAACAGGCGCTGACGGCGGCCATGGCCGGCGAGCGCAGCCGGCAGGCGCGGCTGCTGGGGGCGCTGCAGACCTACTCCCGCCATCCCCCGCCCGCGCTGCTCGTATCGCCACGCTCGGCGACCGATGCGGTGCGCGCAGCCATCATCATGCAGGCGGTCGCGCCCGAGCTGGAGCGGCGCGCCGCTCGCCTGCAGGCGCAGATTGACGAGATCGCCAGGGTTCGCCGGCAGGCCGCCCTGGCTGGCGAGGACCTGTTCCTCACCGAAAGCGAACTGGCCGAGCAGCGGGCCGAGACGGAGCGCCTGATCGCGGAGAAGACCGCCCTGGAACGCCGGCTGAACGCCGACGCGGAGGCCGCCGAGCGCGAGGTCGCCGCGCTGGCGCGCCAGGCCGCGAGCCTGCGCGGTCTGGTGGGCGGGCTCGACGAGCGCGCCCAGCCG
>JAEZEZ010000078.1 GCA_023432855.1 Pseudomonadota bacterium | reverse complement strand
CAGGGCGGGGGCGGGTGGCGTGGCGGGGCGCACGTCGGGGGGGAACGGGTTCCAGACGGCGGGCTCGGGCGGCGACCGGCGGGCGGAGTAGCGGTTGGGCGTTGCCGGCGCGGCGCGGACTGGCTGGGCCTCGCCGGATCGCGCAGCAGCGGCGGCGAGCGGATGGGTGTCGGGCTTTCCGGCCCAGTCCAGCCGGCGCAGGCCCGCATCGCGCGAAGCCGGCGCGGTCTGCGCGTCCGCCTGGCCGGCGGCGAGAACGCATAGGGCTGCAGCGGCGGTGGCGAGCGCTGGGTGCAAGACGAACTCCTGGACGTACCTCGCCGACAGCGTAGGCAACGGCGGCTTAACCGCCCGCTAACGCGCCGCCCCGCCAGCGCCCGAGAACCGCTCTTTCGATCAGGCCCATGAGCAGGTGGACGAGCAGGCCCAGGATCACCACCGCGACCAGGGCCGCCAGCATCTCGGCCGTGCGCAGCCGGTTGTGGGCTTCCAGTATCCGCCAGGCCAGGCCCTGGGTGGCGCCGGATCCGGCGACCATCTCGGCGACAACGGCGCCGATCACCGCCAGACCGGCGGCGACCCTGTGGCCTTCGATCACGAACGGAACGGCCGAGGGCAGCCGCAGCCGCATCAGGGTCTGCATCCGGCTCGCCCCGTAGAGCCGAAACAGCCGGGACAGATCCGGATCCGTCGCGTTCAGCCCGGTGAGCATCCCCGACAGGATGGGAAAGAAGGCGACCACCGCCGCCAGCCCGATCACCGCCCGCTCCGGATGGTCGAGGCCCGCCCAGATGCTGACGATCGGCGCGATGGCGATCACCGGCGTGACCTGCAGCGCGATGGCCAGCGGGCGCACGGCCTTTTCCAGACTGCGGTGCAGGCTCGCCGCCAGCGCCACGGCGACCGAGACGACGCTGGCCAGGAGCAGGCCGAGCAACGCCATCTGCAGTGTGTTCCACCCCGACAGGAGGAGCAGGGGGCCGCGGGCCCACAGCGCCTGGGCGACGGCCGAGGGCGGCGGCAGGAAATAGACTGGCACGGCGAAGGCCCGGCAGGCCAGTTCCCACCCCGCCAGCAACAGAGCCAGCAGGACCAGGGGCGCGGCGAGGTCGGCCAGCCGTTTCATGAGGCCGCCGCGGTCTCGAGTGCGCCCGACACCCGTTCCACGGCGTCCATGAATCCCGCGCTCGTGCGGAAGCCCGCGGGCCTGGGCAGGGGTGCGTCGACCGCGATCTCCGCGGCGTTGCGGCCGGGATTGCCGGTCATCACCACCACGCGCGAAGCCAGGAAGACGGCGTCGTCGATGTCGTGCGTGATGAAGACGACGGCGGGCCGGGTCTCGCCCCACAGGCGGTGGACGTCGTCGGCCAGCCGCCGCTTGGTCAGGGCGTCGAGGGCGGCGAAGGGCTCGTCGAGCAGCAGCAGTTCCGGCTCGGTGACCAGGGCGCGGGCCAGCGAGACGCGCATCGCCATGCCGCCGGAAAGCTGGGCGGGGCGGGCGTCGAGGGCGTCGCCCAGGCCCACCCGGCCAAGCGCGCGCGCCGCCAGGTCCGCGGCTTCGGCCGCCGGGACCTTCGCGAGCTCCAGGGGCAGGCGGACATTGGCCGCCGCGTCAGCCCACGGCATCAGGGTGTGCGCCTGGAACACCAGCGAGGTCCGCCCTCGCGGCACGCTCCGTTCGCAATGGCCGTCCGTCGGCGTCTCCAGCCCGGCGAGCAGCCGAAGCGCGGTCGACTTGCCGCATCCGGAAGGGCCGACCACGGCGACGATCTCGGCCGGCTCGACCGTAAGGCTGAAGGGCCCCAGCGCGCGGCCGCGCCCGGGGTAGTCGACCACCGCTTCGCGCAGGGCCGCGATCATGGCGCTCCGGCCGGCGCCGCGGCGGGGGCGACGAAATCGAGGCTGTAGGCGCGCCGATAGTCCATGGCGGCGGGATAGACGCCCTGGGCCGAGGCCACCTCGAAGAATTCCCGCCAGCGCTCGTCGCTCATGGCGCCGGGGCGGTCGCCGACGAGGTCGTACTCGATGATCTTGCGCCTGGCCTGCGCCAGGAGATCCGGCGTCATTTCCGGGTTGTCCTTCAGGATCAGGGCGTTCGCGGGCGTCGGATCGCCGTTGACGTAGGCGTTCCAGCCGGCGGCCGAGGCCTCGACGAAGGCGCGCACGGCCTCGGGGTTCTCGGCGATCAGCCGGTCGGGGACGATGACCATGGCCGCGTAGGAGGGATAGCCTTCGTCGGCCAGCAGGAAGACACGCGGCGCGAACCCCGCCTGCTTCTCGACCGTATAGGGCTCGCTCGTGACATACCCCTGCTGCACCGCGCGGGGATCGGCCAGGAACGGGGCGAGGTTGTAGTTGTACTTGCGGACCTGGTCGTCGGTGAACCCGTACTTCGCCTTGAGCCAGACCCAGAACGCGGTGACGGACGCGTCGGAGAGAAGGAACGGCCGCCCCTTCAGGTCGGCGATGGACTCGAGCCCCGGCGCAGGGTGGGCCATGAGCACCTGCGGATCCTTCTGGAAGAAGGCCGCGACCACCTTAACCGGCGCCCGCTCCTGGGCCATGTTCATGACGATGAAGCTGTTGGAGCCCATCCCCGCCTCTACGGAGCCGGCGGCCACAAGCTGCGGAACGTTCACGCCCGGACCGCCCTGCACGATCTCGACGTCCAGTCCACGCCGGGCGTACTCGCCGGTCGCCAGCGCCTGATAGAAGCCGCCGTGCTCGGCCTGGGCCCGCCAGTCGGTGGCGAAACGAATCCGGGTGCGCTCGGGCTGCGCCGCCCCGTCGGCAGAGGCCGGCTCTCCGGACGGGCCGCCACATGCGCCGAGCAGCAGGCTCGCGCCGACGGCCGCCGCCAGCGACAGCACGGAACGTCTCTGCATGGCCAACCTCCCAACCCTCGCCGAACCTATGTCGGGCGGGACGCTTGGGGAAGACAACCCTGCGGTCGTGCGTGTGATGGGAGGGTGCGGGCGCGGAAAGCGCCGCTCCAGACGCAGCGAAGGGACGGAGATCGGGCCGAAGCCTTCTCGCCGTCCCTTCACCAAGTCCGGTTTGGACTTGCGGCCTTGGGAGTGCGGGCCGGGTTACGACGCCGGGTTTCCCCTTTGTCATCCACCGGTCCGGCCGACTTTGGGCGAGGTCGGAGTTTCCCCCGTCCAGGGCCTTCGAGTCGACGCTCCGGGGCTGCTGCGATGCGGAATCGCTTCCGTTTCGCATCGGCTGGAGGGTCGCCCCTCTTCGCCGCGACGGTTGCGGGTCGCCCCGTTTCCGCCTCTGCCCCGGATCTTCCTTTGGCGTCTGCGCTGGGGGTTTCCCCCGTCCCGCCGGCGCCTCGGAATTCCTTCGGCGTGTTGACTGTGCTTCGGAACCCGGTATGAGGCAACCGCCCGAATCCGGCCCCATGTGAACAGGCGACTGAGGACCGGGGGACAAGCTGTGGACTCGCTGTGCGAATTCGCAGAACGGCGTTCACGATCAAGCTTCTGTGTTGTCCACAGAAAAGCACCCGGGGATCAGCCGGCGCGCTTCTCTTCCAGCTCCAGCCACTCCTGCTCCGCCGCGGCGAGCTGTTCGCGGGCCTTCGCCAGGGCCTGCATCACGGCGTCGAAACCCTTGGGATCGCGGGCGTAGAAGTCCGGATCGTGAAGCTTCGCCTCGTCTTCGGCGATCCGGGCCTCAAGGCGGGGGATCTCCGCCTCGATCTGTTCCAGCCGCCGTGCGTCCTTGTAGCTGAGCTTCGCCGGTCGGGCCGGTGCAGGCGGCGTCGCGGCGCGCGGTTGGGCCGTCGCAGCGGCGGGTTTGGAGGCCGGCTGCGCAGCCTTGCGGAAGAAGCCCGGGTTCTGGGCCAGGAAGTCGGTCCAGCCGCCCGGCGTCTCGACCGCGTTGCCCTGCCCATCGATGGCGATCGTCGAGGCCGCCAGCCGGTCGATGAAATCGCGGTCGTGACTGACGAGGATCAGGGTGCCGTCGTAATCGGCGAGCATGTCCTCCAGCAAGTCCAGCGTATCCATGTCCAGGTCGTTGGTGGGCTCGTCCAGCACCAGCAGGTTGGCTGGCCGGGCCAGCGCCCGGGCCAGCAGCAGCCGGTTGCGCTCGCCGCCGGACAGGGTCGAGACCGGCTGGCGCAGCTGGCCTTCCTGGAACAGGAACTCCTTGGCGTAGGCGGCCACGTGCTTCGATTGCCCCCGCACGAGAAGACTGTCGCCGCCGCCGGGCGCCAGGGCTTCCCACAGCGTCATGTCGCTGCGCAGGTCTGCGCGCGCCTGGTCGAGGTAGGCGATCTCCAGCCCGGTTCCGAGCCGGACGGATCCGGTATCGGGCTCGAGCTCTCCAAGCATCAGCTTGACGAGGGTCGTCTTGCCCGCGCCGTTGCCGCCGACGATGGCGATGCGGTCGCCGCGGCGGATACGGGTCGAGAAGCCCTTCAGGATGACCCGGTCGCCGAAGCGCTTGCTGACGTTCTTCAGTTCGGTGACCAGCTTGCCCGAGGCGCCGCCCGCGTCGACCTGGAGTTCGAGCTGGCGCGGCAGGTCGCGCACGAGGCTGGCCCGCTCCTTCCGCATGGCCTCCAGCTCGCGGGCGCGGCCCTCGTTGCGCGTGCGCTGGGCGGTGATCGACCGGTAGAACCAGTAGGTCTCGCGTTCGATCGCCTTGGTGAGCCGGCGAAGGTTTTCCGCCTCATCGGCCTCGACCTTGGCCGCCCATTCCTCGAAGGCGGCGAACCCCTTGTCGAGGGTGCGCACCTGACGATGGGCGAGCCAGAAGCAGCGGCCGGTCATGCGTTCGAGGAAGGCCCGGTCGTGGCTGACGATGAGGGCCGCCGCCCGGCTCGCCTTCAGCTCTTCCTCCAGCGTCTGGATGGCGAAGATGTCGAGGTGGTTGGTCGGTTCGTCCAGCAGCAGCAGGTCGGGCTCGGAGGCGAAGGCGCGGGCCAGCGCCGCGCGCCGGATCTCGCCGCCCGACAGTCCCGAGGTCGGCTTGTCCGGGTCCATGCCGAACACGGCGAGCGCGGCCTCGGCGGCCCAGGGCTGGGTCCCGCCGGCGACCACGTGGTCGCGCAGCGTCGCCCCCTCGATCGGCGGCTCCTGGGGCACGAAGGCGATCTTCAGCCCGGGCTTCACCGCCCGCTCGCCCGAATCCGGCTCGATCTGACCCGCGATGATCCGCAGCAGGGTCGACTTGCCGGCGCCGTTACGTCCTACCAGACAGGCGCGCGAGCGGGGTTCGATGGCGAGATCGACGCCGTCGAACAGCATGACCGGGCCGTCCTTCAGCCGGACGTCCTTGAGGGAAAGCAGGGGCGGGCGCGAACTCATGGGCGCGCTGGTATCCCCGGCGCGCCGTTTGGGGAAGGCCCTGCCCTATTGGGCCCGGACCGCCGCCACCGCCGCGTCGAGGGCCGGGTCGCGGCCCAGACGGCGGTCCGCCAGGGTGGTCTGCGCCTCGATGTCGGGGTCGACGCCGCGATGCTCGAGCCGCTCGCCCGCGGGCAGGCGGACATCGGAGATGGACAAGCTGAGGAGCCCGCCATCGGGCAGTCGCAGGTTCGTGGAGATCAGCACGTCGCCGGCCGTCCTGCGGCCGACGATCACCGCGCGCGCGTAGTCCTGCAGCGCGCCGGGGGTCAGCTCGGCGGCGCTGCGGCTCGCGCCGTTGACCAGCACCGCCAAGGATCCGGCGAACGGCTTGCAGGCGCGGCGCAGGCGCATGGTCTGCTCGTCGCGTCCGCGCGGACGGTGGCGCACCCACACCGTCCGTTCGGGCAGAAAGCAGCTCAGCACGTTCTGCGCCTCGTGCACGAGGCCGCCCCGATTGCCGCGCAGGTCGAGGACCACGTGCGACCCGGGCGGCGCCGAGGCAAGCTGCTGGTTGACCCACTTGCCGACGCCGCTGTCGAAACCGTCGAAGCTCAGCACCAGAACGTCGGGCGCGGCCCAGTGCGCGGTCCGACGCGGCGGCGAGGGCATGACGCGCGGCGTCAGGACGAGGCTGCGAAGCCTGCCCTGGGCGTCCACGAAGTCGACGGCGACCGGCCGCCCGTCGGCCAGCGGCAAGCCGGGATAGTAGGGCTGGCCGTCGATGCTGCGCACCTCCCATCCCAGCTCGAGCTCGATGGCCTCGGCCGGCGAACCCGGGCGCACGTCCTGCACCAGGTAGCGCCCATCCTCCCGCACCAGCATCAGGCCCAGCAGGGGCCGGGGCACGTTGCGGTGGGCGTCGTAGCGCGCCTGGGTGGGCGTCAGCACATTGGCGTGGGCGTCGTTCAGCTCGTCGAGCATGGCGCCCAGCACGCGGTAGAGCGCCGTCTCGTCATGGGCCGCGAGCGCCTGGGGCCTGAAGCGGCGCCGAGACTCGTCCCAGTCCACGCCGTTGAAGTTGCGGTCGTAGTAGTGCTTGCGCGTGAGGTCCCAGACCCGGTCGAATACGCGGCCGTTGAGCCTGGCGCGCTTCGGCGAGGGCGCAGCCTGGGGCGCGGCCGCCTGGGCCGCGGCGGGCGCCGCCTCGCGGGCCAGAACCGGGAGCCCGGGGGCCAGCAGCGCCGCAGACGCCAGGATCGCGAACAGGAGCCGACGCAATACAAATCCCTCCGAGCCCGCGCACCCTAGCGCGAGCCGCGGCCGCGGCTCAATTCGTTCAGACGTCGCGGGCGCGTCAGTAGGGCTGGGTGGCGTGGAACAGGAGCCAGCCGAAGCCGCCGCAGAGCAGCAGGGCGCCGATCACCATGGGCGTGATGGCCCCCCAGGCGTGCATGCGCCGCTTGCTGCTGAACTGCGCGACCGCCAGCAGCAGGGCCGCGGCCCCTACGCCGAAGATCCACATGAGGGCCTGCCGGCCTATGTCGGGTACCGGCGAGACCGCCTGGACCGCGTTGAAGATGAGCCAGGCGGCGCCGAGCAGCACCCCCAGGGCCAGGACATTGAGACCGACAAGCGTGAGACGCATCGCTATCCCCCCGGTAGCGTGCGCGCCGATTGGCGCAGGGCTCAGAAGCGGATTTGCGGGCGTCTGGCCCGCGAATCGCCGGAAACAACCGGTAGAATACCACTGTTATCTATACAACCTTGAATGTCAACGCGCGCCGGCTCGCGTAACGCGAACGTTCCTCCGGGAGCCATTCCGCGTCCGGCGTGTTCCCGGCTAAGGAGCGGACATGATCGAAGAGCTGATAAGCCGCGGCGCGGAGCGGACGGGACTCACGCAGGAACAGGTGCGCGTCGCCCTCGCCGGCGCCCTGGGCCTGCTCGACAGGCACGCCGCGCGCGCGCCGATGGACGAGATCTATGCGCGCATCGACGGCGCCCAGGCGCTCGCCACCTCGCCCGAAGCCCGGGTGCGGGGCGGCGGGGGACTGCTCGGAGGCCTCATGAAGAGCGCCGGCGGTCTGTCGGGCAAGGCCATGGCCGACGCCATGGGCATGCTCGACCGGCTCCGCCGTGAAGGCGTCGGCAAGCCGGAACTGAAGGCGCTGCTGCCCGTCGCGGAGGACTGGATCCGCGAGAAGACGGGCCGCGACCTGCTGCGCGAGGCGGTCGCCAGCGTGCCCGGAGTGGGCCCACTGCTGGAAGGCCGGCAGACCACGTCCGCCTGACCTGCAACCGGCCGTAACCTCAGTTGAAACCCTAGCGCGGCAGTCGGGGTTGACTCGGGCGCGCGCGAGGGCGAAAGCCCCCGGCATTCCCCCCCTGCCGACCGCCGCGCTCGCCCGCGCCGCGAGGCCCTACGACCAAAGGATTCGCCAGCAATGACCCTTCGCGTCGCCATCAATGGTTTCGGCCGCATCGGCCGTCTCGTCCTGCGCTCGATCGCCGAGCACGCGCGCCGCGACATCGAGGTCGTCGCCATCAACGATCTCGGCCCGGTCGAGACCAACGCCCACCTGCTGCGCTACGACAGCGTGCACGGCCGCTTCCCCGGCACGGTGACCTCGGGCGAAGACTGGATCGACGTCGGTCTCGGCAGGATCAAGGCGACCGCCATCCGCAACCCGGCCGAGCTGCCGCACAAGGACCTGGGCGTCGACATCGCCTTCGAGTGCACGGGCATCTTCACCACCAAGGAGAAGGCCTCGGCCCACCTGGAAGCCGGCGCCAAGCGCGTGCTGGTCTCCGCCCCCTGCGACGGCGCCGACAAGACCATCGTCTACGGCGTGAACCACGACGCCATCACGGCCGAGGACACGGTGCTGTCCAACGCCTCGTGCACGACCAACTGCCTCGCGCCCATCGCCAAGGTCTTGCACGACCTGGTCGGCATCGAGCGCGGCTACATGACGACCATCCACGCCTACACCGGCGACCAGCCGACGCTGGATACGATGCACAAGGACCTTTACCGCGCCCGCGCGGCGGCCCTGAACATGATCCCGACCTCGACCGGCGCGGCCAAGGCCGTGGGCCTGGTGCTGCCGGAGCTGAAGGGCAAGCTGGACGGCTCCTCGATCCGCGTGCCGACCCCGAACGTCTCGGTGGTGGACCTGAAGGTCGTCACCGGCCGCGAGACCTCGAAGGACGAGATCAACGAGGCCATGATCGCCGCCGCCAAGGACGGCCCGCTGAAGGGCATCCTGGCCACCACCACCGACCCGGTGGTTTCCGGCGACCTGAACCACGTCGCCGCCTCCTCGACCGTGGCCCTGCCGCAGACCCAGGTCATCGAGGGCAAGCTGGCCCGCGTGTTGAGCTGGTACGACAACGAGTGGGGCTTCGCCACGCGCATGAGCGATACGGCCATCGCGATGGCGAAGTTCCTCTAAGCCATGGCTTTCCGCACCCTCGACGGGGCGGACCTCGCCGGCAAGACGGCCCTGGTCCGCGTCGACTTCAACGTGCCGATGCAGGACGGGCGGGTAAGTGACGACACCCGCCTGCGCGCCGCCCTGCCGACGATCCGCAAGTTGCGCGACGCCGGCGCCCGCGTCGCGCTGCTGGCCCACTTCGGCCGGCCCAAGGGCGAGCGCGTCGCCGAGATGAGCCTGCAGCCGGTCGTCGAACCGCTGTCGAAGCTGCTCGATGCGCCGGTGGCCTTCGCCCCAAACTGCGTCGGCGACGAGGCCGCCGCTGTCATCGCCGGCCTCGAGCCCGGCGGCGTGGCGCTGCTGGAGAACCTGCGCTTCCACAGGGGCGAGGAGAAGAACGATCCGGAGCTGGCGCAGGAATTGGCCCGGCTCGGCGACCTCTACGTCAACGACGCCTTCTCCGCCGCCCACCGCGCCCACGCCTCGACGGAAGGGCTCGCGCGCCTGCTGCCGGCTTACGCGGGCGAGAGCATGCGGCGCGAGCTGGAGGCGCTGGACAAGGCGCTCGGGCAGCCCGAACGGCCGGTGCTGGGCATCGTCGGCGGGGCCAAGGTCTCGACCAAGATCGACCTGCTGAAGAACCTGGTCAGCAAGCTGCAGTACCTGGCCATCGGCGGGGGCATGGCCAACACCTTCCTGGCCGCCCAGGGCCACGACGTCGGCGGTTCGCTGTGCGAGCACGACATGGCCGAGACCGCACGCGAGATCCTGGCCGAGGCGGTCGCCCAGGGCTGCACCCTGCTGTTGCCGGTGGACGTCGTCGTCGCCGAGGAGTTCAAGCCCCACGCCCGTTCTCGGGTGGCCGGCCTGGACGGAATCCGGCCCGAGGAAAAGATCCTCGACGCCGGACCCCAGACGGTGGCCCAGCTGATCGCGGTCATGGACCGGTCGAAGACGCTGATCTGGAACGGCCCGCTCGGCGTGTTCGAGATGCCGCCCTTCGACGTCGCCACGGTCGCCGCCGCGCGGCACGCCGCGGAACTGGCCCGCGACGGCCGGATTGTCGCCGTGGCGGGCGGCGGGGACACCGTCTCCGCGCTCAACCACGCGGGCGTGGCGAACGACTTCACCTTCGTCTCGACCGCGGGGGGCGCCTTCCTGGAATGGATGGAAGGCAAGTCCCTCCCCGGCGTCGAGGCCCTGCGAGCCTGATACGAACCCGGCGCGCCGAGCGCGCCGTCCCACCCACACTGATCCGGACGGAAGAACTATGGACCTGCAAGCTCTGAACAAGGTGGCGGAAGCGATGGTGGCCCCCGGGCGGGGCATCCTGGCCGCCGACGAGTCCACCGGCACCATCAAGAAGCGCTTCGACGCCATCGGCGTGGAGAACACCGAGCCGAACCGTCGCGACTACCGCGAGCTGATGTTCCGCTCGGAAGCCATGCGCGAGTTCATCTCCGGCGTCATCCTGTTCGACGAGACCATCTGGCAGAACGGCGCCGACGGCACGCCGCTGGTCGACATCATCACCCAGCAGGGCGCCATCCCCGGCATCAAGGTCGACAAGGGCGCCCACGCCCTGCCCGGCTTCCCCGGCGAGACGATCACCGAGGGCCTCGACGGCCTCGGCGAGCGCCTGTCGAAGTACTACGAGCGCGGCGCCCGCTTCGCCAAATGGCGCGCGGTGATCGACATCGCAGACGGCATCCCGACCTGGGGCGCGGTCAAGGCCAACGCGCATGCCCTCGCCCGCTACGCGGCGCTGTGCCAGGCGCACCAGATCGTGCCGATCGTCGAGCCCGAGGTGCTGATGGACGGCGCCCACGACATCGACCGCTGCGACGAGGTCACCCGGCTGGTGCTGCGCACGACCTTCCAGGAACTGTTCGAGCAGCGCGTGGCGCTCGAGGGCATGGTGCTGAAGCCCAACATGGTGATCAGCGGCAAGAAGGGCTCCAACCGCGCCGGCGTGCAGGAAGTGGCCGAGAAGACCGTCGCCGCGCTGAAGGACACGGTGCCGGTGTCGGTGCCGGGCATCGCCTTCCTCTCGGGCGGCCAGTCGGACGAGGAGGCGACCGCCCACCTCGACGCCATGAACCGCATCGGCGGCTTCCCCTGGAAGATGACCTTCTCCTACGGCCGCGCCCTGCAGGCGGCGCCGCAGAAGGCCTGGTCCGGCAAGGCCGAGAACGTGAAGGCCGCCCAGGCCGCCTTCGGCCACCGCGCCCGCATGAACGGCCTGGCGTCGAAGGGCGAATACGAAGCCGGCATGGAAAAGGCGGCCTGAGCCCCCTCCCATCGATGACCTCTGGGGCCGCGGTTCGCCGCGGCCCTTTTCGTATCAGGCGCTGAACAAGAGGGCGCGCAGGGCGTAGGCGACTGTAGCGGTTGCGGCTGCTCCGGCGATCGCCAGCCCGAAGAACCAGGCCAGTTTCCGCCACAGGGGCCGATCTTCGGACGGATCAGTGATAGCCGGTCTCCGGCGTGACCTTGCCGCGGAACACCCAGTAGACCCACGCGGTGTAGCCGAGGATGAGCGGCAGGGCGACGAGCGCGCCGACCAGCATCAGCCCGAGCGCATTGTCCGGCGCGGCGGTCTGCCGGAAGTCCAGCGCATAGGGGACCGTATAGGGGGCGAAGCCCACGGCCAGCCCGAGGTAGCCCGAGAGGAAGACCAGCAGCGCGCCGGCGAAGGGCCAGACGTGGGAACGCTGCCTCAGGCCGAGCCACATGGTCAGCAGCCCCGCCAGGCCCACGATGGGGATCGGGGCGAGCGGGAGGAAGCGGCCGAGGTCGAGGGACCCGCTCCAGCCCCAGCGCTCGGCGATCTGGGGGTGCACCACCAGGGTCGCCAGGCTGACCGCCAGCAGGAAGGCCGCCACCAGACCGCCGGAGATGTTCGTCCAGCGGCGCGCGTCGCCATGCAGTTCGTCGGCGGTCTTCATCACCAGCCAGGTCGCGCCGAGCAGGGCGTAGCCGGCGACCAGCCCCGCCGCCACCAGAAGGGTGTAGGGGGTGAGCCAGTCGAAGGGCCCGCCGGCGAAACGGGCGTCCTCGACCACGACGCCCTGGATGAAGCCGCCCAGGATCAGGCCCTGGGCCACGGTCGCCAGGATCGAGCCGCCCGCGAACATCTGGGTCCAGAAGCGGCGGCCGCGATCGCGGCCCTTGAACCGGAATTCGAAGGCCACGCCCCGGAGGATGAGGCCCGCAAGCATCATCAGCACGGGGAGGTAGAAGGCGGGCATGAGGATGGAGTAGGCGCCCGGGAAGGCCGCCAGAAGGCCGCCGCCGCCCAGCACCAGCCAGGTCTCGTTGCCGTCCCAGACCGGGGCCACGGAGTTCATCATGACGTCCCGGTCCTGGGCCGACCGCGCGAAGGGGAACAGGATGCCGATGCCCAGGTCGAAGCCGTCCAGCATCGCGTAGAGCAGGACCGCCACGGCGATCAGTCCGGCCCAGATCAGCGGCAGATCCAGGTTCATGGGGCCTCCTCGTCCGGCGCCGCGGCCATGGGCGTGCCCGGCGGCCGGCGACGATCCGGCGGCTCCTCGGCGACGGTGACCGGCCCCTCTGCGATCATCCGCAGGATGTAGATGGCCCCCGCCGTGAACACGATGGCGTAGACGACCATGTAGGCCAGCAACGAGAAGGCGACCTCGCCCGCGCCGACCGGAGAGACGGCGTCGGCGGTCCGCAGCTGGTTGAACACCACCCAGGGCTGGCGGCCCACCTCCGCCACCACCCAGCCGGCCAGCACCGCGAGGAAGCCGCTCGGCCCCATGGCCACGGCGAACCGCAGGAACCACCGGCTCTGCTGCAGCCTCCGCCGCCACGCCAGCCAGGCGCCCCACAGGCCCAGGCCGATCATCAACAGGCCGAGGCCGACCATGATCCGGAAGCTCCAGAAGACGAGGAACACGGGCGGCCGATCCTCGGGCGCGAAGGCCTTCAGGCCCAGCACCTCTTCGTCGGGCGGCGCCACGATGACGCCGGCGCCGGGGATGGCGACCTCGAGGTGGGTCTTTTCGGCGGCCCGGTCCGGAATGCCGAAGACCACGAGCGGATGGTTCCGGCCGGTCTCCCAGTAGGCCTCGATGGCGGCCAGCTTCGACGGCTGGTGATCCTTCGCCACCTCCCCCGACCAGTGGCCGACCAGCAGTTGAAGCGGCGCCGTGACGGCCACCATGCCCACCGCCATGGTCAGGGCGAGCCGGCTTTCGGCCTGGTCATGCCGGCGCAGCAGCTGGAAGGCGGAGGCGGCGCCGACCGCCAGGGCCGTGGTCAGGTAGGCCGCCAGCACCATGTGGAAGAAGCGCGACGGGAAGCTGGGATTGAAGATGACCTGCAGGTAGTCGGTCGCCAGGTAGCGGCCGTCGGCGGCGATCTCGAAGCCCTGGGGCGTCTGCATCCAGCTGTTCGCGGCCAGGATCCAGAAGGCCGACAGCAGGGTCCCCAGCGCCACCAGCATCGTCGACAGGAAGTGCAGGCGCGGCCCGACCTTGTTCCAGCCGAACAGCATGACGCCGAGGAACGAGGCCTCGAGGAAGAAGGCGGTCAGCACCTCGTAGCCGAGCAGGGGGCCAATGACGCCGCCGGTCAGGCGGATGAACTCGCTCCAGTTGGTGCCGAGCTGGTAGCTGAGCACCACGCCGGAGACGACGCCCATACCGAAGGAGACGGCGAAGACCTTGACCCAGAAGCGGTAGAGCGTCCGGAAGCTTTCGCGCCTGGTCCACAGCCACAGCCCTTCCAGCACGGCCAGGTAGCTGGCCAGGCCGATGGTGAAGGCGGGAAACAGGATGTGGAATGCGATGGTGAACGCAAACTGGAAGCGCGACAGCAGGAGAGCGTCGAAATCCATGCCCTGCGGTTAGCGCCGCGGGCTCCTCGCCGCAACCTCAATCGGGCTTCAGGCCTCGGCGGCAGGCAGGTCCACCCAGAAGCGGGCGCCTTCGCCCGGGCAGCTTTCAAAGCCGAGCGAGCCCCCCTGGAGTTCGGCCAGCCGGCGCGCCAGGGCCAGGCCGATGCCATGGCCCTCGACCGTGGACTTCTCCATGCCCAGCCGGTTGAACGGCTCGAACAGTTCGGCCTGCTTTTCGAGGGGGATGCCGGGCCCGCGGTCGATGACCTCGATGCGCACGGTCTTCGGACCCGCCTCGCACAGGCGCAGAGTGACCACGCCGCCCGACCCGCCGTACTTCACGGCGTTGGTCGCCAGGTTCAGCACCACCTGGGAGAGCCGCACAGAATCGGCGACGGCCACCAGCGGCCCGTCGGGAGCCTCGATCGTCCAGCGGACGCCCTCGGCCTCCGGGAGCACCGAAGCGGTGCGTTTGACGTCTTCGGCCAGGCCCATGAGTTCGACTGGCCGCAGGTTGACGGCGACGGTGCCGGCCTCGGCGCGCGCCACGTCGAGCAGGTCGTAGGCCAGGGCCTCGATCTGGCGCGCCGTGCGCACCAGCATCTCGGACATCTCCTCTTGCATCGGGGTGATCGGGCCGAGCTTGCCGGTGGACCACAGTTCGCCGATGCCGATGATGCCGCCGACGGGGCTCTTGATCTCGTGGCTGACGTTGGCGAGCAGGCGCGACTTGCCTTCGCTGGCGGCCTCGGCGCGCCGGCGCTGGCGGGCGAGTTCCGCGGCGTACCGGTCGCGGTCGCGCAGCACCGCGGCGACGGGCAGGGTCGAGAGGCTGACCACGGCAAGGTAGAGCTGGAGCCAGTAGATCTTGTCCTGGGGATCCACGCCTTCGAGTTGGGCGATGGGGCCCTCGCCCGCCAGGCTGAAGCCCAGCGCGATCGACGCTACCGTCAGGGCGGAAACCGCGGCGCCGAGCAGGCCGAACCGCAGGGCGGCGAGAACCAGCAGCGGCGTGAGCAGCACCAGGGTCAGGAGGCCCGTCGCATGGTCGCCGCCGTGCCCGTGGCCGATTACGAGGTCATGGCCGAACACCCAGGCGGATCCGGCGGCGATCAGCAGCCAGAGCCCTGCGCCTTCCGCGCGGCGCGCCAGCGGCAGAGCCGACATGTCGCGCAGGCGTAGGGTCAGGCCGAACGGGGCGATCAGCATCATGCCCAGCGCATCGGAGGTGAAGGAATCGACCCAAAGGCTGGCCGCGTCGGGGTTGGCGATGTCCGGGAGGTTCATGAACACCGGAGTCAGCAAGGTGGCGGCGACCATCGGGGCGACCAGGGCCGCGGCGCCCAGCATCCTGGCCAGGTCGAGAAAACCGGCGCCGGGTTCGTTCCCGACCCACCGACGGATCAGCCAGGCCGCCAGCACGACTTCGGTGACATTGCCGAGCGTGATCAGCAGGACGATCCAGACAGGCATGCCGCCCAGAAGGAGCGGCGCCGCCAGGCCCACGGCGGTGACGCCCAGCAGCTTGGAGGTGTTCTCGCGCGACCAGCGGCTGCGCAGGATGGCCACCAGGGCGATGGCGTTGACCGGCCAGACCGCCGTGAGCGCCTCGAAACGCGTGTAGCGCACCGAGATGAGGGTGACGGCGAACAGGAGAAGCCCAAGCGCGGTAAGCCGCAAGGCTTCCATCGCGGCTGCGCGGGATGCCTTGGGGGTTTCCCCTTTCAACGGCTCGGCGGCGGCGTACGCGAGGCTCAAGTCTTGGCGCCCTTGCGGTCTCGGAACCCCCTCGGATTCCGATTCTTCCCGGGCACCCTAGGGTCCGCGGCCTAAGAACTCGTGAAAGCGCGCGCCTGCTCGATGGCGGTCAGGAAACGGGCCACGGCGGCCTTCGGACCGGCGGGATCGTTCCACACAGCCGCACTGACCGCGAGGAAGTCCGCGCCCGCCTGCACCAGCGGCGCGCAGTTCTCCGGCGTGATGCCGCCGATGGCCACGCAGGGGGTCTCCATGACCTCCTGCCAGATGGCCAGGATCTCTGGCTCGGCCCGCGTCGGCGCGACCTTGGTGCCGGTGGGGAAGAAGGCCCCGAACGCCACATAGTCCGCGCCCGCCTCCGCCGCCTCCATGGCCAGGTGGCGGCTGTCGTGGCAGGTCACGCCGACCATGGCGTCCCGGCCCATGATCCGCCGCGCTTCGGCGCAGGACATGTCGTCCTGACCCACGTGCACGCCGTCGCATCCCAGATCCCGAGCGAGATCGGGACGGTCATTCAGGATGACGGCGACGCCGTGCGCCTGCGCCGCGGGCGCCAGGACGCGCACCACGCGGGCGATCTCAGCGTCGCTGGCGTCCTTGAGCCGAATCTGCAGCGCCGCCACGTCGCCGCCGTCCAGGGCCGCCTCCAGCTCCTGGAGAAAGGCCTCGGGGTCGGGGATGGCGGGCGGCGTTATCAGGTAGAGGCGGCAGGCGGGAGCGAGGGGCATGGCGGGGGCTTGGAGCCGGTGCGGCGAAAGGTCAAGCGGCGCGAAAGCAGGGGCTTTGCGCGAGCGCAAAGCGGGGTCGTTGGAAATGCGACAATGAGAACGAGTTGCAAGAGCGCCGCCCGGCCGTTATGAGAACGGTTCTCATTCTCGCCGGGCGTCCGGAGGGCCGACGTGTACGTCTGTAACTGTAACGGAATCCGCGAACGGGACGCCCGGGCCGCGATCGAACAGGGCGCCGTTCGCCCTGTCGAGATTTTCCGTCATTGCCAGGCCCGCCCCCGCTGCGCCAAATGCGTCTGCGACATGCGGCGGATGATTCAGGACTCCAGAGAGGATCTGCAACTCGCCGCCGAATAGGAGTGCGGCGATGAAGGGCGATCCGGCGATCATCGAACTGCTGAACGCGGTTCTCACCAACGAACTGACGGCGGTAAACCAGTACTTCCTGCACGCCCGCATGTTCGAGAGCTGGGGTTTCCACCACCTCGGCGGGGTCGTCTACGAAGAGTCGATCGGCGAGATGAAGCACGCCGACCGTCTCATCAAGCGGGTGCTGTTCCTCGAAGCCCTGCCCAATCTCCAGGACCTGCACAAGCTGCGCATTGGCGAGACCGTGCCCGAGTGCCTGGGCGCCGACCTCGAGCTGGAAGTGAACGGACGCGCCCTGGTGGTGCAGGCGATCGCCCGGTGCGAGGCGGCCGGCGACTACGTCAGCCGTGACATCCTGACGGACATCCTCAAGGACACCGAGGAACACATCGATTTCCTGGAAGCCCAGCTCGGACTGATCCGCGCCCTGGGCGAACAGAACTACCTGCAGAGTGCGATGCATGACATCCAGACCGACAACTCCGCCACGGGCGGCTGATCCGGCCTCAAAGAAGTTCCGCACCCTGCTGCCGGGCGATCCGGCGCCCTGGTTCCGCGAGCGTTCGGCCACCAATCCCACCTTCGCCTTCGACACGGTCGGCGGCCGCTACGTGCTGCTCGCCTTCATCGGCTCGACCTTCGATCCGGTGGGCGCCGCCTCGAAGAAGGCGCTCGACGGGATGATGGACCTGTTCGACCCGGCGAAGATCGCCGGGTTTGCGGTCAGCAACGATCCCCGTGACGAGATCGAGAAGCGCCTGGAAGCCAGGCCGCCGGCCTTCAACGTCTTCTGGGACCAGACCCTGCACATAAGCCGCCTGTTCGGATCGGCGTCCGAAGACGACGGCGGCGCGCCGGCCTTCCGGCCGGTGTGGATGATCCTCGATCCCACCCTGCGCGTGCTGGCCCTGTTCGGCCCGCCGACGGACGAGGCGAAGGCAAAGGAAATCCGGGACCTGATCGAGCGCCTGCCGCCGCCCGAGCTGCACGGCGGCGGCCAGGCCCATGCGCCGGTGCTGATCATCCCGCGCGTGTTCGAGCCCCAGCTGTGCGAAGCCCTGATCAACCACTACCGCCACAGCGGCGGTGAGGAGTCGGGCTTCATGCGCGACATCGACGGCAAGACCACCCTGGTGCTGGACCCGGCCCACAAGCGGCGGCGCGACGCCAACATCCCGGACGGGCCGCTGATGAAGGCGGCCCGCGAGCGGGTGCGCCGGCGCATCGCGCCTGAGATCCGCAAGGCCTTCCAGTTCGACGCCAACCGCATCGAGCGCGACATCGTCGCCTGCTACAGCGCAGACGACGGCGGCCACTTCCGCGCCCACCGCGACAACACCACCAAGGGCACGGCCCACCGCCGCTTCGCCGTCAGCATCAACCTGAACGCGGACTTCGAGGGCGGCACCCTGTCGTTCCCGGAATACGGCTCGGCCCAGTACAAGCCTCCGATAGGCGGGGCGGTCGTGTTCTCCTGCAGCCTGCTGCACATGGCGGCGCCGGTGACCAGGGGCGAGCGGTTCGCCTACCTGCCGTTCCTCTATGATGACGCGGCCGCGAAGATCCGTGAGGCCAACGCCGGCTTCCTGGACGCGACCGTGGGGGGCTACCGCGACGGCAAGGCCGAGCCCGCCGACGAGCCGGCGGCGCCGAGGAAGGCCGGCTTCCTCGAGGACGGCGACAAGCCGGTCATCTGATCCGGAACCTCCCCCGGGTCCGGCTGTTCTCCTGCGCACGGAGGACGACATGGCCATGCTCGATGCGGTCCAGGACAAGACAGCCGATTTCCTGAACAGCCGGGGTCGCGGGCCCGGCCACATAGCAACGGGCGTGGCGCTCTGCGTCGCCGCCGCGACCGTCACGGCGCTGATCGCCTGGAAACGCTCGCCGACCGCCGCCAATCCGGACCTTGAGCGCGCCTATGACGCCCTGGAGAAATCCTCCATGGAGCCGCCGAAGAGCGCCTACTCCCTGCTCTGGCCGGCGCTGTTCTCGGTAATGACCCTGAGCGCCCTGCGCATCTGGAACGCGCCTTCGGGCCCCGAACGGACGCGCGCACTGTCCCTGTGGGGCGGGCTTCAGGGGCTGAATGCGCTGTGGATGTTCCTCAGCCCCGCGCACCGGGTCGCTCAGGTTGTGGCCGCGCTCTCCACCTTCCTGACCACCGCGCTCTACGCCCGCGCCGCGGGCAAGGTCGACGCCCGGTCGGCGAAGCTGGTGGCGCCCTACGCAGGTTGGGTCAGCTTCGCCAACCTGCTGAACGAAGAGCTCTGGCGGAAGAACCGGTCGGGAAGTGCGACCATTCACTGATCGGCCGCGGCTTGTCAGGGAACGGGCGGGGCTATAGGTATCGCGCCGCATTTCCGCGCCCCTCCTTCCCAAGACATTCCGATGAAGATCAACGCCAACGCCATCAAGCCCGGCATGGTGCTCCAGTACGAGGGCGGCCTGTGGTCGGTGGTGAAGACCCAGCACGTGAAGCCCGGCAAGGGCGGCGCCTTCGCCCAGGTCGAGATGAAGAACCTGATCACGGGCACCAAGCTGAACGAACGTTTCCGCTCGGAAGACTCGGTCGAGCGCATCACGCTCGAACAGAAGGACTACTCGTACCTCTACGAGCAGGGCGACGCGCTGGTGTTCATGGACCAGCAGACCTACGAGCAGATCGAGCTGCAGAAGGACTGGGTCGGCGAAGACCGCATCGCCTACCTGCAGGACGGCATGGTCGTGGTCATCGAGTTCCACGAGGAGCGGCCAATCGGCCTGTCGCTCCCCGACCAGGTGGTGCTCGAGGGCGCCGAGACCGAGCCGACCGTGAAGGGCCAGACGGCCTCGTCGTCCTACAAGCCGGCCAAGGCCTCCAATGGGCTGCGCATCATGATCCCGCCCTACATGAGCGCGGGCGAGCGCATCATCGTCGACACCGCCACGGGCGAATACGTCCGCCGCGCCGACTGATCGCCGCGCCGTGAGCACTCCCTCCGCCCTCCTCCAGGTCATGATCGGCGCCGTCCGCAAGGCGTCGCGCGGGCTGGCCCGCGACTTCGGCGAGGTGCAGGCGCTGCAGGTCTCCCGCAAGGGCGCCGCCGACTTCGTCACCAACGCCGACCTGCGGGTCGAGAACGCCCTGTTCGAGGAGCTCGCCAAGGCGCGGCCCGGCTACGGCTTCCTGGGCGAGGAGCGCGGCGAGGTCGAGGGCACCGACAAGACCCACCGCTGGATCGCCGACCCCATCGACGGCACCACCAACTTCATCCACGGCATGCCGCACTTCGCCATCAGCCTGGCGCTGGAGCGGGACGGCCAGATCGTGGCCGGGGTGACCTTCAACCCGATCCTCAATGAACTGTTCTGGGCCGAGAAGGGCCGCGGCGCCTTCCTCAACGACACCCGCATCCGGGTCGCGGCGCGCAAGGAGCTGATCGACAGCCTCATCGGCACGGGCATCCCCTGGGCCGGACGGCCGGGCCACGCGCAGTTCCTCAAGGAACTGCACCAGATCGGCCAGCGCGTCGCCGGCGTGCGCCGTCTCGGATCCGCCACCCTGGACCTCGCCTGGACCGCGGCGGGCCGCTACGACGGCTTCTGGGAGCGAAACCTCCAGCCCTGGGACGTGGCGGCCGGGATCATCCTGATGTCCGAAGCGGGCGGCATGACGAGCGCCATAGACGAGGGCGCCACTGCCGCCTCCGGCGCCTCTATCTGCGCGGCGAACCTCGACCTGCACCCCGTCCTGCTGGAGCGCCTGCGCGCGGCCTAGGCTCCGCGGAACTGCAGCTCGGCCAGGTGGGCGTAGAGTCCGCCCCTCGCCACCAGTTCGGCGTGGGTCCCCTCCTCCACCACGCGGCCGCCGTCCATGACCACAATGCGGTCGGCCCGGAGCACCGTCGCCAGCCTGTGGGCGATGACAATGGTGGTCCGGCCGCTCATGGCGCGGTCCAGCGCCTGTTGCACCAGCCGCTCGTTCTCGGCGTCCAGCGCGCTGGTCGCCTCGTCGAGCAGCAGCACCGGCGCATTCCGGATCAGGGCGCGAGCGATGGCGAGCCTCTGCTTCTGACCGCCCGACAGGGACTTGGCGCGTTCGCCGAGCGAGGTGTCGAGCCCCTGGGGCAGCGCCTCGATGAAGGCCAGGGCCTGGGCCTCGGCGGCCGCCGCCTGGATCTCTTCGCGGGTCGCCTCCTCGCGGCCGAACACGATGTTGTCCGCCGCGCTGCCCGAGAACAGCGGCGCGTCCTGCGCCACCAGCGCCAGACGTCGGCGGACCTCGCGCGGGTCGGCCTGGCGCAGGTCCACGCCGTCCAGGCTCACCCCGCCCTTGTCCGGATCGTAGAAACGCAGCAGCAGGCGGAAGACGGTGCTCTTGCCAGCGCCCGACGGCCCCACCAGGGCGACCGTCTCCCCCGCACGGACATCGAGGCTGAACCCCGACAGCGCCGGCAGATCCGGCCGCCCGGGATAGGCGAACGACACATCCTCGAAACGCACTTCGCCCCGCGGCGGCTCGGGCAGGGCGACGGGTTCGGGCGGAGGCGCGATCGAAGGCTGCGCGCGCATCAGTTCGTCGATGCGCTCCATGGCGCCGGCGGCCTTCTGAACGTCGCCCCAGGTCTCGGCCAGCGAGCCGACCGAGCTGGCGGCCATGACCGACAGGAAGACGAACATGACCAGCGAGCCGGGGGTCATGGTCCCGGCCAGCACGGCCTGGGCGCCCAGCCAGAGCACCGCGGTGACGCCTCCGAACATGAGGGCGATGACCACGGCCGTCATCACCGCCCGGGTCCGGACCCGGTCGACGGACACGTCGTAGGCGATCTCGACCGCCTCGGCGAAGCGGCTCGACGAACGCGCTTCCCGGCCGAAGGACTGGACGGTCTCGAGCGCGTCGATGGTTTCCCCCGCGAAGCCCACGGCCTCGGCGAAGCGGTCCTGGGTCTTCACCGTCAGTCGACGGACCGCCCGGCCGAACAGGAACATCGGCGCCAGCACCACCGGCAACAGCAGCAGGACCAGACCTGTCAGGGTCGGGGAGACATAGATCAGCACGGCCAGCGCCCCGATCAGCCCCAGGGTGTTGCGCAGAGCCACCGACATGGTCGCCGTCACCGACTCCACGATCTGGATGTCGGTGGTCATCCGCGACAGCACCTCGCCGGTGCGGACCTTCAGGAAGAAGGCCGGGTCGAGCGTGAGGATGTGGCTGTAAAGCCCCTGGCGCAGGTCGGCGACCACCCGCTGGCCGAGCTTGGTGACGTAGAAGTAGCGAAGCGCCGTGGCCAGGGCGAGCGCCAGGGCGACGGAGCCCAGCACGATGAAGGACCGGTTCAGTTCGCCTTCGGCGGCCCCCGGCCCGAACCCCTCATCGACCACCATGCGCGACGCCAGCGTCAGGCCGAGCGTCGCGCCGGTGGCGAACAGCAGGAACACGGCGGCGATGACGCCGTCCCCGCGGTGACGCCAGAGGTAGGGCAGGAGACGCGCCAGCGGACGGATGTCCCGCCGCTTCTCCCGGCGCGCGGTCGCCTCATGGAGTTGATGGGCCAGCAGTTCGCCTGCGCCCGGCCTTCCCTCGACGGGCGGTTCGCCGGTTGGGGCCGCGGCTTGATCGCTCATGTCAAAGCCCTTGCCTTTCCGCGCCCGTCGCGTGTATAGACCCGCGCTCCCGCCGGGGTCGCCGGCGGGTTTTCCATTTTCCGCGACTGACGTTCGCCCCGTTCAGGCTGAAGCCCGATGAAACAGGACACCCATCCCGACTATCACTTCATCACCGTGGTGATGACCGACGGGACGACCTATCGCACGCGCTCCACCTACGGCAAGGAAGGCGCGACGCTCAATCTCGATATCGACCCGACGACCCACCCGGCGTGGACCGGCGGCAACCAGACGCTGCTGGACCGCGGCGGCCGCGTGTCGCGCTTCGCCGCCAAGTACGGCGGCTTCCTCAAGAAGTAGCGGTCGCCTCGCAAGCGAAACTGTGGCGCCGGCGCCCCTTTGGGCCGCCGGCGCTTTCGTTTTGGAACCTGCGGCGCTCCGAACCTTTGGGTATCAAGTGCAATCGTGCTTGAGTGATCAACGTTGAACGCCGAAAGAGCGGACAAGGGATGCGTCGAACCATAATCGCCCTGGCGGTCGCAGCTGTCGCAGGCGGCCACGCGGCCGCCCAGACGACGGCGCTGCCCAATCAGCCCCAGCCCTATGCGGGCGAGGTCCGGGCCGCGACGCCCGCCCCGACCGCCCCGCCGGTCGATCCGGCCCTGAAGGCCGCCGTGCTGGCGCTCGGGACCGGCCCGGAATCCGCCTACGTCAAGCACTTCTACGCCCAGCGGAACTACGAGCTGGCCTGGTCGCGCGGCGACGAGCAGGTGCTGCTGGCCGCGATCGAGGACGCCGAGCGCCACGGGCTGAATTCGCGAGACTTCCTGCCGCCCGACGGCGCCTCGGATCCCGTGCGCCGCGACATCCGTCTGACCCGCGCGGCCATCGCCTACGCCTCGACCCTGAGCTTCGGTCGCATCAAGCCGGAAACGGTGGAGACCATCTGGAGCCTGCGCGGCAACAGCGTCGACGTCCCCGGCGGCCTGAACCAGGCGCTGCGCTACGGCGAACTGCAGAGCTGGCTGGAGACGCTCGCCCCCACGGACCGCGGCTACCAGGGCCTGACCAGCGCTTTCCTCCGTTACCGCGACATCGCCAGCCGCGGCGGCTGGCCCGCGTGGCGCAACGGTTCGAAGATCGAGCCGGGCAAGAGCGATCCCCGCGTCCCGGCGCTGGTGGCCCGGCTGGTCGCCGAGGGCGACCTCACGCCCGAGTCCGCCATCCCGCCCGCAGGTGTGGACGCCAACGTCTATCATCCGGCCCTGGTCGAGGCGACGAAGCGCTTCCAGACTCGCCATGGCCTTGCGCCCGACGGCGTCATCGGCGGCGACACCCAGGTCGAACTGGGCGCCACGGCGCGCGACCGCATGCGCCAGATCGCAACCAACATGGAACGCCGCCGCTGGCTGGCGCGCGACCTGGCGGACGAGCGTATCGAGGTGAACACCGCCGCCGCCATCCTCGTCTACTGGCGCGACGGCCGCCCGGTGCACGGCACGCGGGTCGTCAACGGCGCGAGCCGCACGCCCACGCCCAGCCTCGAGGTTCCTTTCTCCTCGGTGGTCGCCAACCCGCCGTGGAACGTGCCGATGAGCATCGCCCGCAACGAGATTCTGCCCAAGGGTCCGGGATACCTGGCGCGACAGAACATGTACCTGGTCGGCGGCCGCGTCGTGCAGCGGCCGGGCCCGAACGCGGCGCTCGGACTGGTGAAGTTCGAGATGAACAACCCGCACGCCATCTACCTGCACGACACGCCGTCCAAGCGCTTCTTCGCCAACGCGCACCGGCACCTCAGCCACGGCTGCGTGCGGGTCCAGGACGCGGTCGAGTTCGCCCGCATGATCCTGGGCTACAACCCGCAGGCCCTGATGGAATTCGACGCGGCCCAGGCCAGCGGCGAGACCACCCGGGTGCAGCTCGGCCGCTCCATCCCCGTGCGCCTCCTCTACTGGACGGCCTTCCTCGACGGCGACGGCCGCATCTCCTTCCGCAAGGACGTGTACGGCCGCGACGACAAGCTGGCCGAAGCGCTGGGCCTCGGCTCGATGGACCAGATGCTGGAAGCGACCGGCCCCGCGCCGGGCGACGTCGGCCCCTAGGGGCCGGCAGCCAGCCGCAATTCCGACGCGCTCCCGTGATCTGAGCGCCCCGTAGCGCGCGACTTCGCGCCAGGACACCCCATGCCCTTTCCTTCGACCCATCCCGCTCTCGAGCGGACGCTCGCCGCACGCGGCTATGAAGAGCCGACGCCCGTGCAGGCCGCCGTGCTCGATCCGGAAGCCGCCGGCCGTGACCTGCTGGTTTCGGCCCAGACCGGATCGGGCAAGACGGTGGCCTTCGGCCTGGCGGCCGCGCCCGAGATTCTGGGCGATGCGGAACAGGCCGGTCCGGCCGGCCCGCCCCTTGCCCTGGTCGTGGCCCCCACGCGAGAACTTGCGCTGCAGGTCCGTTCCGAGCTCGGCTGGCTGTACGCCGGTTCGGGCGCGCGCATCGTCTCCTGTGTCGGCGGCATGGACGCCCGCGCCGAGCAGCGCCAGCTGGAAGCCGGCTGTCACATCGTCGTCGGCACGCCCGGCCGCCTGCGCGATCACCTCGAGCGGGGACGGCTGGTGCTGTCGGCGCTGAAGGTCATCGTGCTGGACGAAGCCGACGAGATGCTCGACCTCGGCTTCCGCGAGGATCTCGAGTTCATTCTCGACGCCACGCCCGAGAGCCGTCGGACCCTGCTGTTCTCGGCGACCATCGCGCGCGACATCGCCAAGCTGGCCAGGACCTACCAGCGCGACGCCCTGCGCCTGGACACGGTCAATCACGCCGAGGCCCACGCCGACATCGAATACCGCGCCATGCGCGTGGCGCCGAACGAGATCACGCACGCCGTCGTCAATGTGCTGCGCTATTTCGAGGCGCCCGGCGCGCTGGTGTTCTGTTCGACGCGGGAAAGCGTCAAGCGCCTGCACGCCTCCCTGCGCGAGCGCGGCTTCGACGTGGTCAGCCTTTCGGGCGAAATGACCCAGCGCGAGCGTTCGGATGCGCTGCAGGCGCTGCGCGACGGCAAGGCCAGGGTCTGCGTAGCCACCGACGTGGCGGCGCGAGGACTCGACCTGCCGGACCTGGGCCTCGTCATCCACGCCGAACTGCCGACCAACAAGGCCGGCCTGCTGCACCGCTCCGGCCGCACCGGCCGCGCCGGCCGCAAGGGCGTTTCCGTCCTCCTCGTCCCCTACACCCGCCGGCGCAAGGCCGAGACGATGTTCGTCGACGCCAATATCGCGCCCGCCTGGTCAGGCCCGCCCACCGCCGACGAGATCAGGCTGAAGGACAACGAGCGGCTGCTGGCGGACGCGCTGCAGGACAGCGCCGAGGCGGGCGAGGACGAGACCCTTGTCCGCAGCCTGCTGGCCGAACGCACCCCCGAACAGCTGGCGTCCGCGCTGATCCGCGCGCGGCGGGCCCGCCTGCCCGCGCCCGAGGAGGTCTACGACGACGCCCGCATGCGCGAGGCCCAGGCCAACCCGCTCAAGCCCAAGCGCGAATTCCGCCCCGCCGACGATGGCCGCTGGTTCCGCCTCAACGTCGGACGATCCAAGAACGCCGACCCGAAATGGCTGGTGCCGCTGATCTGCCGCCTGGGCCACGTCACCAAGGCGGACATCGGGGTGATCCGCATCTTCGACCGCGAAACCAAGTTCGAGATCGCCAGGGACGCCGCCGACCGCTTTGCCGAGAGCGTGCGCGGCGCGGCCGAGAAGGACGTGCGCATCGAACCGGCCGCCGCGCCGAGCTTCCGCACGGAGTACGGGCCGCGCAAGGGTCGTGAAGCCGGCCCTTCCCGACCCGAAGGAAAGCCGAAGTGGACGCCCAGGCCTGCGCGCGACCGCGCAGGGACCGAGCCGTCGGAAGCCGGGGGCAAGCGCCACGCGGACGGCAAGCCCGCTCGGGCCCGCGGCGGATTCAAGGGGAAGCCGGCCGGACCGGGCGGCGCGCCTCGCAAGCCGTTCAAAAAGAAAAACCGGCCCAACGGCCAGGCGCGCGTCTAGGACTTCTTCATCCAGGGCTTTGACTTGGCGCCCTTGCCGCCCTCGGCCTGCTGACGCTGGAACCGGCCGCCGCGCGGCGGCTTGGGTCGGGCGTCGATGGCCGCCTTCTTCAGGCGCAGGGCGCGCTGGATGGGGGTTTCCCCCTCCGGGCCGTCGGAGGCGTCGTTCACCCGCCGAAGGCCGCTTGCAGGCGGTTGATCTGCGCCCGCACGGGGTGGGCCGCCTCTTCCACCGGGGCGTCCAGGAACATGCGCTGGTCGAGGTGCAGCACCCGGTCGTAGAGGCGCGCGGAGCGGTCGAGCAGGCTCATCAGGCCCATCGGCATCTCGTCGAGGTTCTCCCGCGGCTCGCCCTTGCAGACAGACTGGGCCCCGATGCGGTAACGGGCCAGGCAGGCCTCCCGCGCATCCATGTCGCCTTCGCGGATGGCCCGCTGCACGAGCAGCCAGGACGCCACCTGCATGAGCCGCGTCGTCAGCCGCATGCTCTCGCCGGCATAGGCCAGGGCGCCGGCGCGCGAGAGCAGCTTGGAGTCCCGGCGGCCTTCCCCGTCCAGGTAGTCGGCGGTCTCCTCGACCAGCTCCATGCCTTCCCGGAAGGTGCGCTCGAACAGCTCGGAGCACGCGAAGTCGCGTACCACCTCGGCTCGCGCGGGAGAAACGTCCGCGACTGACTCAGCCATGTACTCCAAGCCCCTGTACCAGGCCGACAGGATCCGGCCTACCTCCGAATCCGTGCAACGGCCGTGCCATTCGCCCCGGGGGGCGCCCCGAAAAGTCCCAACCTACGCGCCCTTGATCGAAAACAGCGCGTCAGCGGCGCTCATCCGCGCTCGCTTGCCTTCGAGTTTGGCGCGCGCCCGCTCGATCTCGGCCTCGAGCCTCTCGATCCGTTCCTGGAGCTCCTCGACCGAATGCAGGTCGAGGTCCTCCTTGCTCAGTTCAGTCAGCACCGCGCCGCGGCCGGATGGGCGGGGAAGCATGTCGTCGATCACGGACTCGATCCTTCCTTTGCTCGAACTCGCTCAAACCCATATCAGAACCCCGCCGAACAGAGGAAGCAAGCCATGGCGGCGAAGACGATGCGGGCGATCGTGGTTCGGGGCGGCCGGGGCGGCGCGGAAGCGCTTGAGATCGCGGACCTTCCCATGCCGCATCCGACGGCCGGTGACATTCTCGTGCGCGTGCGGGCCGCCGGGGTCAATCGCCCCGACATCGTCCAGCGGGAAGGCGCCTATCCGCCCCCGCCGGGCGCGCCCGAGACCCTGGGGCTGGAGATCGCGGGCGAGGTCGTCGCGGGCGCCGGGCGATGGCGGGAAGGCGATCGCGTCTGCGCCCTGCTCGGCGGTGGCGGCTATGCGGAGTACGCTGTCGTGGACGCCCGGCACGCCCTGCCGGTCCCGGGCGGTCTCGATTTCGTCCAGGCCGCCGCTCTTCCCGAGACGGTTTTCACCGTGTGGGCGAATGTGTTCGAGCATGGGTCGCTGCGGCCGGGCGAAACGCTGCTCGTGCACGGCGCGACCTCCGGGATCGGCGCGACGGCGATCCAGATGGCCAAGGCCCACGGCGCGCGCGTCGTCGCCACAGGCCGGGGCGCGGCCAAGGCGCAGGCGGCCCGGGACCTGGGCGCCGACCTCGCCATCGACGCGAGCACCGAGGACTTCGCGGCGGCCGCCAGGGAGTTCGGGGGCGTGGACGTCGTTCTCGACATGGTCGGCGGTCCCTACTTCGAACCCAACCTGAAGGCGCTGAACACCGGCGGCCGCATCGTCTACATCGCCGCCCAGGGGGGGGCGACCATCGAGGTCCCCGTCTTCCGCCTGATGCAGAAGCGGGCCGTGATCACCGGCTCGCTGCTGCGGCCTCGCGACGCCGAAGAGAAGGCTCGTCTTGCGGGCGAAGTCGAACGCGTCGTCTGGCCCTGGGTCGCCGCGGGCAAGCTGGGGCCCCGCATCGAGCGCGTGTTCGCGCTCGAGGAAGCCGCCCAGGCCCACGCCCTGGTCGAGCGCGGGACCCACGTCGGCAAGGTGGTGCTGACGCCCTGAAGCGGGCGCGACCGGAACGCGTCTGGACAGGGGCCGTCACGCGCGGTCTGGTGGATTTCATGCGCACCATTGTCTTCCTGACCGCCGCCGCCTTGGCTGCGCCGGCGTTGGCCAGCCCTCCCCCGCTGCCGGTGGCCGTCACCCCCGTGGTCACCCCCGACGCCTCGGATGGCCTGCTGGATGACGGGTTCGCCCTGCGCACGGCGCTGATCGGCCAACAGTGGTTCAGCGACACGCCTTCGACGCTGTCCGCCGAAGACCTGCGCGCTTGCGGGCTGGAGACAGACCCCGAACCGTGCATTCGCGCGCTGACCGCCCCCACCCGGGGCGCGAGCGCGCCAGAGGTGGTCGTGGTCCTGACCCCTGAAGCGGGGAAGGTCCGCCTGCGCTGCTACGGACCCGGGACGGACACGCGCAGCGTCGAACGCCAGAGCGTGCTGATCGATCTAGCCGCGGCCCTCGCCACGGATCCCACCCGGAGCCGGGAGGACCGCAACGCCGCGGCCGGCTGCATGATCTCGGCGGCGGCCGAAAGCGGCTGGTAGGCCGGAACCTCCGCGCCCCGCGCGCCATTGCGGACCCATGATCCGCATCGGCTGTTCCGGATGGGCGTACAAGGACTGGAAGGGCCGGTTCTATCCAGCGGACCTGAAGGACAGGGACCGCCTGGCCTACTACGCCGCGCGCTTCGACACCTGCGAGATCAACGCCAGCTTCTATCGCCTGCCGACCGAGGCCGCCGTGCGCGCCTGGGCCGAGACCGCGCCGGACGGCTTCATCTACGCCTGGAAGATTTCCCGCTTCCTGAGTCACAACAAGAAGCTGAACGATCCGGCCGACTCCATGGCGCTGATCTTCGGCCGGATGGCGTTGCTCGGCGACCGGCAGGGGCCCGCGCTGCTGCAGCTTCCGCCCATGCTCCACCGCAACGACGAGCGGCTTGAAGGTTTCCTTGCCCGCCTGCCCAGGGGCGTGCGGTGCACGGTCGAGTTCCGGCATCCGAGCTGGTACGACCCGGCGGTGTTCGCCCTGCTCGGGCGGTACGACGCCTCGCTGTGCATCTCGGACCATCACGATGCGCCGTCTCCGTGGGAGGTCACGGCGTCCTGGGTCTACCTTCGGGGCCCTGGCCCCGGGGGGGGGGGGGGGGGGGGCCGCGCCGGGCGGCGC
>JAEZEZ010000064.1 GCA_023432855.1 Pseudomonadota bacterium | reverse complement strand
CTGCAGGGCGAGCTCGGCTACCGCTTCGGCGGCGCCTCGGGCTGGTTCCTGGAGCCGGTGGCCCAGCTGCAGTGGTCCTCGACGGACCTCGACAGCTTCACCACCGCCGGCGCCTCGGTGGACTTCGGCGACAACGACAGCCTGCTCGGCAAGGCCGGCCTGCGCGTGGGCGGCACGATGGGGTCGGGCGACGTCGTCCTCACCCCCTACATCGGCCTCTTCGCGGTCGAGGAGTTCGAGGGCGAGCACGACATGACCTTCGCTACGGGTCCCGTCGGCTTCGGCATCCAGAACACCCCGGCCGACGGCTACGGCCAGGTGGAGTTCGGCGCCACGGCCCAGACCTTCTACGGCCTCGAAGGCTTCCTGAAGGGCACGTGGAACTTCGGCGACGACGCCGACGGCGGCTCCGCCCGACTGGGTGTCCGCTGGCGCTGGTAGGCGTTTGCGCGACTTGAACGGCGAGGGGCCGGTCCGAAAGGACCGGCCCTTTTCGCTGTCCCACACAATTTCCGTCATCCCCCGACTTGTTCCGGGGACCCATGGGAGAGCCCTGGCATAGCGGATGGCGGCGCGCGGGCGCCGGCGCGTCCTGGCGACAGCCGGCTCTGCGACGGACGAATGGGTCCCCGGGACAAGCCCGGGGATGACGGATGAAGGGAGGCGGGCGACCTCGCATCCTCCGCTTGGCCCCCTGCCCGGCCCCGCGCTAACGTCGCCACACAGGGAGGGACCCGGCATGGCGAAGCTGGTCTATGGACTGAACCAGACCCTGGACGGATACGTCGACCACACGGCCGTCGCGCCCGACCCGGTGGTGTTCCGGCACTTCATCGAGCACATGCGCGGCGTGACCGGCAGCCTATACGGGCGGCGCATCTACGAGGTGATGCGCTACTGGGAGCAGGACGACCCGGCCTGGAGCGAGGCGGAGCGGGAGTACGCGCAGGCGTGGCGGGAAACGCCCAAGTGGGTGGCGTCGCGCACGCTCGAGACGGTGGGCCCCAACGCGACCCTGATCGAGGGCGACCTCGGCGAGGCCGTGCGCGGACTGAAGGCGCGCCACGCGGGCGAGATCGAGGTGGCGGGGCCGGAACTGGCCGCCAGCCTGACGGCGCTGGGCCTGATCGACGAGTACCGCATCTATCTGCACCCCGCCGTCGCCGGACAGGGCAAACCCTACTTCGCCGCCCCGCCCCCGCCCCTGCGCCTGGCCGACCACGTGCGCATCGGCCACGACGTCATCCGTCTAACCTACGTGCCAGCCTGATCACGGCCGATTGGCGGGGCTCAGGGCTCCAGCTCCATGGCCGCGCGATAGCTGCCGTCCATGTGGAAGGGCACGGAGGCGTGCTCGTGCGCGACCCGCCAGCCGTCGCGCCCCCGCACGAGGCACAGGGTCATACGCATCCACCAGCCCACCGCCTCGCCTTCCGGGGTGCGGACGTCCACGCGCACCGGGCCCCAGCCGACGGCCAGGTCGCCGTCGATGGTGAACCGCAGGCGGCTGAAGTCATGCCGCACAGGGCCGTCCCACCCGGCGATCCACCCAGCCAGCCCCTTCTCGTCCGGACCCTGCGCCAGTGGCGGGGCGAGACTGTAGATCACGGCGCCGTCGGCGTAGGCAGCGACGACGGCTCCGGCGTCGCGATCGGCGAAGGCGCGGCTGACGGACTGGACCAGTTCGTCGATCTCGGGCGTGGAGGACGTCGTGACGGCCATGGCGGAGTCTCCTCTGTTGTCCCCGAAGACGCTCCGGGCCGGGCCGATCCGACATGGAGGGGCTTCGGCAGCATTCGGCGGATGCCTATGGCCCTGTCGTCCTTCCCTCCGGGGAGGGAAGGAGGTCCCAGCGTGCCGGAGCGCAGCGTAGGCCCACGCTGGAGGAAGAAAGGGAACGGGCGCGCCAGCGCCCGCCTGCGACGGCGGATGAAGGTGCGCTTCGCGCATGCCACTCTTCCTCCCGCGCAAGGATCTCCGGCGCTGCCGCGCCTCCGATGCGCGGGGCCCTCCTTCCCTCCGAGGAGGGAAGGAGAACAGCGCGCGATCATTCCCGCATTTACACGCTCGCGGCAAAGCTGCTAATGCGAGCCATTCTCAGCCTCACTTCCGGATCTGCTCCATGCGCCTTCGCCGCACTGTCCTGCTCTGCTCGACCGCCGCCTTCCTGTTGGCGGCCGGGGCGGCGACCGCCCAGACCGGCGAGGACGTCACAGAGGTCGAGGGCGTGGTGGTGACCGGGTCCCAGGTGGACCTGCCGTCGGAATACGAGGGCGGCCAGGTGGCGCGGGGCGGACGGGTCGGCCTGTTCGGCAACCTGGACGTCATGAGCACGCCCTACGCCACCACCAACTACACCGCCGACCTGGCCCGCGAACAGCAGGCGCGCAGCGTCGCCGACGTGCTGCAGAACGACCCGGCGGTGCGTGTGGCCAAGGGCTTCGGCAACTTCCAGGAGCTCTACGTCATCCGCGGCTTCCCGGTGTTCTCGGACGACATGACATACAACGGCGTCTACGGCGTGCTGCCGCGCCAGTTCGTGGCCGCCGAGCTGCTGGAGCGGGTCGAGGTCTTCCACGGCGCCAACACCTTCCTGAACGGCGCCGCGCCCGGCGGGTCGGGCGTCGGCGGCGCCTTCAACCTGGTGCCCAAGCGCGCGGGCGACGCACCGCTGACCCGCCTGACCGCGGGCTGGGAGACCGGCGGGGCGCTCTACGGCGCGCTCGACGCCGGCCGCCGCTTCGGCGAGGACCAGGCCTGGGGCGCGCGCCTGAACCTGGTGCGCCGCGACGGCGAGACCGCCGTCGAGGACCAGGAGCGCGAGCTGACCGTCGCGGCCCTGGGCGTCGACCGGCGCGGCGAGCGTTTCCGCTTCTCCGCCGACATCGGCTTCCAGGACCACCGCATCGAGGCGCCGCGCCCCAGCGTGACCCCGTCCGGCGCCGTCCCGACGCCGCCCGACGCCGACGGCAACTTCGCCCAGCCCTGGACCTTCACCGACGAGCGCCAGCTGTTCGGCGCCGTGCGCGGCGAGTTCGACGTCACCGAAGACGTCTCGGTCTGGGCCGCGGTGGGCGGCCGCCGGGGCGAGGAGCGCAACGTGCTGTCCAACCCGACGGCCGCGCCCGACGGGACGACCAGCGCCTACCGCTTCGACAATGCGCGCGAGGATACGGTGGTCTCCGCCGACGCCGGCGTGCGGGCGAAGTTCGACACCGGCCCGGTGCGCCACACCCTGATCGGCTCGGCCTCGCGGGTGGAACTGGAGTCGCGCAACGCCTACGCCTTCTCGAGCTTCGCGGGCTTCGGCGGCGACCTCTACGACCCGTTCCCGGTTCCGTCGCCCGTCCCCGACTTCTTCATCGGCGGCATGCTGTCCGACCCGGGCGTGACCGAGCGGACCGAGAACGCCAGCCTGGCGGCCGCCGACCTGATGAGCTTCATGGACGGCCGGCTTCTGGCCACCGTGGGCGTGCGCTGGCAGCGGATCGAGACCTCGACCTACGACTACAACACCGGCGCGCTCGCCTCGCGCTACGAGGACGATGCGGTGACCCCGGCCCTGGCCGTGGTCTTCAAGCCGACCGACACGGTGTCGCTCTACGCCAACTATTCCGAGGCCCTGGTCCCGGGCCAGATCGCGCCGGCGGTGTCCGGCGGCGTGCCGGTGAGCAACGCCGGCGAGGTGCTGGCGCCGTTCCGGGCCGAGCAGTACGAGGCCGGGGTGAAGGTCGACTTCGGCCGCATCGGCGGCTCGGCCAGCGCCTTCTCGCTCACCCTGCCGAGCGCCTTCGTGCAGAACAACGTGTTCGGCGACTTCGGCGAGCAGGTGAACCGGGGCGTCGAGTTCAGCGTCTTCGGCGAACCCGTCGAGGGGGTGCGCGTGCTCGGCGGCCTGACCTTCATCGACGCGGAGCTGTCGCGCACCGCCGGCGGCGCCTTCGACGGCAATGGCGCCATCGGCGTGCCGGAGATGACGCTGAACGCCAACATCGAGTGGGACCCCGCCTTCGCGCCGGGCCTGACGCTCGAGGGCCGCGTCGTGCACACCGGCGAGCAGTGGGTGAACGCGGCCAACACCGTCGAGCTGGACGGATGGACGCGGCTGGACCTGGGCGCGCGCTACACCCTCGAGATGGCCGAGCGCCCGATCACCCTGCGCGCGCGGATCGAGAACGTGACCGACGAGGACTACTGGGCATCCACCGGCGGCTATCCGGGCGCCAACTACCTGGTGCTGGGCGGGCCGCGCACGGTGACCCTGTCGGCCTCGGTGGAATTCTGAGCATGAAGGCAGGCACGGTCAGGGCCTGGAGCGTCGTCCACACCTGGACGAGCCTCGTCTGCACCGTGTTCCTGCTGATGCTGTGCGTCACCGGCCTGCCGTTGATCTTCCATCACGAGATCGACGACGCGCTGGGCCACGACCTGTGGAAGCCGGCCAATCCCGGCGGCGCGCACCTGACCTACGACCAGGTGCTGGACGTGGCGCTGAAGAACCGGCCGGGCGAGGTCCCGCTGTTCATGAGCTTCGACACGGACCGGCCGGTGGTGAACGTGACCACGGGGCCGCGGGCGGATGCGCCGGGGCCCGAGATGCACTTCGCCTCCTACGACCTGACCAGCGGCGAGGTCGTGCCCCCGGTCCCGGGCGGCGGGGTGATGGACTTCATCCTGCAGCTGCACACCGACATGTTCGCGGGCCTGCCCGGGATGCTGTTCCTGGGCGCCATGGGCGTGCTGTTCGTGGCCGCCATCGTCTCGGGCGTCGTGCTCTACGCGCCGTTCATGCGCCGGCTGGAGTTCGGCACGGTGCGCGCCTCGCGCCCGGCGCGGACGCGCTGGCTCGACTACCACAACCTGCTGGGCGTGGTGACGGTGGCCTGGTGCCTGGCGGTGGGGCTGACGGGGGTGATCAACACGCTGGCCGACCCGATCACCGACTACTGGAAGACCACGCAGCTGGCGGCCCTGACCGAGGGCTATTCCGAGGGAGCGCCCGTTCAGGCCACCGCCTCGCTGGACGCCGCCGTCGCGCGCGCCCGGCAGGCCATCCCCGACGGCCGGCTGCAGTTCGTCGCCTTCCCGGGCGGCGGCTATTCCACCGACCACCACCTGGCGGTGTTCCTGCACGGGGACACGCCGGTGACGGAGCACATAGTCACCCCGGCCCTGATCGACGCGCGCACGGGCGAACTGACCGCCGTCACCACCATGCCCTGGTACTACAAGGTGCTGGCGCTCTCGAAGCCGCTGCACTTCGGCGACTACGGCGGGCTGCCGCTGAAGATCCTGTGGGGCCTGCTCGACGTGGTCACCATCGTTGTCCTGGGCAGCGGCGTCTGGCTGTGGGCCGCGCGGCGCCGGACGGCGCGCCGCGGCAGCCCGGTCCGGGCGGGCGACCTCGTGGCGGCGGCGGAATGAGGAGGCCCTATCCGCTCGCACGCGTATTCGGCTGGCCGGCCGCGCTGGCCGTGATCAGCGGCTCGGGCCTGGTGCTGGCCCTGCTCGGCGACGGCGCCTGGGACTGGATCGCCTGGCCTGCCGTAGCGGCCCCGCTCGCCGCAGCCGCCTGGATGGGCTGGCGCAGGCGGCTCTGACCGGCGCATCAGGGCCGGCCGTGGACGACCACGGTCTGCATCCCGGACTGGGCTCGTACGGCCGGGACGACGACTGTCCCGCCGCCGCCGCTGCCTAACGGCAGAATGTCTATGGTGTAGACGCCGGGAAGGACCGTGATCGTGCACAGTTCGCCCGCTGCGGCCGCGCAGGACGGAGCTCTCGCGTCTGGACGGAATTGGACGTGGGTTCGTCCGCGATTCTCGAAGGTGATCCAGGCCAGGGAGGCGGTTCCGGCCGGGTCTGCGGCCAGGGCGCGGCCGGCCATGCAGCCCAACAGTTCTACCAGCTCGGGACCAAGCGGGTGGATGCCCATGCCCTGCTGGCTTTGGTGAAGCAGGTAAATGGGGGACAACTGATCGTTGAGGCCCCACAGCACCTTCGTCAGCCACTCCTGCGTGGTTTCGTTGGAAAAGTGAGGCGGCAGGTCGATCGACCGCTTGCGCGCCTCCAGGGCCGCGATCTGCGGCGCGCAGTAGCGGATGATGTCAACCCCCAGCGCGGCGCGATCCACGGGCGCCTGGGCCCGCGCGGGAGCTGCGGCCGTGAGCACCGCTCCAAGGATCATCCAGCAGAATGCTCGGCTTCGCATCATTATCCCCTCTAGTCGCACCGGTGGCTGGGGAGGAGGCTTACGCCCGGAGCGGGTTGCGGCGCTTCGCGCGCCTCGCTGACGCCGCCCTGTCGGGCGATATCCGCGTCGCTGGGCGGCGGACGTTTCGCCTCGTCGGTGCGGCAGGCGCCGACCATGATGACGGGCTTTTGGGGATCGGCGAAGAACACCGGCCAGTAGCTTCCCGCCCGGATCTTCCAGAGGTTGCCGCCCCCGCCGGCGCATTCCTTGGCGTTGGCGCACCACGACGCCTCCACCGGGTAGCTGCACGTGTTGTAGAGCCGATAGTGGCCCTCGGTGCCCCACTCGCTGATCACGCCCGTGGGCTGTACACGCAGGCAGGCGGTAGCGTCGTTCAGGACGTTGTGCAGCCGGCGCGTGCGCGCCGCGCCCCAGGCCCGCTGACCCTCCTCGTAGGCGCGACGGCTGATCGCGGTGCCCGGGCCGCCGGCCTTGACCGCGGCCAGGTCCACACCGGGTCGGGCCGACATTCCGGCCGCCGCCGCCACGCCGTCAGGGCCCAGCAGGCGGGTGAGCAGCGCCTGGGCCTCGGCGCTGTCGGCCCCGTGATAGACTCGCGCCGGCGGCGGGGGCGGCGGAGGCGGTGGAGCATAGGCCTGTACCGGCGGCGGCGACGTACGGACGAACAGGTCCGACCATCCATCCGGATTGGTGACCCGCAGCCCGCTCCCCTCGAGTCGGGCGATCGCGCGGCTCCCGTCCGGGAAGATGAGGTGGTATTCACCCGCTGAAACCTGCTGGAAGAACATGGGCGTAACAGCCTGGCCCGCGTTCTGAGTCACCGGATAGCCGTTGAACCCGCCCGCCCGCATCTCGATGCGAACCCGGTTGCCGCTCGACTGGCCCTGCCATTCGCCGTCGAGACTGACAGGCGCCTGCGCGACTGCGGGCGCGGCGCACATCAGAACGGCCGCCACAAGCCCCGGCAACGCCCCCCCGGACGTACGCTTCATGGCGTCCCCTCCCCCTCGTTCAGCGATTGCTGGCACGGCCGACGGCGCCCTGCAAGATGTTAAATAACACCGATACGCGTCGCGCATCCGGAGGTTGACGGCCGCGACCGCGGCGGCGACCCTGCTCCCTCGACCGAGGGGTACCGGGCATGGGACGCATCGCCATCGCAGTGGCCGCAGCGCTGGCCTGGCAAGGGACCGCGCAGGCGCGGGCCGACGGGGAGCCGGTCATCGTGGTCATCGGGCGCGGTCAAGCCGAACGGCCCGCCGACTTCTACGTCGTCGAGGGCGAGATCCGCGGCGAAGGCCCGGATACGGTGGCGGCCATGGCTGCGCTGAAGGCGCGTCAGGAGCGCGTCTTCGAGGGCATGACCGCCATGGCCGGGGCCGAGCGCATCGGACTGGAGACCGGGAAGCTGGCCATGTCGGCGGCGTATCCGCCCGACTGCGAGCACTCGTCCCGCCTGCGCCAGTCCGGCCCCTGCCAGCCGTCGGGCTATACGGCGACCCTGCCGGTGACCATGATTGTGCGTCCCGCCGCCCTGGTCGGCCGCGCCGGTTCGCTGGCCAGCGAGCTGGGCATGGACAATGTCGAGGCCGGCGGCGGCGGCCTCGACGATGATGACGGGCTGCGAGCCCAGGCCAACCGCGCCGCCTTCGCCGATGCGCGGCGGCAGGCGGAGACGCTCGCGCAGGCGGCCTCGGCGCGGCTTGGGCCGCTGGTCCGGTTGCAGGACAGCCGGGCGACGTACGCCAGCGACGGCCTGATCAACGAGAGCTCAGAGATCATCGTCACGGGCTCACGCGTGATGCCGAGGGTGGATCTTACGCTCAGGCCCGAGCCCGTGTCCGCGAGCGCCACTGTCACCGCGGTCTTCCGCCTGGAGCCCTGAAGCCCCGCGGGCGCTACCCCTCCGCGAACACCCGGCCGAGGATGCGCTCCAGCCATTCGGCGTCCACCGCGTCGAAGGCGGCGTGGTCGGTGGAGTCGACGTCGAAGACGGCGATCAGCTCGTCCTGGGCGTCGAACACCGGCACCACGATCTCGGAGTTGGAGCGGCTGTCGCAGGCGATGTGGCCTTCGAAGGCGTGGACGTCCTCGACCACCTGGGTGGTCCGCGTCGCCGCCGCCGTCCCGCACACGCCCTGGCCGAAGCGGATGCGAAGGCAGCCGAGAGTCCCCTGGTAGGGCCCGACGACCAGCTCGTCCCGGCGCGCCTCGTCGACGATGTAGAAGCCGGTCCAGAAATAGCTGTCGAAGGCGTCGGACAACATCGAGGCCACCGTCGCCATGCGCGCGATCCGGTTGGGTTCGCCGGCCAGCACGGCGGTGATCTCACCCTCCAGCTCGGCGTAGCGTTCGGCCTTGTCGGCGGGGCGGTCGATTCGGGCGACGTAGGACATCGGCGGGGGAAATCTCCGTTTTCACTCAAGCATATGGCCCCTCGGGGCGGGTCCGCCAAGCGTCCCGGTGTGGCTTTACGGTCCCGCTTGGGGCGAGACCGCGGCTCGGTGAACACGATTCGTTGTAACTCAGCTTCACCGTGCGGCCCTAGCTTGACAGCGCGGGAAGCGGGGCAGCTAATCCGGCCAAAGAAATATGGTTAACGGCCCCGATCCAGGGGGCTGGGGTGGTGTGATGGCGGAGTCGGATCCCTACGGGCGCCGTTCGAGAGCGACTCCGTTTCTCGTCGGCGCCGCGATCGCCGTTCTGGCGCTGGCCGGGCTGACCCTGGCGAGCTGCGGCGACTTCTCCGCTCCCGCCGGCGGCGGCGACTTCCGCCTCTGGGGCGGCAAGCAGGAGGCCCGCTACGCCTGCCCGAGGCCCCAGGGCGTCAACGGCGTGCAGCCCGGCTTCAACGACCAGGAGCGCGAGATCCGGCACCTGCGCCGGCTGGGCTTCCAGAACGACTTCTTCGCCCAGCTCGAGCTCGGCCGCCGCTACCAGGCGGTGCGGGCCACCGACAAGAACATCGAGGACCCGATCGAGTCCGCGGTCTGGTACGCCATGGCCCTGGCCAACGGCGACGGCTACGCCCCGATCAACCGGGCGGTGCGCCGCGGGTTCAACGGCTGGCGGCCGCTGTCGCGCTACGACGACTGCCGCGCCTGGGAGCGCCATACGGCCTACCGCGTGCTGGAGCGCCAGCTGGCCCGCATGTCGACGGCCGAGCGCGACGAGGTGCGCAACCGCATCATCTACATCCTCTCGACCATGGACGCGGAGGGCTACCGGACGCTCGCCCGGCTCTACGACGACCTCTATGGCCCGTTCGGCGAGCCGGCTGACAACCCGCAGGCGGTGGAGGCCACGGGCCTGCTGCGCGGCCGTGACGGGCCGCGCGGACCGCGGCCGGTCGCCTCGCTGTTCCCGCGCAACGACGTCGACGCCTACCTCTACAACTACCTGGCGGTGCAGACCGGCGACGTCTCGGCCTACGTGCTGCTGAAGGACTTCGAGCGCTCGGCGCCCCAGCGCGCCAACTACGGCAACCTGGTTGAGGCGAAGGCCAAGCGCTGGACCCCGCCGTTCGAGTTCTACCCGCCCGACGCCCCCGAAGCCGGGGTGCCGCATTCCGACCAGAGCCGGCCGCGCGGCGACGCCTACGACTACGCCCTGTCGCGCATGCACGAGCTGCCGTTCCAGCACGTCTCCGACGCCCTGCTCTACCTCAACGTCATCCTGCGGCCGGTGAAGTCGGCCAAGGACATGGCGCAGGGAGAGATCGACACGCTGAAGGCCATGCTCGGCCACGCCCAGGGCGGGCGGCTGACCAACCTCGAGCAGGTGCGCGCCATCCAGTATGCGGCGGTCAACGGCTCATCGAAGGCGCAGCTGGTGCTGGCCGTGATGTACGCCGAGGGCGTGGGCGTGCCGGCCGACTACGCGCGCGCCTTCTACTGGTTCTCCGAGGCCGACCGCCAGGGCTCGCCCGAGGCCAAGTTCGCCATGTCGACCTACTTCGCGCTCGGCGTCGAGGGCGTGGCCGACCAGGACAAGGCCAAGGCCGTTGTCTACCGCATGGACTCGGCGCTGGCCGGCTTCAGCCCCACGGTGTCGCGCCTGCAGGCCATCCTCAACCAGGTCTCCCGAGGGGGGCATTCATCCCACCGCGACCGGCGCAGATACGGCGCCGGGCGGGCTGCTTACGGGGGTCACCGATGACCAAGCGCCGTCTTTTCGGCCTCGCCGCCGCCGCCGTCGCCGCGATGATGTTCGCCGCGCCGGCGGCCCAGGCCTATCCCGACGCCAAGGTCGAGACCCAGCTGCGGCCCGACTTCGGCCTGCTGCTGCGGCCGCCCCTGAAGCGGCGCAAGCCGCACAAGCCGCGGCGCTACCGCGACTACGGACACGGCAAGCCCTATGGTCACCACGGCCCCGGCTACGGCCCCTGGACCGGGCCGCTGCGTGACGTGGCCTTCGTCGACTGCGCCCAGGCGCGCGGCCCCAACGACATCAACTACGCCCTGTCGGGCCTGGCGCCGGGCGGCACCCTGATCCTGCGGGCGGGCGGCGCGGCCTGCCTCGACAGCGTGCGCATCAACAAGCCGGTCACCATCCAGGGCGACGGCGGCCGGCCGTGGCGCGGCCGGCGGCTGGGCGAGCGGCGCGGCGAGTGGATGAACCTGCCGGTGCACCTGAAGGCGCGCGCTGGCCAGGTCTGCATCGACGTCGCCCCCATCGCCGTGGGCGAGGTGGTGCTGCGCAACCTGGTCATCGAATCCACCGAGGGCGGCGACCAGCCCTGCATCTATTCCGAAGGCGCGAACCTGCGGCTGGAGAGCACCGTGGTGCGCTACGCCGGCGACGGCTCGGCCATCTACATCGAGGGCGGGACCTTCGAGGGCTTCGAGGACAGCCTGGTGGACGCCAACACCTACGACCGGGCGATCTTCGCCGAGGGCGCGGTGGTCAAGCTGCGCGACTTCCTGGTCACCGGTTCGGCCGCCATCGGCCTCGACATCACCCCCAGCGGCAACCAGGACAGCCAGCTGGAGGACGTGGAATTCTGGACCAAGCCGGCCTCGCCGGTGTTCGGCACGCCCAGCGTCGGCATCGCGGTGAACGCCTCGCGCACGCTCGGGCGCATCCGCATCGACCGGGCGCGCATCTGCGGCTTCGGCATCGGCCTGTGGACCCAGGGCTCCAACGTGGTGTCCATGCACGGCAGCCAGATCTGCCGCGCCGGCAAGGGCGTGCAGGCCGCGGGCGGCGACCTGCGCATCGAGGACTCGACCATCGCGGCCAATGTGCTGGGCGTCCAGGTGGGCGCCGCCTATCCGGTGACCCTGAACAACAACAGCTTCTACGGCGCGCGGGAGTGGAACATCTTCCTGGAGCCCGGCGCGCGGCGGCCGCTGGGAGCCAACAACCAGTTCTACTCCAACGGGGCCAAGGACTGCCGCTGGCGGAAGATGGACAAGCGCCACCGCGCCTACAGGTACTATGAGCGCGAGCGTCGCCGCCGGGGCCGCGACTACATGTACCTGACCCCGGCGCACCGCTACCGCCTGGGGACCTGCCAGGATCCGGGCGCGGCCAACACCAGCTTCTACGGCTACGAGCAGCAGTACGGCTACGACCGCTCGGCCGAGTACTACGGCGTGCAGCCCTGGAACCGCGACGAGGTGTGGGACGACCCGATGGCCGCCCCCACCGAGCAGGACTACCAGGCCCTCCCCGCCGAACCGGCCTACGGCGAAGAGCCCCTGCCGCCGTCGTATTGAGGCCGTCGACTCGACCGGCGTTCAACCATGGCCTAGCTTGGCCACGGGGACACGCAGGGGCTGAGTAAACGATGCTTACCGGGGGAATGCGCCGTGTCGTGGCGCTGGTCGCGGCCGTGGCTGCGGTCTGGGCCTTCGCGGCGACCGCGGCGGAGGCGCGCTGGCTGAAGGCGGAAAGCGCGCGTTTCATCGTCTACAGCGACGGGGACGAAAAGACCCTGCGCGGATACGTGCAGAAGCTGGAAACCTTCGACACCCTGCTCAGGCTGCTGCACGGCCTCCCGCCCGACGAGGCTCCGCCCCGCAAGCTTCCGATCTATCTGGTGCGCTCGGTATCGCAGTTGCAGTTCGTTCAGCCGGCGCTGGGGGACAGCACGGCGGGCGTCTACATGGCCTCGAGCGAGGACATCTTCGCCCTTGCCATTCGCAGCCGGTCCGAAGACGACGCGCTCATGCACGAGTACGTGCACCACTTCATGCTGCAGAACTTCCCGTACGCCTACCCGGCCTGGCTGGTGGAGGGATACGCCGAATTCTACATGACGATGGACGCCAACGCCGAACACGTCACCTGGGGCGAGTTCAACGAAAACCGCGGCCATTGGCTGATGAGCGGCCGGTGGATTCCACTGCGGGAGCTGCTGGTGAAGACCGGCGGCGACATGAAGCGGGATACGGCGGTGGCGATGTACTACGCCCAGTCCTGGCTGGTGACCCACTACTTCCTGAGCGACGACGAGCGCCGCAAGCAGCTGGACGCTTATTTGCGCGAGGTCGGGGCGGGCGCGGACTCCATCACGGCCATGGAGACCGCCACCGGGCAGAAGATCGACGCCCTCGACAAGACGCTGAAGGCCTACATGAACGGCAAGCTCGGCTACAAACGGGTCAGCGCGTCCCGCTTTCCGACCGCGGCGGTGACGGTCACCCAACTCCCGGCCTCGGCGGTTGACCTGCTGCTTCTGAACCAGCGGCTGAAGGTGGCCGGAACCGACCGGGAGAAGACGCTGAAGCTGGCGCGCCAGGCCGCCGCCAAACACCCGGGGGATCCGACGGCGCGCCTGATGCTGGGGCACGGCGAACTTCATTTCGGCGACCGCGCGGCCGGGGTGGCGGCGCTGCGCGACCTGCTCGCCGACCATTCCGACCATGTGGAGGCGATGCAGTTTCTCGCCGGCGAACTGCTGCGCGACCTGGGCGAGGGCAAGGGGGACGAAAAGGCCCTGAGAGCTGAAGCCAACGCGCTGCTGGTGCGGGCCTACAAGCTCGATCCGGACGACTTCCGCACGCTCGAGCTGGCCGCCCGGCTGCGGGAGGGTCAGCCGGGATATCCCAACGACAACGACATGCAGCTGTGGTTGTCGGCCTACAACCTTGCGCCCCAGCTGGGCACGACCCGGATGGGAACCGCGCGCGCCATGATGCACCGGGGCGAGTTCAAGGAGGCGATCCTCCTGCTCGGACCCATGGCCAACAGTCCCCACGGCGGGGCCTGGGCCGATCACGCCCGGACGCTGATCGATCGCGCGAAGGCCGGCCAGGGCCCCGGAGCGCCGTTCAAGGACGAGGAGACGGAAGCGGCTGAGGATTGACCCCCGCCCGGTGTGGGCGCCCTGGTCGCGGGGATGCGCCGGCGTCCGGGGGCTGCCGCGAGCTGGCGCTGAACGACATGATGCGGAGGATTGTCTCTCCTTCAGGAGAGGACGGGGATGCGCAGCAGGCCGGGTGAGGCGTCGGCCGGCTATGGGTAGCAAACACACCTTGACAACCGAGACCGTGGGAACCCCTGCCTTTATGGTGAGGGCATGGCAAGTTCGATCATCCCTTTCGGCTCCGAGCATTCCGTCGCCCTTCACACCCTTGTCCGCAAACGCGCCGAGCTGGACGGGGAGTTGGAGCAACATCAACGGCTCATTCGCGACCTTCAGAAGGCGATCCAAAACCTGGACGCGGTCCTTGTCCTGCTCAAACCGGACATCGACATCGGCGAAATCGCCCCGAAGCGGGCCCGGCCGACCCACGCCGCCGCGCCGGGAGAGATCACCGGCATTGTCGTCGATTGTCTGAGAGAGGCCGAAGGACCGCTCACATCGAGAGCGCTGGCACAGGCGGTCGTTGAGCGGCGAGACCTCGATCCCGCAGACAAGAAGCTGGAAATCACGATGGCCAAACGCGTCCGAGCCTGTCTGAGGCCCTTACGACTGGCCGGACGAGTGCGCGCTGTGCCGATCGCGGGGGAACCGCAAGGTTGGGTTCTGGTCACCAAGCAGGCCAAGCATGCTGTTACTGTCCCGTTGGAGTTGGCCTAGTGAGCAGCCTGTCCTTCTTCCACGGAAACCAGCTCTGCCAGATCGCACCGGAGCGCGACGGCCGAGGGTTCATCGGGCTGCGAAACGGCCGAGTCGTCGCCACTGCGCCAGATCGCGCCAGTGTGGCTCGGGCATTGATCAAAGCGGCGCGCTGGCGAAAGGACTTGACGGATGTGGCGGTGGGCTCACTTGCAACGTGGGCGGTCGAAGAACAACGGCATGTCAGAGAGTCGTAGGGGCGTCTCGCCGCGAGCCCGGCCACTGCTAAAGGCCGCGTAGCTGCGACGATGGGCCGGTTGTGGCAGGCCCTATTCGTGCTACACGCACTCCATGGAACGACGGCAGGCCAGATATGGACTGATGTCGGCGCTGCTGGCGCTGATCCTGGCGGTGTTCGTGTTGATTCCGACAGCCGACGCGGCGACCTGCGCGATTGAAGCCGAGGCGTCCCATTCAGCGGCCCTCACTCTGGAAGACGCGGGCGACGAGCCGGTCGAACCCGCCGATCATGCGGCCTGTCCGCACGGGCACTGCCACCACGGCGGGACGACCGTGCCATCGTCGCCCCAGCACGCGTCCGCCGATCCGATCACCGCTCTGAGGCTGTTGCGACCGGCGTCCGAGCCCCTGGCATCTCGCGCGCCGAGCGGCCTGGAACGCCCTCCCAGAGCCTGACGATGCCCGGCGCCTTTTGGCGCGCGTGAATCGTTTGGAACTGCTGGGATTTGGAACATGCCACCCCTGAAATCTGGTCGGTCGCGTCTTGCGATCGGCTGCGCCGTGGTCGCGATGGCGACGGCGGTCACCGGCCCTGCCTGGGCCGATCCCGCGCCCTCTTTCGAGGCGTTGCTTGAACGCATCGGCCTGACACCGATGACCGTGGAGGCCGATGCGCTGCTCGACGCGGCCGAGGCGCGGGTCCGTCAGGCGCGGGTTCGCCCCAATCCGGTGTTGGGACTGGAGGCGGAGAACGCCTTCGGCACCGGCCCATTCCAAGGCTACGACAACGCCGAGACCACCCTCTCCCTGAGCCAGGACCTCGAACTGTGGGGCCGCCGCAGCGCTCGTGTCGGTGTCGCCCGTGCCGAAGCCGGGACCGCCGCCCTGCGCCGGGACCTCGCCGACGTCGAGGCGGCGAGCCGACTGGCTCTCGTCTATGCAGAGGCCGAAGCGGCCGAACGGCGGTTCCAACTGGCCGAGGAGGCGCTGACGGTGACCATCGCCGATACCCGCGCTGCCCTGATCCTGGTGGAGGAAGGCCGCGAGCCGCTTCTGCGCGGCATCCAGGGTGAGACGGAAGCGGCGGCGGCGCGCGCGACGCTGGACGAGGCGCAGGCGGAACGCGACGCGGCCTTCGCCCGTCTGACCGCAGTAGCCATGCTGCCAACGCCGGTCACCTCGATCGATACGAGTCTGCTGGATAGAACCCCGGCCGGTGTGACCGTCGCCGTCGGGGCGGCTCCCGAGGTTCTGGTCGCTGAGGCGGAACGCGCCGCCGCAGAGAGCCGCATCGAGGTCGAACGGGTTCGCGCCCGCCCCGACGTCACCGCCTCCGTGGGCATCCGGCGCTACGAAGCCGAGGACGCCACGGCCCTGACCTTCGGCGTCAGCATGCCGTTGCCGCTGTTCGACCGGAACCGGGGCGCCATCGACGCGGCACGCGCCGAGTTCCGGGCGGCCGAGGCCCGGCTGATCGGCGCCCGTCAGGAGGCCGAGGCGGACCGCAACGCCGCCGAGGCCCGGCTCCGGGCTTCGGCCAGCCGGGTCGCCGCCGCCGATGCCGGCGTGACCGCCGCCGAAGAGGCCTACCGCCTTTCCCGGATCGGCTTCGAGGCTGGGCGCATCTCCCAACTCGAACTTCGCTCTTCGCGCGCCGCCCTGATCAACGCCCGCAACGCCGCCGTGGACGCCCGCCTCGCTCGCGTCCGCGCCGAAATCGACCTCGCGCGCCTGCAAGGCCGCGCCCCGTTTGGAACACAGCCATGAACCGTATCCCTCAAATCAATCGAACTTGGCTCACGGCGGGGGTCGCCGCCGTCGTCGTCTTCGGCGGCGCTGGCATCTATGTCCTCACCCGCCCTGCGGCGGACCCGAGCGCCGCGGAGTCGGCTGAGGCCGAACACCTTGAAGAGGAAGGCGAGGAAGGCGTGCTCCTTCTGACGCCGGCGCAGATCGACGCTGCCCGTATCGCGGTAGTCGCGGTCACCGGCGGCGGCGGCAGCGAAACCCGCCTGTCCGGGCGGGTGGAACCCATGGTCGACGCTCGGGCGGCGGTCGCCGCCTCCGTGGGCGGCCGGGTCGAGCGGGTCCTGGTGGCGCCGGGACAGTCCGTCCGCGCCGGTCAGGCCCTGGCGGTATTGGTCAGCGGAGACGCGGCGGGGCTGCGAGCCGAGGTTGACGCCGCCCAGGCCAACGCGGTGGCCGCCGAGCAGGCCCACGAGCGCGAGGAAAGCCTCGCGGAGCAAGGCGTGGTGGCTGAGCGGGACGCCGAAATTGCCCACGCCCAGGCCCTGAGCGCCGAGGCGGCCGCGCGCGCGGCCCGAGCCCGCGCGGTCGCCGCCGGGTCCCCCAGCGCGTCCGGCCGTCTCAGCGTCACGAGCCCGATCAGCGGCGTCGTCACCAGCGTCCATGTCGGCCCAGGCGGCTTTGCGCCGCAGGGCGGCGTGATTGCCGAGGTCACCAACCCGGCGCGGGTGGAGATCGTCTTCAGTGCGCCCCCCGCGCTCGCCGGTCAGGTGCGCGCCGGCTCCGCGATCCGGGTGCAGGGTCCGACGGGCGAGTTCGACGCTGTCGTCACTGGCGTGGCCGCCGGCGCGGGCGCGGGGAGCGGGGCAGCCGTAATTCGCGCCCGCCCCACCGGGTCGCTGCTTCCGCCCGCAGGATCGGCGGTGACCGGGGTCATCGTCACCGGCGAAACGTTGGGAACCCTGACCGTGCCGTCCGAGGCCGTGCAGACAGTAGAGGGCGCAACCGTGGTCTTCGTGCGCACCCCAACGGGGTTCCGCGTCGCGCCCGTGCTGGTCGGCCGCCAGGCGGGCGATCGGACCGAAATCCTGCGCGGTCTGACCGGCGATGAGCGTGTCGCTGGCGTCAACGCCTTTCTCCTCAAAGCCGAGCTCGCCAAGGGCGAGGCCGAGCACGGTCACTAAGGAGCGACGCGCATGTTCAACGCCATCATCGCGGCGTCGGTCCGGTTCCGCTGGTTCGTCGTCATCGCCGTAGTGCTCGTCGCTGGTCTGGGTCTTCTCGAACTGACCAAACTGCCCATCGACGCAGTGCCCGACATCACCAACCGGCAGGTGCAGATCACCACGGTCGCGCCGGCGCTTGCCCCGGAACAAATCGAGCGACAGGTTACCTACCCGCTGGAGACGAGCCTGGCGGGCATTCCCGGCCTGACCAGCACGCGATCGCTGTCGCGCAACGGCTTCAGCCAGATCACGGCCATCTTCACCGACGAGACCGACATCTACTTCGCGCGCCAGCAGGTCGCCGAACGGCTCGCGGCGGCGCGGGAAGGACTGCCGGAAGGCGTCGAACCCGCGATGTCGCCCATCACGACCGGCCTTGGCGAGGTTCTGATGTGGACCGTCGATTACGTCCCTTTCAACAGTCAGAACCTGGCGCAGCCGGGGCAGCCGGGATGGCAGCCCGGCCGTGTCTACCTGACCCCGGAAGGCGAGCGGCTGACCACGCCCGAACAACGCGCCACCTACCTCCGGACGGTTCAGGACTGGATCATCGCGCCCCAGATGCGCGGCGCGGAAGGTCTCGCGGGCGTCGATACCGTGGGCGGCTACGTGAAGGAATACGCCGTTCGTCCCGACCCCGCCCGCCTGTCCGGCTATGGCCTCGGCTTCGGCGATCTGGTCGAGGCGCTGGAGCGCGCCAACACCCAGGCCGGTGCGGGCTACATCCAGCGCGCCGGTGAGGCGCTGGTCGTCCGCACGGACGCTCTGGCGAGCACGGTCGAGGATCTGGCGCAGGCCCCGGTGGTCAATCGCGGAGGTCTGGTGGTCCGCGTCGCCGACGTCGCTACGGTGGAGATCGGACGGGAGCCGCGCCTCGGCGGAGCCAGCCGCGACGGCCACGAAGCGGTCCTTGGCACCGCCCTGATGATCGCCGGCGGCAACAGCCGCACGGTGGCCCAGGCGGCGGCCGAACGGCTGGAGCAGGTGGACGACAGTCTCCCGCCCGGCATCGTCGCTACCACCGTCCTGAACCGGAGCGAACTGGTCAACTCGACCATCGCCACCGTCGCCCGCAATCTCACCGAGGGCGCCCTGCTTGTCGTGCTGGTGTTGTTCCTGCTGCTCGGCAACATCCGCGCCGCCACGATCACGGCCTTGATGATCCCGCTCAGCTTCCTGTTCGCCGTCATCGGCATGAATCGCTTTGGCATCAGCGGGAATCTCATGAGCCTCGGCGCCCTGGACTTCGGCCTGATGGTCGACGGCGGGGTGGTGGTGATCGAGAACACGCTGCTGCTGCTGACCCAGCGGCGCGCCCAGCTCGGCCGCCTGCTCACCCGCCACGAGCGCCTGGACGTCGCCGTCCAGTCGGCCCGGCAGATGGTCAAGCCGGCGGCCTTCGGACAGTTGATCATCCTGCTGGTGTTCGCGCCGCTGCTGATGCTGGAAGGCGTGGAGGGCAAGACGTTCCAGCCGATGGGCGCGACGGTCATGCTGGCGCTGGTTGGCGCCTTCATCTTCTCGTTCACCTTCGTGCCGGCGATGACCGCCCTTCTGGTGCGCGATCCCAAGTCCGTCCACGTCGGGCCGGACGGCGAGGTCGTCGAACACGAGACGCGCATCCTCCGCTTCGCGCGCCGCTACATTCAGCCGGCCATCCAGGCCGCCGTGGCTCGGCCGAAGGTGGTGCTGATCTCCGCCCTGGCGGCGCTCGCCATCGGCGCGGTGTCCTTCATGGCGCTGGGCCGTGAATTCATACCGACCCTCGACGAGGGCGACATCGCCATGCAGGCGCTGCGCGTGCCGTCGGCTTCGCTCGAACAATCCCTGGCGATGCAGATGGTGCTGGAGCGCGCGATCACGGCGCAGCCCGAAGTCGAGACCATGTTCTCGCGGACCGGAACCGCCGAGGCGGCGGTCGATCCCATGCCGCCGAACATTTCCGACAGCGTGATCGTCCTGAAGGATCGCAGCGAATGGCCCGATCCGGGGCTGGAGAAGGAAGCTCTGATCGAACGCATCGAGCAAATCGCGGGCCAGCAGATCGGCAACAATTTCGAGTTCAGCCAGCCGATCGAACTGCGCTTCAACGAACTCATCTCGGGCGTTCGCACCGACCTCGCCGTCATGGTCTACGGCGACGACTTCGCCACCCTCCAACGGGTGGCGGACCAGGTTGCCGGCTCGCTTCGGGAGACGACCGGCGCGGCTGACGTGCGGGTCGAGCAGGCGTCCGGCCTGCCAACCCTGACCGTCAGCGTCGATCGCATCGCCGCCGCCAGCTACGGACTGTCGGCCGCCGACGTCAGCGAAGCGGTGTCCGCTGGCATCGGCGGCGCTGAGGCGGGGACCATCTTCGAAGGCGACCGGCGCTTCGACGTTGTCGTGCGTCTGCCCGAAGCCGCGCGAAACGACCCGGCGGCGCTCGCAGCCCTGCCGGTCGTCTCGGAAACGGGCGTGGTCGTGCCCCTGTCGTCAGTGGCGCGCATCCAGACCGGCGAGGGTCCGAACCAGATCAGCCGCGAGAACGGCAGCCGCCGCATGGTCGTGCAGGCCAACGTCCGGGGCCGCGACCTCGGCGGCTTCGTCGCCGATGCGCAGGATCGGGTGGCGGAGATCGAACTCCCGGCCGGCGTCTACCTGGACTGGGGCGGACAATTCGAGAACCTCAAACGGGCGGAACAGCGCTTCAGCATCGTCATCCCCATCGTGTTCGTGCTGATCGGCGTCCTGCTGTTCATGGCGCTCGGCTCATTCGCGGAGGCCGGTCTGGTCTTCGTCTGCGTGCCGCTCGCCCTCGTCGGCGGCGCGCTGGCGCTTCTGCTCCGAGGCATGCCCTTCTCGGTCTCGGCGGCGGTCGGCTTCATCGCCGTGTCCGGGGTCGCCACCCTGAACGGGCTGGTGCTCATGCAGGCCATCCGCCAGCGGCTGAACGAGGGTCTGCCCGCCAAGGTGGCGGCGATAGAAGGAGCCGCCAGCCGGCTGCGCGCGGTGCTGACGACCGCCCTGGTCGCGATCGTCGGCTTCATTCCCATGGCCTTGGCGCATGGGGCCGGAGCCGAGGTGCAGAAGCCGCTCGCGACGGTCGTCATCGGGGGCCTTCTGACAGCGACGGCGTTGACCCTGCTCGTGCTGCCGACCTTTGCCGCCAAGGCGGTTCGGCATCGTGCTTCGGAAGGACTGGAAGATTGAGCAAGACCACCTCGGCGGACGACCAGCAGCGGCGGACGCTGCTGATCGTCCTGATCCTCAACGCCCTGCTGTTCCTCGGCCTCGGCGTCGGCGGCATCCTGGCCGACTCCAGCGCACTGCTGGCCAACGCCGTCGACAATGCCTCGGACTCCGTCGTCTACCTGATCAGCTTTGTAGCGATCGGCCGCGCCGCGTCCTGGAAACGGGGCGCGGCACGCCTGTCCGGCATCCTGTTGCTGGTCTTCGCCGCAGGGGTGCTGATCGACGTCGGTCGGCGTTGGTGGTTCGGCACCGAGCCGGTCGGCTGGACGATGATGGGGCTCGCGCTCGTAGCCGGGATCGTGAACCTGATCTGCCTGGTGCTCCTGCGGCGGGACCAGTCCGGCGACGTCAACATGGAGGCGGCCAAGACCTTCAGCATGAACGACTTCGCCTCGAATGGCGGCATCCTCGTCGCCGGTGGTCTGGTCATGTGGCTGGATCAGGCCTGGCCCGATCTGGTCGTCGGCATGCTGGTCGCGGCGATCGCCGTGAAGGGCGGTATCGAAATTCTGCGGAGCGCGTCTGACGAAGGCGAGGGTGCATCACCGTGACGATGGCCTCGGCACCGCAACGCCGCCAGAAGCAGCGGCTACTCACCGATATGGCGAGGTGGGGCGTGAAGGTTGGGTCAATCCTTCTTTGGGGCTCCCACCAGGGCTGCGATCAGCTCTGGCGTCATTCGAGCCTGCGGAAGATTGCCAAGCAGCTCGGGCGGAAGTGTGAACTCCCCCGTCAACTGAGGCTTGAAGGGGATCAGGTTCACCCCAAGCACGTGCATGAATTGCAACATGAAGGTCGCCGGGAATGTCCCTCGGCTGATCTTGTTGCGGACGCTGACCTCGGTCTCTTCGATCCCTATCGCCTGCATGCGTTCCGCAATATCGGCGTAAGTGAGGTTCTGGCGACGCTGCTCGACGCGCAAAAGCGTCCGGGCCTTCTCGCGCCAAGCGTTTTCGGGATCATCAAGATCGGCGACGGTTCCGGCGGGTTTAGCCATGACCGTTCATGCCATCACTTCCCCGACCTATCAACCTACGCGACCTACCGCTCGTTTAAGCGATAAAAATCGCACATACGCGACAATCTTCTTGACGCGCCCTGACGCGATGAGTATCGCACATACGCGACAAACCTCCCGTATGTGCGTTGACCTCATTGGCTCTCCTTCAAGGCCCGGCTCATGCCGCGACGCCGACCGAGGTCGCCGAACTCTCGGAAGACGAGGCGCGCGCGCTGTTTCGCCGTTACCGATTCGCAGAAAATGGCGGCGATCCATGCTGCAACCACTGCGGCTCGCCGGCGGCGTGGACCTACCGGGACGGCAATCTCTACAAGTGCAAACAGTGCTTGAGACAGTTCACCCTAACCACCAACACCCCGTTCGCCTACCGCAAGCTGCCGTTCAAGACGATCCTGCTGATCCTCGCGCAATTCAACGTCGCCTATCAGGGGCGCAGCGCCCTGGAGATCAGACGCGACCTTCGCGCCAAGGTGAAGAACTATAAGACGATCTTCGTCTGGCTCCACAAAATCAGATGCGCCATGCAGGCCTTCGAGCGACGCACGATCCTGCGCGAAGAGATCGAGATCGATGGAAAGGAGTTGAAAGGCTATATCCGCCCCAAGAACGTGCGCGATGAAAAGGATCACTACCGTTTTCCGTATGGTGCGCCCGACCGCACGTTGCGGGTGACGCTGGCTCGCCAGCGGGGCGGCCCCGCCCGCGCGTGGGTCGCGAAACAGGAGCATCACCCGATCCCGCCGTTCATCGACGTAGTCGATCCGAACGCCGTTGTGTTTGCCGACGGCGGTCACTGGGGTCAGATTCGCGAGCATTGCGCGCTGAAGCGGGTCATCCACGACCACCACTTCTATACGCCGGAGGCCTGCACCAACTGGGCCGAAAGCGGCTTCCGCGTCCTTGAGGGCATGCGGATGATCTATCGTCGCATCCTCGGCAACTACCTCGACCTCTACACGGCTCAGCTTACGTGGCGGTTGAGCCACACCGGCGGTGGTCCCGACGACAGCTTCGCGGCGCTCCTGGGAACGATGATGACCCCAGGCCGCTCGCCGATGGCTGGCTACTTCCTCAAGAAGAAAGCAGGCGGTTCCAAGCGCCGTTGCGAAATCATCAACCAAGACGGCGAGCCGATCGAGTGGAGTCCGCCGAACGCCGAGGAGCGGCGGCGGGCTCGAAAGGAGGCCAAGCGCGCCAGCGGAGAAGCGGAGACCCCGCGCGTCGCTGACGCCCGATCCGCGAAGCGCTGGCGTGACGGCTTCGAGTTCATGTCGGCCAGCGAGTTCATGGACGATCCAAAGCGGATGCCCCTGAGCCCCGGCGTCTACGGCTTGTTCCTTCGGAGCGGCGAACGGCTCTTCAACCTCGCTGGCTACTTCCCTGATCCGCAGCTTCCGGCCTGGGACTATGGAGTGTGGCGCAACGGATATGTCGGTGAAGGTTACTCTCTGCGCGAGAGGGTGACCGGGCACCTTCTCGGAAGCATTGGTGACTCGCCGTTCCGTCAATCGGTCTTCGCCATCCATTGGGTGGCGGGGACCGGCGAACTGGGCGACCTGAAGAGCCGCGAGGCCAGCGAAGCGGCCCTGAGCGAGTGGCTGCGCGGCGAGGTCGTGATCGGATACAAGGTCTGCGGCTATCACAAGACGGTGGAGAAGGAGATGCTGAAGCGCACCGCCGCCCCTCTGAACATCCGCGATCGCGACCCGTCGCCGTTCAGTCGCCTGCTTTCGAGCCTGCGCCAACGCTTCCGCGAGGCCGTGGTCGCCGCGTGGGAGCCGCCGCCGCCTACCAATCGCCCTCGCCAACGGCGCTAGCCGGCTCATTCCCGCGCAGTTGCGACTTCAACGTCCAACGCGGCGGCTGTCCCCCGTCATTCACCAATCCCCCCTGGGCGCGCTGCAACGCCGCATTGATCGCTCCGTATGCCTGAACGTAGGCGGGACCGTCATCGACGCTAAGGTCATGGCGCTCGACGACGCGATCCAGCATCTCGCGCACCGTCAGCCAGTCGCCGGTCTCTCGCAGCACGTCGTAGGCCGCGTCCGCCCATCCGTGGGGCGGACGGTTCGGTCCCCGGCGGAGCGGCCTGATCAGTTTTTCTCGGGCGGGGTCCCATTCCGGATCGAACATCTGGATGACGTAAACGATGTGCGGAAGCGCCTCTCTGATCTCTTCAGCCCTTGTTTCGCGCCCCCCGGCCTCGGCTGCGAACGCCTCGCCGCCCCGCCACTTCTTCTGCCTCAGCTTCGGTGGGTTCTCGATCCAGCGCAGTTCGCCGCCCAGCCGAGCGTAAAGCTGCCTAAGATGGCTGGTGAGCTGCTTCCCGCTGTTCTTCTTCCCAAGTCCGACCATAAAAACCACTCGATCCAGGAGCGGGACTGCTTATTCCAGGGCAGGTGTGTTTGCTACCCATAGCCGGCGTCGGCGGACGCACGACGTTGCGGCTGCGGAGAAGCCTCACCCGCTCCGTCTCGCTGCGCGAGCCGCTCGCGTCCTCTCCTGAAGGAGAGGAAGGAGAGGCGGGAGAGGCAGGCGCTGCGTAGGCCCGGCAGGACTCGAACCTGCAACCAGACCGTTATGAGCGGTCGGCTCTAACCATTGAGCTACGGGCCCAGGCAGCGTGCGGCGGTTAGCATGCGGGCGGGCCGCCGCAAAGCCGCCGCCGGATCGGCTTCAAAGCGTCGCCGTTCGGTCAGGCGCGGTTCAGCGAACCCGCCCCACGCTGGTTGCGTTATGGCGCCACTGATCCGGCACACCGGAAAGACGGAGGAAGTCCCGATGAAGACCCTTTTGCGCGCGGCCCTGATGGGCTCGGCCCTCGTTTGCGTCGGGCTGAGCCCGGCCGCGGCCCAGGACACGGGCCACCCCGCCATGCCCGGCGGCCACCACATGATGATGAGCCACGGCCCGATGCTGAACCTGTCGGCCTATGGCGAGGTGAAGGTGGCGCCGGACATGGCGACCATCACCACCGGCGTGGTCACCGAGGCGCCGACGGCGGCCGAGGCCATGCGGCTGAACCGCGAGCGCATGACCCAGGTGATCGCCACCCTGCGCCGCCAGGGCATCGAGGAACGCGACATCCAGACCTCGGGCCTGAACCTTTCGCCCCAGTACACCTACCGCGAGAACGAGGCCCCGCTGCTGCGCGGCTACCTGGCGTCCAACCAGGTGACCGTGGTAGTCCGCGACCTGAACCGCGTGGGCGCCGCGGTCGACGCCGTGGTCGGCTCAGGCGCCAACCAGGTGAACGGCATCAGCTTCGGCCTGCGCGATCCGCAGACGGCCGAGAACGCCGCCCGCGTCGAGGCCGTGCGCCGCGTCCAGGCCAAGGCGGAACTGTACGCCAACGCCACCGGCAAGCGCATCAAGGGCCTGAAGATGCTGAGCGAAGGCGGCGGCTACCAGCCGACCCCGCCGCGGCCCATGTACCGCATGGAAATGGCCCAGGCCGCCGACGCCAGCACCCCCGTCGCGCCCGGCGAACTGACCCTGCGCGTGGACGTCCAGGCGGTGTACGAGTTGGAGTAGGGATCGCCGCCTCCTCTCCTTCAGGAGAGGACGCGAGCGGCTCGCGCAGCGAGACGGAGCGGGTGAGGCTTTTCCGTAGCCACGGCGTCGTGCGACGGCCGACGCCTCACCCGGGTCTGCTTCGCATCCCCGTCCTCTCCTGAAGGAGAGGCAGGCTCAGAGCTCGCGCCGAGCAGGATCGGCCGCGTTGACAGGAAATGCTCGCGTGCTCACATGCCGTGAGGGAGCACGCGCATGAGCAGGGTCATCGTCGTCAAGGCCAGTTACGACGCCGAGGCCGGCGTCTGGCTCACTGAATCGGCAGACATCCACGGCCTGCGCATCGAGGCGGAGACGCTGGAGGCGCTTATCGAGCGGCTGCCGGGCGTGATCCAGGACCTGCTCGACGGCGGGGACGGGGGCGGCGATCTGCGCGACGTGCCAATCGAGCTCATCGCGCACGCCAGCACCCGCGTCCGCCTGGCCGCGTGAATTATACGCGCGACGTCAAGCAGCGACTGACCGCCGCCGGCTGTTGGCTCGTCAGGCAGGGCCGCGGCGATCACGAGATCTGGGAAAGCCCGATCAACGGCAAGCGCTTCACCGTGGACGGAGATATCAGGTCGCGTCACACGGCCAACGGCACGCTGAAGGATGCGGGCCTGGAGAAGGCCTACTAAGGCGGCTCTGACGGGCAAGTTGCATGAACGGTGGTGAGCCAGACCGGTCGCATCTGAAACCTTCCTTAAGTCTGGCCTGTCTACCCTCCTCCGCATGAATGCTCCGGCCTCCATCCTCGCCGCTTTTCTCTTCGCCGCTCAGCCGGCGCTGGCCCAGACGGAACCCGAGCTTTCAACGCTCTCATTTACGGCGACGGGCCGGGCGCCGGCCGCGCCCGACGAGGCGGTGCTTGCGTTCCAGGTGGAAAACCACGCCCCGACCGCCTTGGAAGCCACCCGCCTGACGGCGACCGAGATGGACGCGGTTATCGCAGCGCTGAGGGCGCGCGGCGTGGGCAATGATGACATTGAAACCGCCGGGCTGGTGGTGAACCGCCGGGAACGTGACCCCCGCAACGGCGAGCGCGAAGTCTACTTCGTCGCCGAGAATACCATCCGGGTCACCGACCGGCGTCTTGATCGGTTGGGGCCGATCTTTGACGCCGCGTTCGGAGCCGGCGCCGACGAATTCCTCAACATCCGTTTCCAACGCCGGGACAGCGCCGCCCTGGTTTCCGAGGCCCGCCGGCTGGCCATGCAGGACCTACAGAAGATCGCCCGTGAGTACGCGGAAGCCGGAGGATGGCGGAGCATGCGGCTGCGCCAGGTGAGCGAAATGAACCGCAACGTCAGCGGGCTCGTCGTTACCGGAAGCCGCATTGCCCGCGCGGCTCCGACGACGCCGATCCTCCCTTCCGAAGGCGAGGTCACGGTGACGCTGTCGGCCACCTACTCATTCGAGCCGTAGACGCCGCACACCTGTACCTCTCCCCCCGTCGCAATCAGGAGGCAGTGGGCGCGGGCCCTCAGGCCGCCTTCAGCTTGGGATTGTTGTTGTCGTCGAGCAGGACGACGTTGGGGGCGTAGTTGCGCGCTTCTTCGGCCGGCATCTGGCCGTAGGCGACGATGATCACCTTGTCGCCGGGCTGGACCAGGCGGGCGGCGGCGCCGTTGACGCCGATCTCGCGCGAGCCGCGCCCGGCCACGATGGCGTAGGTGGTGAAGCGCGCGCCGTTGTTGATGTTCAGCACGTCGACCTGCTCGTGCGGCAGGATGCCGGACGCGTCCAGCAGGTCCTGGTCGATCGAGATCGAGCCTTCGTAGTGCATGTCGGCCTGGGTCACCGTCGCCCGGTGAAGCTTGGCCTTCATCATGGTGAGCAGCACGGGCGCCTCCTTGCGACGCTCATGACCGCGGACCGCCCCGCGAGGCCCCGCATATAAGGCCCCGCCGGGCGGTGATCAATGTTCCTTTCGCAGATGCGAAAGGACCGGCCTCAGCGCGGGTTCCCCGGCAGCGGCGTGGTCGGCCGCACGCACATGCGCATGCCCTCATAGGTGTCGCCCACAAGCGAGCCGTCGCGGGCGGCGTCCTTCCGGGCGCGTTCGAAGGCGGCGGACTCCGCCGGCTTGGGCTCGTTGGGGTCGCAGACCTCGGCGCGGACCTTGTCGGTGAGCGGCGGGCAGCGGCAGAAGTCGGGGCTGGAGTGGTTCAGGTTGCGGTCGCAGACCGCGCCGCGGGCCGCCCCGCCCGTATCCAGGCACACCCAGCCGAGGCCGCCGGGCTTGCCCTCGTCCTGCGAGGCCGCAGATCCGGCCAGGGCCATCGCGCCGATGGCGGCGGCGAACATCAGATTGCGCATGTCACGCATCTCCATGGTTGGGCCCCTGCCCCAATAGAATGCGCCGCCCGCAAAACGGCTGCAAGGCGGCCGTGACGAGCGGCGTGGTGGTGCGATCCACCGTGAGAAGCGGCTGAAGAAGTGGCCCCGGGCCTGGAAGATCAGGCAGATCGAGTCCGTCAACCCGCGTTGGGAAGACCTGTTCGAGCGCCTGAACGGCTAGGGCCGGGGCCGCCAACGTCGCTTGGGTCCCCCGGATCGGCCTTCGGCCGACCGTGGGATGACGGGATCAATGTTGCCACTCCCGCAGCAGCGTCTCGCACCTCGCCCGTTCGCGGCGGGCGCCGCGGGTGCGCCAGACGGCCCAGGCGAAGGCGATCAGGGCGGAGGCGAGGAAGATGCCGGTGACCAGCGCCAGCCGCCGGTCGGCGCCGACCCAGCCTGTGGGGGCCGCGGCCCACATCACCGCCGCCAGGCCGATCAGCCACCAGCCCTGCCAGCGCACCAGCCGCATCAGCTTCTCGGTGGTGCGGGTGCGCTCGATCATGCCGCGCAGCACCCCCTCGGCGGTTTCGTCCTGCCATTTCGGCTCGGCCCGGCGGGTGCGCCAGGCCAGCCAGCCGGCGGGCGGGGCGTAGAGCACCATGCTGAGCCCGGCGATGACCACGATGCCGTTCGGCCGCTCCCAGATCCCCAGCCACAGGGCGAACAGGCCGAACAGGAAGGCGAAGACGCAGGTCGCCGTCTCCAGCCACAGCATGGCGCGCGAGACCATCAGGCCGCGGCGCAGCCGGTGGGCCACCAGCTCGACCTCGGTGTCCTGTTCGCGCCAGTTGCGCCTGAGGTCGTCCAGGAAGTCGTCGCTCATGCCAGCATCGCCTTCAGCTGCGCCTTGGCGCGGTTGATGCGCACCCCGACGTTGGAAACCGTGATCCCCAGGGCCTCGGCGATCTCTTCATAGGACAGATCCTCGAGCACCAGGGTGATGACCTGGCGGTAGGGCAGCGCAAGCCTGCGCACCGCCTCCACCAGCCGGGCCGACTGTTCCGCCCGGGCCAGCCGCGTCTCGGGGTCGGCGCCGCCGTCGGGCAGGGCCTCGGAGAGCTCGTCCTGGCGCGGGCGGGCGGCCTGGCGGGCGACGTGGCTGACCGAGCGGTTGTGGGCGATGCGGAAGACGAAGGGCTTCAGCTTCGCCTCGTCCTGCAGACTGGGCAGGGCGCGCCAGACGGCGACGGCGATGTCCTGCACCAGGTCCTCGCGCAGGGCGCGGTCGCGCTCGTACGCCGCGGCGATGCGCGCCAGCGCCGGCCCATACTGGGCGATGACGTGCTCGACCGTGACCATCGAGCCGATAGTCGCGGCGCGCGGGGGATTCTTACAAGCGCGCCAATCCTTCCCTCCTTGGAGGGAAGGAGGTCCCAGCGTGCTGGAGCCGCAACGCGGCGAAGGCCCACGCTGGAGGAAGAGAGGGAACGGGCGCGCCAGCGCCACCGAGGGCGAACATGGACAGTGGAAGAGAGTGCGCTTCGCGCATGCCACTCTTCCTCCCGCGCAAGGATCTGCGGCGCTGCCGCGCCTCCGATGCGCGGGGCCCATCCTTCCCTCTGAAGAGGGAAGGAGGTCGCATTAAAAAAAGGGCGGCACCTTGCGGGGCCGCCCTCGGACAGGTTCTGGAAATCGGCTCAGTACAGTTCGTCGCCCGGCTTGCGGCCGGTCATCTTGAACTGGGCGTAGGCGGCCAGCTTGGCGGCGCGGCGGTCCTGGGCGGCGTTCTTCTCGGCCGCCTTGCGTTCCTTGATGGCCTGGCGGCGCGCCTCCAGGGCGGCCTGCTCGGCGGCCTCGCGGGCGGCGCGATCGGCGGCTTCCGCCTGTTCGCGGGCGATGCGCTTGGCTTCCTTCTCGGCGGCGCGCTTGGCCTTCAGGGCCTCGACCTTGGCGCGCTTCTCGGCCTCGCGGTCGATCACCGGCTCGTCCGACTGCACCATGGGCTTGGGCTTGAAGCGCGCCAGCATGGCCTGCTTCGCCTCGGCGGCGGCTTTCTGACGGTCGGCGAAGGTGTCGGTGAGTTTCTTGCTCATGAATTCCGTTGGCTTGTGGATGGGTAAGGTGTGGGCCTCCGCGCGAAGGGGTCCGCGCGGCGGTCCGGACTGGATCTGGTCGGTCTAGCTGTCGAGGAAGCTGCGCAGTTTCCTCGAACGGCTGGGGTGCTTCAGCTTGCGCAGGGCCTTGGCCTCGATCTGGCGGATGCGTTCGCGGGTGACCGAGAACTGCTGGCCGACCTCCTCGAGGGTGTGGTCGGTGTTCATGCCGATGCCGAAGCGCATACGCAGGACGCGCTCCTCGCGCGGCGTCAGCGATGCGAGAACACGGGTGGTTGTCTCACGCAGGTTCGACTGAATTGCGGCGTCGATCGGCAGGACCGCGTTCTTGTCCTCGATGAAGTCCCCGAGGTGCGAGTCCTCCTCGTCCCCGATCGGGGTCTCGAGCGAGATCGGCTCCTTGGCGATCTTCAGCACCTTGCGCACCT
>JAEZEZ010000057.1 GCA_023432855.1 Pseudomonadota bacterium | reverse complement strand
GCCTCGCCCCGGGCCCGTGCGCCGGCGCGGTCCGCCGCGGCCGCTTCCAGAGCGTCGGCCATCGCCCCGGCGTCGCCCGGCGGGCAGACCCAGCCACACCCGGCATCCTCGACGAAGCGCGCCAGCCAGCCGGGGTAGTTGATCAGCACCGGTTTGCGCGCGGCCAGGTAGTCGAAGAACTTGTTGGGCGACGTGCCTTCGCGAAACGCCTCGACGTCGGCCAGGATCTGCAGGCCAACGTCGGCGCCCCGAACGATCGCGGCCAGCCGGCGCTTGGGCAGGGGATCGGCGAAGACCAGCGAGCGCACCCCCTCCGCTTCGCTCATGAGCCGGGCCTTTTCCGAACCGGAGCCGATGAGCAGCAGCCGGATGTCGGTCCGCCCCCGCCGGTCCAGCTCCCGCGCGGCGGCGACGACGGCGTCGAGGCCATTGGCCTTGCCGTGGGCGCCCGTGAACACGGCGACGAGGTCGCCGTGCTCGATCCGGTCCGGCGCCAGCACGCTCGGGTGCTCGGACTCCACCCCGTCGAACAGCTCGAAATCGCAGCCGTTGGGGACCAGGGCGATGCGCTCGGCGAGCACCCCGCGCGCGGCGATCCCGTCGCGGATGCCCGGAGCCAGCGCCACCGCCTGGTCCGCAAAGGCGTAGGCGGTGCGCTCGAGCAGACGCATGGCGAAGATCACCAGCGGGTTCTTCATGCCCATGGCGATGGGCAGTTCGGGCCACAGGTCCCGCACTTCGAAGACGAACGGCTTGCCGCGCACGACCTTCGCCGCCACCCCCGGCAGCGCCGCCGTCAGGGGGGTGGAGGTGGCGAAGACCAGGTCGCACGGCCGGGCCAGGGCGACGCCGATCGATTTCAGCGCATAGCGAACGAATTTCCAGCCACGCACCAGCAGGCTGTCGGCGTTGGAGTAGCCCAGGTCGAACTCGGTGACCCGCACGCCGTCGACCACCCCGTCCCGGCGGCCGTTGACGAACGGCGTCTCCAGGCCGCTGTCGGACCGGTCGGCGCTGGCGCAGACCATGTCCACCTCGTGCCCGCGCGCGATCAGGGCGCGCGCCATCTCGTAGGACCGCGTGCCGCTCGCTCCCTTCGGGGTGCCGAAATACTGGTGGAAGTAGAGAACGCGCATCAGACGACCGTGATCACCGTGCGAAGCCGCGCCACCGGCGCGCGCACCCGCGCCTCGACGATCACGGCAGGTGTCAGCTCGCCGTAGCGCAGGGATTCCTCACCCGGCCTCAGCACCACGTCGAGCGGAGCCTCGGCTTCCACGTCGAGCACCAGGCCCTCGCCCTCGACGCGGTGGCCGTCGAGCTTCCAGTCCCCCTGCGGGAGCCGCCAGCGCAGCACCGCTGCGTGGAACCGGCCCGACAGGTGATCGACGACCGTCCAGACATCGTCGGCGACGCTGATTTCGCGCCGGTGGGCCGCTCCCCAGGCGTCGTGATAGCCGCCCTTCCACCTCAGGCCCTCGGGCGTTTCGCGCGGCGTTTCCCCCCGGCCGTGGATCCAGCGCGAATAGAGGAAGCGGGACAGGCGGGGCATGGCGTCGCGGCCGTCGAACTGGACCGTGTTGTGGGCCCCGATCCCCGCGAACCGCTCATCGGCGCTGCGGTCGTGATAGGACCAGGTGCCCGCGTCGCGCAGCAGGTTGCGGCCGTCGACCGTCCACAGATCGAGGTGCAGGGGGTCCGCCTGGTTCGGGCGGAAGCGGTTCTTCGGGATGCGCACGAAGGCGTAGCTCCTGCCGCCGGCCGGCGCCAGCAGGGCCAGGCCGAAGTCCGGCCACAGGCGGGAGCGCTTCCGGGCCAGCTCCGGCGTGCGCGACTTGCGCACCAGACCGAAGGCCTGCACCGGCGCATCCCACGGCCCGGGATCGAAGACCGAGGCCGCCCCGAACACCGCCGCCGCCAGCTGGATGCTGCCGCGATGGTCGCGGAAGCCGCCGTCGTCGAGCCGGAAGGCGCGGGCCCCGTCGTTGGCCCCCAGGTTCGGCGCATCGCCGGTCGTCGCGTTGGCCACGCCCGCCAGCCAGTCCACGGCGGCCGCCGCGCGCTCGTAGAAGGCCTTGCTGAAGCGTTCCGCCCCGAGATGCCGGCGCCAGAGCTCGGCCTGCACGAGGGTGTCCAGCGCCAGGCGGTGATAGTTGGTGGAGTACTGGGCGAAGCCGCCTCCGGCGAAGAACAGCCGGCGGGTCCGGTCCTCGAGCCAGTGGCGGCCGAGACGGGCGCAGCGGGCGCCGAACTGCGCCGCCTCCCCGTCGCCCTGGCGCTCCAGCCAGGCGCCGCCCGCTAACAGGGCCGCGGCCTCGGAGGTCCCGTGATTGTTGTCCTGCGCCATGGCGTAAAGCCGCGTCGGCGCGATCCGGCGCAGGTGAGCCTCGACGAAGGCGGCCATCCCTGGCCCCGGGCTCCGGTCCTGGCCCAGCAGCCGGGCGGCGAGCAACACCTGCAGAAGGCGCAGGGACGCCTCCTGCCCACAGCTCCAGCCCGGCCCGCGGTAGGGCGGGAAAGCCTTGAGCCAGCTAGCGCTCCAGGCGTTGAGCGCCTTGATCCACCGCGCCTCGCCGGTCGCGGCGGCGGCTCGCGCGAAGACGACCGCCCAGTCGAAACGCGACGCTTCCCACACACCCTTGATGTCCCCGGCCTCCGGGTCGGCGTCGCCGACCTTCCACCAGGGCTCGTCGGAAATGTCGCGACGACCGGACAGCAGGTTCAGCCGCCAGTCCGGCGGCGCGCCGGTCTCGAAGACCTGACCGCCGAAACCGCGCAGCCGGCCGGCCAGCAGACCCTCGGCCTCCTCCAGCAGGGCCGGCGTGGCGTCGACGGACGCCCCGGCGCCGTTGGCCCGCGCGAACAGCGCGCCGCCGACCTCGACCGGTCTGGCCTCCAGCCAGCCGCGCCCGGCCGCCACGCGATAGCCGGCGACCACCGCGGCGTTCGCCGGGCCGACCCGGACGACCGCGTCGGCGACCAGCAGGGCGCGCTTGAGACGCTGCACGCTAGAAGCGCGCCGCGCGGATGCTCCAGCGCGCGACCTCCTCGAGCTCCTCGAAGGGGATGGGGGCCGGTCCGCCCTCGCGGAGCGTGCGGATGAAGGCGGCGGCGCCGGCGGCGTGCCCCTTGTCCTGCCGGCCGCCCGTGCGGGAGAAGCCGCTGAAGCCCCAGCCTTCGAGCTTGCGGAAGTTGTCGAGCTGCAGCACGCGGCCGCCCCCGAAAGCCTCGATCCGCTCCTTGGGGAAGGACGCCGAGCCGTTGGCGAAATAGTGCACCGTGCCGTGGGAGCCGTCGGCGAAGCTCAGCACGATGGACGCCTTGTCGTCGGCGATTCCGTCTGCGGCCGGACGCCCGAGGCGCACCGCATGGGCCTCGACGATCGGGGAACCCGCCAGGAACCGCAGCAGGTCGATGTGGTGGCAGGCCTCGCCGACGATGCGGCCGCCCCCGATCTTCGCATCCTGGGTCCAGTGCGAGGCCGGGATGGCGCCGGCGTTCATGACAGTGACAAAGGTCTTCGGTTCGGCGATCTGGTCCAGCATCGCCTTCATCTTCACCACCAGTGGGGCGAAACGACGGTTGAATCCGACCATGACCACGGGCGCCTCGCCGCGCTCTATTGCCCGCCTGCGGGCCTCGACCACGGCGTCGAGTTCCTCCTCGGTCAGGGCGAGGGGTTTCTCGACGAACACGGACTTGCCGGCGTCGAGGGCGCGGACGGCAAGCTCGGCATGGCTGTCGTGACGGGTCGCCACCACCACCGCGCGGGTTCCGGCGTCGCCGAAGACGGCGTCGGTATCGGACACCGCCTGTTCGAAGCCGTTCCGCCGAGCGTGGACGAGGGCCGAGACCCCGCCCTGGCTGACGAGGGAGCGCAGTTCGGCGCCGCCGGCCTTGAAGGCCGGGATCAGCACGCGGGACGCGAAGTTGCCGGCGCCGATCACGCTGACGCCGGCGGAGCCGGGCGCGGCGCGCGGGGCCTCGACCGCGACCACGCGGGCGAGCTTGGGCCCACTCGGCCGGTCATAGGTCAGCACGATGCCCACGGCGTCCGCATCCCCGGTCAGGGCGGCGTAGGCCTCGACCGCGCGCTCGATCGGGAAACGGTGGCTGATCAGCGGTTCGACCCGAAGCGCGCCGGAAGCGATCAGGTCGAGCACCGCCTCGAAGTTGCGTTGTTCGGTCCAGCGCACGAAGGCGAAGGGGTAGTCGCGGCCCCGGTCCTCGTACTCGGTGTCGTAGCGACCCGGGCCGTAGGAGCACGACACCTGGAAGGTCAGTTCCTTCTCGTAGAACTCGGCGCGGTCGAGCTCGAGGCCGGTGACGCCGACCAGCACGATGCGGCCGCGCTTGCGGCTCATGCGCGCGGCCTGGCTGACGGGATCGCTGCTCTTCGTCGACGCCGTGATCAGCACCGCATCGACGCCGCGGCCGCGGGAGAAGTCCATGGCGGCCGCGACCGGGTCCTGGCCGCCCGAGACATCCACGGCCTCGACGCCGAACTCGCGGGCCAGGGCGATCTTGCGCGCGTCGAGGTCGATCCCGAGCACCCGGCACCCGTTGGCCCGGGCGATCTGGGCGGTCAGCAGTCCCACGAGCCCCAGGCCGATGACCACGACGGTCTCCCCGAGCGTAGGGGCGGCCAGGCGGACGCCCTGGAGCGCGATGGCCGCCAGGGGGGTGAAGGAGGCGGCCTCATCGGAAACGCCCTCGGGGATCCGCGCGCACAGGGTCTGGGGCCTGGCCACGACCTCGGCATGGGGGCCGTTGCAGACGACCCGGTCGCCGACCCGAAAGCCTTCGGCGCCCGGCCCGACCTCGAGCACGCGGCCGGCGGCGCAGTAACCGAGGGGGATGGGCTGGTCCAGCTTGGTGCGAACCGCCTCCAGGGTCTCCAGCACCCCGTCGGTCCGGGCCTTGGCGATCACCTGCTTGACCCGGTCGGGCTGGCTCATCGCCTTCTGGATCAGGTTGCCCCTGCCGAACTCCACCAGCATCCGCTCGGTGCCCGCCGACAGCAGGCTGGCCGAGGTCTCGATCAGCAGGCCGTTGCGGCCGGCTGCGGGAGCCGGAACATCGGCGGCTTCGATCGCGCCGTTGGCGAGCGACTGGATGACCTGAAGCAAGGGGGAACTCCAAATACGACCGGGCGGAGCGGGTTGCGGGACCTGCTCTAGCGCCGGGGGCAAGCCTTCGCCAGAGCGACGCCGCCGGGGAAGGGATCAGGCGTGGGGAAGCGGGTCCCGGGGCATGGGCCGGGCCGCGAGAATACCGCAGCAGAAGGCGAAGAACACCGCCAGGGTCTCGGTGCGCAGGGGATAGTCCCCCAGCGAATGGAGCAGAAGCAGCCCGATGCTGAGGCCGGCTGCGCGCGCGAGGCTCCCGTAGGGTTCGCTCTCGGCCATCCACGCCCGCCAGGAACGGAAACCCCACCAGCCCAGGAAGACGACCAGCACCAGCGCGCCGAGCCAGCCGGCTTCCAGCCAGGTCTCGAGGAAATCGTTGTGGGCGTGGTTCAGGAAGGCGGCGCCCATGGTGTCGAGCGGTTCGACCGAACGGTAGACCGGATCGAACGACCCCATCCCGGTTCCCACCGGAAGGTAGGTCTCGGCGGCGTCGGCGATCACCGCCCAGTCCTCGAAACGGCGCTCGGAGCCTTCGCTGTCGAAGCGCTGCAGGATGGGCGAAAGGCTGAAGACGGCCACTGCGGCCGCGGCGGTCGCGCCGACCAGAACGAGCGAGACGGCGGCCAGGGCGCGATGTCCCTTGCTCGAGGCGCGCCAGGCCACGAGCAGGGAGCCCAGGAGCGCCGGGCCGGCGAGCATGATGCCCGCCCTCGACTGCACTGCGCCGATGCCGACGACGACCAGAAGGCTGAACAGAAGGCCCAGGGCGATCTGCATCCGGCGGTCGCCCCGCGCACGGCCGATGGCTTCCCCGACGAAGACCCCTGCCAGCGGCAGGGTCGCGACCAGCAGGGCCGCGAGGTGGTTGCGGTTGGCGAAGAAGCCGACCGCCGACTTCAGGGTCGTGGTTTCATAGAGGTAGAGGGGGCCGCGCCCGCCTGCCGCCAACTGCGCTGCGCCGAGCAGCACGCTCGCCACGGCGCCGAGCAGGAAGATCAGGGTCATGCGGCGCTGCTGGGAGGTGCGGAGCAGCAGGGTCGCGAGCATCATCGCCGCCGGCGGCAGCAGGGCCAGGAAACTGGCCCAGGTCTTCTCGGGCGCCATGGACATCGGCAGCCAGGCGGCGTCGACGCCCCCAAGCTGCAGGGCGAGATCGACCTGATCACGCCCCGGCAGCCTCGCCCACCAGGCGTGAGGCAGGGGAACGAGTTGCAGGAGAGGGATCAGGAGAACCGCCGAGAGGATCCCCAGGGGCAGGCGCACTTCACGCCAGCGGCCGGTGTCGATCAGGCGGTGCAGGCTGAAGGCGAGTAGCGGAACCGAGGCGAGTTCGACGAGGGCGAGCCTCAGTTCGTTCTCACGGCTGGCGCCGCCGAAGACGAGCGAAAGGACCGCCAGGACCATCGCCATCAGGGCGATAAGGTCTTGCCGGTCCTCTGGTCTCGATGTTGGCACGCGTCCTCAACCGCTAGAGCAGGCAGGCGCGTCCCGGATCAGGCGCTGATGGGAGCGTCGTTGTCCTTGTCATCGTCGTCGGCGGCGGCCACGAGGATGACGACGGCGAGCACGGCGCCAATCCACACGACGGTCGGAATGCCGTACAGCTGGCTGGCGGTTTCGCTCTTGGCGCCCACGCGGTCGCCGAGGCGCACGGCCTGGCCTTCGGACGCGGCGGCCGCAGTGATCGGGCCGGCGGCGAGCATGAGACCGGCGACAGCGGCGGCTACGGTCTTGCGCATGGGGGGACTCCTTGGTGCGTGAGTTCGAACGGCGATTCCACGCCTTGAAGGGAGGCTATAGCGGCCCTCGGTCGCAGGGACAACCCGCAGGAGACCGGGATTCGCCTGCAAGCGTGGAAAACCGCGTCAGCGGATCGTCAGGTCATCGTATCGGGCGAGGATTTCGACCCGCCGCGGACCCGGCTGCGGCGCGAGTTCGAGCCACTGCACGTCGCAGCGGGACGCCGGAACCGTGAAGCCGAGGTCGAAGTCGCGCCAGCCTTCGCCGGCCGCTTCGGGCGAGGAGAAGGCGGCGATGGTTTCGGTCGTCTCGGCGCATCGGATCCGCCAGGCGAGCCGGTCCGCCGGCCCGTCGACCAGGGCCCGGCCGGAAAGGCGGTGCGAGCCGGGATCGAGCAGCAGCAGCTGGCGGACCAGCGACGGCGAGGAATAGCCGTCGTACTCGACCCGCAGGAGGCGCCCTTCGCCGCTCTCCGAGGGGACGATTTCGACGGTGGCGCCGGATCCGCCGGTCACGTCCCAGCGCAGCGGCGCGGGGCGTTTGACGCCCTCGAAACCGCCATCCGCCACGCCTTCCGCGTCGCGCAGACCGAGGACCTGGGCCAACTGGCGGACCGCCTGGAAACGCCGGGCCCGGATCAGGCCGTTGAAGACGTCGGACAGCTCGTCCTCCGTCATGCCCTCGCCGCCGGCGTGAAGGCTGGCCGCCAGGGTCACGGCCGCGACCTGGCCGTCGGAGGTGCGCAGCAGGTGGGTGAGGAAATCCTCGCGCCAGTTCGGCTTCAGCGCCAGGCGTTCGGAGACCACGGCGAGCGCCCTCGGGTCGGCGACCGCCGCCTTTCCGAGCAGGTCGAAGAGCCGCGGGCGCAGATCTTCCCGCCGCCGCATCACGGCGTCGAGGTGCGCCACGCCCGATCCATAGTCGGCCCGGCGCAGCCGTTCGTCCGCCAGCCACAGGTGGGCGGCGGTGTCGCGCAGGCTCCAGTTGCCGGCCAGGGTGAGGATCTGTTCCGCCTGGACGCCCTGGCCCTGTTGAGCCAGGGCGATGCCGAGGACCCGCAGGCCGCGGACGTTGAACGGAGAGGCGGCGAGTGAGCGCCTGGAGAGTTCGACCGCCGCGTCCGCCTGGCCGGCCTTGAGGGCGGCCTCGCCCTGACGGGCCAGCAGGCGGGGAGAGCCCGGCTTCAGCGCCAGGGCGGTGGGTCTGGCCAGCACGTGGCTGGCGGCCTCGACCGCCACGGACCAGGCCAGGAACAGGCCGAGGACCGCGAGCGCGATCAGCAGACCCCGCCCCGCCCAGGAGCTGTCGCGCCAGGCCTGCATCCTAGCGACGCCCCCGCGTCATCAGGCGCGGGCCCGCTTGGGCTTGGAGTCGAGGCCGTACTGGTAGTCGTAGGCGTAGTCGTAGCCGCCGTAGCCGACCGTGCGCACGTTCAGCTTGGTCAGCACCGCGCCCAGCAGGCGCGAGTTGCCGATCACCAGGCGGCGCAGGGCGCCGCGGGCCTGGCCGCGCCGGGTGCCGCGGGACTCGATGACCATGATGGTGCCCTCGACCTGGGACGACAGCACGGGCGCGTCGGCGAAACCGAGCACGGGCGGGCCGTCGATGACCACCACGTCGAACTTGCGCTGGGCCTCGTCGAGGAAGGCGCGCACGCGCGAGCCGCCGAGCAGTTCGGCCGGACTGGGCGGCAGCGGACCGCAGGGCACGAACCACAGGTTGTCCTGATCGGTCTGTTGCGCCGTGTCGGTGAGCGACGAGGCGCCGGACAGGATGTTGGACAGGCCGCGCGAATTGTCGGCGGCGACCAGCCGGTGCATCGACGGGTTGCGCAGATCGCTGTCGACCAGCAGGACCCGCGCCCCGACGCGGGCGAGGTTGAGGGCGATGGCCAGGGCCGTGGTCGACTTCCCCTCGGCCGGACGGGAGCTGGTGATCAGCAGGGTCCGGGGCACGCCGTTGGGGGTCGAGAACTGCAGGGCGGTCCGCAGCGAGTAGTACGCCTCCGAGAATGGAGATCGTATGTCGGCCAGCGCGCCCAGCGGCTCGGTTCCCTTCTCCAGCAGCGGCACGGCGCCAAGCACCGGAACGCCGAGCTTGCTCTCCACATCTTCCGGGCTCGACAGGGACTCGTCGAGCGCTTCCATGATGAAGGCGGCGAGGATGCCGAGGCCGATGCCGAGCACGGCGGCGAGGCCCATGTTGATGATGATGTTGGGGCGCGACGGCGCGGTCGGCGGGAAGGCGCGGTCGACCACCGAGACGTTGTTGGTGGTGACGCCGCCGGCGACGCCGATCTCCTTGTAGCGCTGGAGCAGGCCCTCATAGAGGGTGCGGCTGGTGTCCACCTCGCGCTGGAGGATGTTGTACTGGACGCTGCGGTCGCGCAGGTCGAGCACCTCGCCCTTCAGCCGGTTCACCTGGCCCTGCAGCGAACGTTCCTGGTTCAGGGCGACGACGTACTGGGCGCGCAGCGACGAGCGGACATTGCCGGCGACGGCGTCGATCTGGCGGTTCACCTCGTCGAGCTGAGCCTTGAGCTGCAGCATCTGCGGGAACTCGGGTTTGAACTGGCGCAGCTTCTGCTGGTACTCGGCGGTCAGCGCGGCGCGCTGCTGCTGCAGGTTCTGCACCGTGGGGTTCTGCAGCACCTCGGGCAGGCCCATGACCGCGGCGCCGGACGCCTGGCGCCACTTCTCCTCGGCGGCGACGCGCTGGGCCTTGGCCTGGGCCAGGGCGGAGTTGATGGCGACGAGGTTGTTGGTGGCGAGCGACTGGGTCTCGCCGCCGGCGGCGCTCGGTTCGGAGAGGTTGATGATCTCCTCGTTGGCCGCGTACTGCACCAGCTGCCGCTCGGCGGCCTCCAGCTTGGCCTTCTCCTGGGCGATGCGCTTCTCGAGGAACTCGCGCGCGTAGGCCGAGGACTCGAAGCGGCGGTCGAGGTTCGACTGGATGAAGTTCTCGGCGAAGGAGTTGGCGATCTGGGCCGCCAGCACGGGGCTGGGGCTGTCGAAGGTGACGTGCACCAGGCGCGAGCCGCGCACCGGGGCGACGCCCAGGTTGTCCTGGATCACCGCCAGCACCTGTTCACGCCGCTGGGCGGCGGTGCGGGGGCCCTCGTCCCCGTCCTCGACCTCGACGCCCATCTGCTCGAGGAAGCGGTCGGAACTCGCAAGGTTGAGGCTGTCGATCACGCGCAGGGCCAGCGAACGGCTGCGCAGCAGGCCGTACTGGGTCTGGAAGAACTCCTCGCCCGCGACCATGGAGTCCGAAGGCGCGGTGACGTTGTCCTCGACGACCTTGGCCGCCTCGCGGTCGATCTGCAGCGTCGTCTGGGCCGTGTAGACCGGCGTCATCAGCAGGGTGGCCACGGCGCCCAGCGCCAGGGCCGCGACGAAGATCACCCCGATCAGGATCCGGTGCTTGAGCAGCAGCCGCCAGTAGTCGGCCAGGTTCAGGCTGAACTCGGCCGGCTCCTCAGGCGCCCACAGGCTGATGCCGCCGTAGCCCGTCTGCGGGGCCAGGGCGTTGCGGTCCTGGGGCGGCGGCAAGCGGCGCAGCTTGCCGTCGTCAGCGCTGGGGAGGTCGTCAGGCGCCATGGCGTGAAATCCGATCGAGTATGACTTTAACCTACGGCCTGATTAGAAGGGCCGGAAGATGGAGAAGGCCGGAAGCGCGCGCAGCACCTCGCGCCAGGCGCCCTTCAGCGCCGAGCTGTCGACGACCACAATGTCGTCACCGAGGATCTCGGGATCGGGCGAGCGGCCCTGGCGGATGGCCTTGAGGTCGAACACCGCGGCGTGGCGCTGGCCGTTGACGTTGCGGAAGACCGCCACGCGCTCGAGATTGGCGTCGGCCCGCGGCCCCTTGGCCATGGCCACCGCCTGAAGCAGCGTGGTGCGGCCCTGCAGCTCGAACACGCCCGCCTCGGCGACGGCCCCGTCCACGGTCACCTTCTGGCTCGCCGCCTGGGCGACGGTCACCGACACCTGGGGATCCTGCAGGTACTTCTCGCCGAGCTTGGCGGCGATGTCGCGGCCCAGCTCCGAGGTGGTGCGGCCCTGGGCGGTCACCGCGCCGATGAGCGGCATCTGAATCTGGCCCGCGGCGTCGACCGGCGTCTTCTCGACGGTCAGTTCCTCGACCTGGAAGACGGTGATGTTGAGCTGGTCGCCGGCGCCGATGCGATACTCGCTGTGCACCGCCGTCGGGGCGGAGGCGATCGGCATCATGGTTCCGGAGCCGGCGTTCCCCAGCGCGCTGGAGGATCCGGACGAGCAGGCGGCCAGGCCGGCGGCCATCAGCAGGAAGAGCAGGTATCGGAACATGGGGACCTCTGCGCTCGAATTGTCACGCTGCTCGGAACAACCGACGAAGAAAACCGGCGCGCTTCGTCGAACGCGGCATGCCTACCGGAAGGGGGACTGAGGAAGGCGGGGCATCGTCTAGCACCGCAAGGGGGCGGGTCAACACCATGTCGTGCGCCGCCTCGGCGCCCAGCCGGTCCGCGACCAGCTCCACCGCCTCGGACAGCACCGGGGTGCGCTTGCGCAGGTTGTGGGCGTCGCTGGCGATGATGTGGACGATGCCCTCGTCCAGCATGCGCTCCGACCAGTAGCGCGCGCGGTCGCCGAACTTGCCGGTGATCGAGCCGGCGGTCAGCTGCATCCAGGCCCCGGCATGGGCGAGCCGGGTCATGATCTCGTAGTGGCTTTCGATCCAGCGCAGCCGCTCCGGATGCGTGATGAGCGGCTGGTAGCCCGCGGCCATGACGTTGAACACGGACTCTTCCAGCCGCGGCGGAGCCACGTTGTGAGGCGGTTCGAACAGGAAGTAGCGGGAATCGGCCAGGGTCAGGAGGCGCCCGGCCCGCAGGCCCGCCACCATGTCGGGAACCAGGTGGACGTCGGCGCCGGGAACGAGCCGCAGCGCAATGCCGGCCTCGTCGAGGCGCGCCTGCAGCTCGGCCACGGCCTGGCGGATGCCCTCGCCGGTGTTTTCGTAATAGCCCGGCATGATGTGAGGCGTGCAGGCGACGACGGTGACGCCATCCGCCACCGCCAGGCGCGCCATCTCGAGCGCCACCTCGAGGTCGGCGGCCCCGTCGTCGATGCCCGGAAGCAGGTGGCAGTGAAGATCGATCACAAGTCGGACTCGAATTCGTTACAGGGGCCGGACGTCACCACTGGCGACGCAAGGCCGCGCGTTCCCGACTTGGCGCGACCGCTATATCCTGCCGCAGCGGAAACGGGTCAAGCTCGTCGCGGTTTCGCGGCCGGCGCAGCGACCCGCGGCGCCTAAGGCCAGAAAGCGTCAAATCTGCGACCCATTCGCGATCCGGCAATTCGCGCTTGAGTTTCGCCGGCATCTTGGCGATCAACCATGGGCAGCCCGAACCGAGCTTCCGGGCAGGGGCCAAGCCACCATGCGCGCCGACGCGAACCCCGATCACTACAAGGTGCTGGGCGTCTCTCCCGAGGCGGACGCGGCGGTGATTCGCGCGGCCTACCTCGCGCTCGTGCGCAAGCACCATCCGGACGGCGCCAGTCCCATCGACCGGGCCGCCGCCGAACAGCGCACCAAGGAGATCAACGCCGCCTTCGCCGTGATCGGCGACGAGGCCCGGCGCAGCAAGTACGACGAAGCCCGCCGGCGCGGCGGCCCGGGCGGGCCGTCCAGCCAGTCCGGCTGGTCCGGTCGGCCGGCGGCCGGCGCCGCGCGCGGGCCGCGCACGCCCGTCTGGAGCGGCCAGTACCGGCCGCGCGTGGGCCGAACCGGTCCGTCCCTGGCGGCGCGGCGAAAGCGGCTGCAGCAGGTGCGCGGGCTCTCGATCGCGCTGGGCATCGGGGCGCTCGCCCTGGTGTTCGCCGGCTTCACGGGCGCGATCAGCCTGATGCGGCCGGGGATGCTGGACCCTCTGACCAATCCCGGGGGTCGCACGGCGGCGCTCGCCCAGGCGGACCTGGACAGTCCGGAACTGCTCAACGACGTCATGCTGCCCTGGCCGGACCTGCATCCGGGCCAGTCGCGCACCTTCGCCGGCAGGGGGCTGCGCGTCAGCTTCGAGGGCCAGCCGGGCGACGCGGGCGTGAAGATGACCGTGCAGGAGGGCGATGAGGCCTACTCCATGACCGCGCCTGCCCGGGTCTCGACCGAGCGCGCCAACCTGTTCGGCGTCGGCCGGCTGGACGACGACGACCGCCGCGATACCCTGCTGGTGGCCACCTGGACCGGCGACGACTGCTGCATGCAGGTGCAGGCGCTGCGCCAGGGCGAGGGCGGCTGGAAGCTGAGCCGGCTGGGCGACTGGCCGGTCGCCACGGCCAGCGATTTTCCGCGCGACATCGACGGCGACGGCAAGCGCGAGTGGGTCCTCGGCGACGATCGGTTCAGCGCCGCCTTCGGCGCCTCCACGCCGCTGCCGCCCAAAGTCGTGCAGTTCGTGGGCGGAAAGCTCACGGACGTCTCCGGCAGCGGCCGGTACGGCCAGCTCTACATGTCCCATCTCGGCGGGGCGCAGCGCCTGTGTGCGCTCGGTTCCCGGGGCGGCTGCGCCGCCTTCGTGGCCGACGCGGCGCGCCTTGGCCGGGTCGACTGGGCCTGGGACATCATGCTGCGCAACCACGCCAAGGACGAGGTGGCGGCGGGGCAGGACTGTGCCCGCGGCGACGATTGCCCGGCGCCGGACGCGTCCTTCCCGTCCACCCTCGAACGTTTCCTGAAGCGCGCCGGCTATCTCGAGGCGAACCTCGCCCTCCCCGATTCGCTGGACCCGAACGCCTGAGGCGGGTCAGCGCCGCCACGCCAGCCTGCGGACGCCCGCGGCCGCCAGCATCGCGCCCGCGACCCCGACGGCGTCCGCCACGACATCGCCGAGGCTGCGGTCGCGGCCGACGATGGGCAGCCCCTGGATCAGTTCGATCAGCACGCCGCCCGCCAGCAGGAGCAGCGCCAGTCGCGTGAGGTCCGTCCTCGGGAAGGCGAAGCTTCCCAGCAGGCCGAGCGTCAGGAAGGTCAGGACATGGTAGACCTTGTCCCGGCCGGGAACCGATCCGTCGGGAGATGGCCCGAAGGCGAAGATCGCCGTCACCACGACCGCGCCCCAGAAGGCCGCGACCAGCATCCACTGACTGAGTGAGACGCCGCCCGCGGCGGCGTCAGCGGCGGGCGCGCCGGGCTCATCGATCCTGTTCACACTGCATCCTCTTAGACGCCCCGGCCCTGCCGCTCCACTGTGGCGAAATTGCATCGGCCCGGCCGCCGAGTGGGTTACCGGGCGACCAAGTCGACAAACGGGGGAAACCCCTTCCGTGCGGGGCGCGTTGGGGTCCGGCTTGATCGGGGGAACCCGGCCGAGCCGCCCTTGGGGGGCCGTATCCAAGACCAAGAAGGTAGTTTCCCGTAATGCGTCTGCTTCTAGTAACCGCGAGCGCCGTCGCGCTCGCCGTCAGTGCGTCCGCCGCCTCCGCCCAGGATGGCTGGTATGGCGCCGTCGACCTCGGTTGGCATTCCCAGCAATCCGGAGACTGGGTCTCGGAGCGCGGCAACCCGTTCGGCGAGCGGGCGCGATGGGAGTTCGAAACCGAAGACGACTGGGCGGCCTTCGCCCGCTTCGGCGCGCGGATCGCCCCCAAATGGCGTTTCGAGGTCGAGGGCGGCTATCGGGTCGGCGACATCGACGAGATCTTCGGGCGCACCGGCGGGGCTTTCCCGCAGGGCCTGTGCGCCACCGGCACGACCGGGCTCACCTGCCCGTCGGCCACCGGCGACATGCACAACTACAGCCTGATGGCGAACTTCATCTACGACTTCAGCCCTGAGTCGCGGTTCAACCCCTTCGTCGGCTTCGGTGTCGGCGCCAGCCTGGTGGACATCGACGTCGAGGGGACCCTGGCCACCTCCGGCGGCGTCGGTCCGGCGGTGCAGAACGTGCGCATCGACGACGGCGACCTGACCTGGGCCGCCCAGGCGCTCGCCGGCTTCTCCTACGCCGTGTCCGAGCGCATGAACCTTGACCTGACGTACCGCTATTTCGTCGGCGCGGACCACGTCCTGCCGGTCGAGTACGCCAGCGTGACGGGGCTCGACCTCGGCGACTTCGAGGGCGACTACCAGGATCACTCGGTGACCATCGGCCTGCGCTACGCCTTCGGCGCCCCGGCGCCCGCCGCCCCGCCGGTCGAGCCGGCCCCGCCGCCGCCTCCCCCGCCACCACGAGACGACAGCGCCCTGACGTGGGAGGCGTTCGCGAGAGTGCACGGGTTGACGG